>JAHCJT010000048.1 GCA_026126245.1 Alphaproteobacteria bacterium
TGCCGAGATCGCCCGGCCGCACGCGCCCGACGATGGCGTTGTAGTTGGCGCCGTCGCAGTAGAAATAGGCGCCGGCCGCCTGCACCGCCGCGGCGACCTCGCGGATGTCGCGCTCGAACAGGCCGCAGGTGTTGGGATTGGTCAGCATGATGGCGGCCACGTCGGGGCCTAGCGCCGCCTTCAGCGCCGCCACGTCGACGCGCCCGTCGGCGGTGGCGCCGATCGCCTTGACCGCGAAGCCCAAGGCCGCGGCGGTGGCCGGATTGGTGCCGTGCGCCGATTCCGGCACCAGCACGGTCTTGCGATGGCCCTCGCCGCGTGCCGCAAGCGCCGCCGCGATGGCCATCATGCCGCACATCTCGCCGTGCGCCCCCGCGGCCGGCGTCATCGCCACTGCCGGCATGCCGGTCAGTGTCTTCAGCCAGCGCGCCAGGGTGCCGATCAGCTCGACGGCACCCGACACGGTCGGCTGTGGCTGCAGCGGATGCACGTCGCCGAAGCCCGGCAGGCGCGCCATGCGCTCGTTGAGCCGCGGGTTGTGCTTCATGGTGCACGAGCCCAGCGGGTAGAGGCCGCTGTCGATGGCGTAGTTCTTCTGGCTGAGCCGCGTATAGTGCTGCACCACCTGCGGCTCGGCCAGCCCGGGCAGGCCGATGGCGCCGCGCCGGCGCAGCCCGCCCAGCCGCTCCGTCACGTCGGCCGGCACCGGCAGGTCGACGCCGCTGCGATCTGCATGGGCGTATTCGAAGATCAGCCGTTCCTCGAGCAACAGGCCGCGGTTGCCGGTGGAGGTCTCGGCGGCAGTGACTGCCGTTGCGGCGCCGCCGCTCTGCCGGCCCTGCGACCGGTCGACCGACTGGACCATCACAGCACCTCCTTCAGCGCGCGGCCGCGAGCGCCTCGATGTCGGCCTCGGTCACGGTCTCGGTGGCGGCCACCAGCAGCAGGTCGGCGACCGACGGATCATCCGGCAGCAAGCGCGACACCGGCACGCCGGCCAGCACGCGCCGCGCCGCCAGGGCCTCGACCACCGGCGCCGCCGGCTTGGGCAGCTTCACCGTGAACTCGTTGAAGAATGCATCGTTGAGCACATTGACGCCCGGCACCGCCGCCAGCCGCTCGGCGGTGCGCACGGCGGCGGCATGGTTCAGCTGCGCCAGCCGCGTAAAGCCCGCCTCGCCCAGCAGGGTCAGGTGGATGGTGAAGGCCAGCGCGCACAAACCGGAGTTGGTGCAGATGTTCGATGTCGCCTTCTCGCGGCGGATGTGCTGCTCGCGGGTGCTCAGCGTCAGCACGAAGCCGCGCTTGCCGTCGGCATCGACCGTCTCGCCGACCAGCCGCCCGGGCATCTGGCGCATCAGCTTGTCGCGGGTAGCGAATAGCCCGACATAGGGGCCACCGAAATTCAGGCCGACGCCCAGCGACTGGCCTTCGCAGACCACGATGTCGGCGCCCATGTCGCCCGGCGGCGTCATCAAACCCAGCGACACCACTTCCGTCACCACCACGACCAGCAGCGCGCCGGCGGCCTGGCAGGCCTTGGCCAGCGGCGCGAGGTCGCGCACGTGGCCGAAGACGCTGGGGTTCTGCACCACAACGCAGGAGGTTTCCTTGTCGACCAGCGCCGCGAGATCTTCGACGCCGAGTGTATCGGCCGTCGCGCCGAGGATGCGCACACCCTGCCAGCGGGCCGTCGTCTCGATGACAGCGCGGTAGTGGGGATGCAGCCCGCCCGACAAGATGGCCTTGTTGCGCTTCGTCACCCGGTTGGCCATCAGCACGGCTTCGGATGCCCCGGTGCTGCCGTCGTACATCGAGGCATTCGCCACTTCCATGCCGGTCAGCATCGTGACCTGCGTCTGGAATTCGAACAGGTACTGCAGGGTGCCCTGCGTGATTTCCGGCTGATAGGGCGTGTACGACGTCAGGAATTCGCCGCGCTGGATCAGGTGATCAACGCTGGCCGGCACGTGGTGCTTGTAGGCGCCGGCACCGACGAAGAACGGCACATCCGATGCCGCGATGTTCTTCGCCGCCATGCGGCCCAGCGCGCGCTCGACCTCCAGTTCGCCCATGTGATCGGGCAGTCCGGCGATCGGACCTGGCTGGCGCGCCGCCTGCGGCACGTCGCGGAACAGCTCATCGATCGACCGCGCGCCGATGTCGCTCAGCATGGCGCGGCGGTCGGAGTCGGTCAGGGGCAGATAGCGCATGGTCGGTATCCGTTCTCGATGCGGGGTGGCGTGCACGTCCGGTCTTGGCGAGCCGGCCGAGGACCGGCTTCTCGCGGCAGGACAGGCGACGGCATCCCGACTAAGCCAGACTCTTCACGAACGCCTCGTACTTCGCCTGATCCATCAAGCCGTCCAGTTCCTTCGGATCGGCCAGCCTGATCCTGAAGAACCAGCCCTTGCCCATCGGCTCGAGATTGACGTCGCCCGGGGCGTCGGCGAGCGCGCCGTTGGCCGCCACCACCTCGCCCGACACCGGCGCATAGATGTCGCTGGCCGCCTTGACCGACTCGACGACCGCGATGGCTTCGCCCTTGGCGACGCTGCGTCCGACGTCCGGCACCTCGACGAACACCACGTCGCCCAGCTGCTCCTGGGCATAGTCGGTGATGCCGACCGTGCCGACTCCGTTGTCGACGCTGATCCACTCATGCTCGTCGGTGTATTTCACTGTCGCCATGGCGTCCTCTGGCCTGAAGGAAAAGCAAACTGCCACTCAAGATGCGGGCGCCACATCGCACGGGCGCTCGCGACGGATTGTCGTGCCGGCAACGGCACCGTTCGCATCAGATCAGCTCCGCCAGTAGGTGTGCTTGACGAACGGCATGGCCACGACCTCGGCCGGCACCGGCCTGCCGCGCACCACAACGCAAGCTTCGTGCCCGTAGCGGCGTGGGCGCGATCGACGTAGCCCATGGCCAGCGGCCCATTGAGCGACGGCCCGAAGCCGCCGCTGGTCACCTTGCCGAGCACGGCACCGCCGGTATCAACGATTTCGGTGCCCTCGCGCGCGATGGTGCGGCCTTCCGGCCGCAGGCCGACGCGCCGACGCGGCGGGCCGCCGGCGATCTGGCGAATGATGATCTGGTCGCCTGGAAAACCACCCTTGGCCCGACGGTCCTTGCCGATGCTCCACACAAGCCCGGCCTCGACCGGCGTGGTGGTGGTATCGATGTCGTGCCCGTAGAGGCAGAGGCCGGCTTCCAGCCGCAGCGAATCGCGGGCTCCCAGACCGATCGGCTTGGCGCGTGCGTCGGCCAGCAGCAGCCGGGCGATGGACTCGCAGGCGTCGGCGGGAGTCGAAATCTCAAAGCCATCGCAGCCGGTGTATCCCGAACGCGTCACGTAGCATTCGGCTCCCCCGATCATCACGAAGCTGCCGGTCATGAAGGTCATACCGCGCACCTGCGGTGCGTGGGCCGCCAGCACGTCGACGGCGGCCGGACCTTGCAGCGCCAGCAAGCCGCGCGCGAACATCGGTTCGATCTCGACGTCGTCCGACAGATGCCGGCGGATATGGGCCAGATCGGCGTCCTTGCAGGCGGCGTTGACCACCAGCAACAGGTGATCGCCAGTACTGGTCACCATCAGATCGTCGAGGATGCCGCCCTGATCGTTGGTGAACTGGGTGTAGCGCATCTGGCCCGGTTTCAGCCCGGCGATGTCGCCCGGCACCAGCCGCTCCAGCGCCACCGCCGCGTTGCGGCCGGGCTTGGCCGTCAACCGGATCTGGCCCATGTGCGAGACGTCGAACAAACCGGCCGCGCTGCGCGTGTGCAGATGCTCGTTCAGGATCCCCATCGGGTACTGCACAGGCATCTCGTAACCGGCGAACGGCACGATCTTGGCGCCCAGCGCCACGTGCAGCGCGTAAAGCGGCGTGCGTTTGAGCGTGTCTGACGCGGTCGTTGCGGCCACCCGTCACCTCGACAAGAATCGACGCGCCGGCGATCGCCCGCCGGCTGCGCCCCCTCTGTCCGGTGACCTGAAAGATTGGTCGGCCGCGCGAGCGCGTCCGACTTACCTCGTCGGTGGATCGCGCCGGCCCTGCCGGTCACGACCGCTTTCCAGAGTGCCATCCCCCCGCGGTCCGGTGGCCTGAGAGTTTCCGGGGCGGTTGCTCCTTCGGCGATGCGGCGCCTTCGCGCCGTATGCTCTCCCACGGGGATCGTCTGACGCCGGCGACCTTAGACGCGGGCTTGCAGCGACGCAACGGCGCGGCCGACGGCCGGACCGATTGACCGTGGAAAACGCACCGGCGATGCAGCTCCCCGGCAGCGCCCTGAGCACCCCGCCGGCGACCTTCGGAGACACATTGCATGCAAGATGACGCAATGTTCATCAACCATCTGAATTACTTCGAATCTCTGCAAATTCGTATGTCTGCGCCCAACACGGGCGGTAAAACCGCCGCGATTCCGGGGGGTTGGCTGAATTCTGCACTTCCCTAAGCGGCCGCTCACCTGTAATAGTCTCGCCATGGGCAAAGCAGACGATACCAAGAAGCGCGTCGAACGCGCTGCCCTGACTCTGTTCATGGCGCGGGGCGTGGCCGAGACCACGACGCGCGAGATCGCGATGGCTGCCTCGGTCGCGGAAGGCACCATCTACCGCTACTTTCCCAGCAAGGACGCACTCGCTTTGGAGCTGTTCACGCGCCATCACGTGGCGCTGGCGGAGGCTCTGATCGAGGCCCACCGGCCGCACAAAAAGCTGCGCCAGAAGGTCGAAGCGATCGTGCGGTGCTATTGCGACTGGGCTGATCGCGACTGGACAACTTTTGCGTACCATCTGCTGACGCAGCACCACTTCTTGGCCAGCCTGTCGGAGGACCTGCCCAACCCGGTCGACGTCGTGCGCGACGTGATCGCGCAGGCGATCGCCGCCGGCGAGATTCCCAGGCGCGACATCGATGCGCTGACCGCGTCGGTCGTCGGCGTCGTGCTGCAGGCCGCGACATTCAAGGTCTACGGCCGCATTACCGGCCCGCTGACCGACCATGCGCCGACCTTCGTCGAAGCGGCCTGGGCGGTGCTGAACGCCAAGCCCGGCTGAGCAAGCTGCGGCGGACGCCGATCAGCGCGTGCCGCTGCCGCGGCGGTTGTATTCCAGCTCTTCCGGCGTCGGCAGCAGCCCGACCGCGACCGTATAGCCGCCGCCGTATTGCCCTTCGGCCAGCGGGATCGTTAGCGTCAATTGTTCCGACGAACCGGCGCGCGTGCGATTGCCCGCGAATTTGTAATCGGCCGCGAAGTTGCGGCCCTGCACGACCCGGCCCGAGGGATCGATCAGGCGCACGAAATAGCCGACATTGGCGGCACGCTCGCGCAACGCCGGACCCTCGGCGACGACGATCTCGATCGTGAGGTCGACATCCACGCGGTTGCGGTGCAGGCCGCAGGCGACGTCGATGTTGCCGAGGTCGGCCTGGAACAGCACGTCGGTGCGGTCGCGGCCGGTACCCGGCCGGAAGCGGGTCAGGCTGGCGGCATCCTGCACACGCATGGCCTGCGGACAGGAGGCGCGCAGTTCGGAGATTTCTGCCGCAGAACGGCCGCAGCCGGCGAGGCCGACCGCGATCAATCCCAGCGCCAACGGGGGGAGCAGGCGCAACGTCATCGAAAGTCCTTTCTGGGGCCCGCGCGGGGCCGATAGACGACGGCGTCGTTATAGCGTCTTGTGGGTGCCGTCGCACATCGGCTTCTTGCCGCTGTGCTTGCAGGCGCAGAACCAGACATCGCCGGATTTTTCGGCGGTGTACTTGACGGGCGAGAATTCCGAGCCCTTGTGGCTGCCGTCGCAGAACGGCTGCCGGGCGCTCTTGCCGCAGGCGCACCACCAGTAGTCCTTGCCCGCCTCGACGGTCATCTTGATGGGCGCTTTTGCCGCGACAACTGGCGTGCTCATGGCTTGCTTCCTCGTCTCTAGGCGGTCTGGTAGGGTGCCGCGCACCGCCGGAATACCCTGATTCTAGTGGATGGTCCGAGGCCGATACAAGCGAACCTTCCCGCCATGACCGCCGCGCTACCGTCCCTGACCATCCTGCTCGCCAGCCCGCGCGGCTTCTGCGCCGGCGTCGACCGGGCGATCCAGATCGTCGAGCGGGCGCTGGAAAAGTATGGCGCGCCGGTCTACGTGCGTCACGAGATCGTGCACAACCGCTTTGTGGTCGAGAGCCTGGAGGCCAAGGGCGCGGTGTTCGTCGACGAGCTCGACGCCGTGCCCGACGACCGGCCGGTCGTGTTCAGCGCCCATGGCGTGCCCAAGTCGGTACCGGCTGAGGCGCAACGCCGCACCCTGCTCTATGTCGACGCCACCTGCCCGCTGGTCTCCAAGGTGCACCGCGAATCCGAGCGCCATCATGCCGCGGGCCGCACCATCCTGCTGATCGGCCATCGCGGCCATCCCGAAGTGATCGGCACCATGGGCCAGCTGCCCGAAGGCGCCGTGATCCTGGTCGAGGACGCCGCCCAGGCCGAGACGGTGCAGGTGCCCGATCCCGAGAATCTCGCCTTCGCCACCCAGACCACGCTGTCGGTCGACGACACCGCCGGCATCGTCGCCATCCTGCAGCGGCGCTTCCCGCGCATGCAGGGGCCCAAGATCGAGGACATCTGCTACGCCACCACCAACCGCCAGGCGGCGGTGAAGGCGATCGCGCCACGCTGCGAGGCGATGCTGGTGATCGGCGCGCCCAACTCGTCGAATTCGATGCGGCTGGTCGAGGTGGCGCGCACCTATGGCTGCCCGCGGGCGAGGCTGGTGCAGCGCGCCGCCGATCTGGACTGGGACTGGCTGGTGGGCGTGACGCGCCTGGGCATCACGGCCGGCGCTTCGGCGCCCGAGGTGCTGGTCGACGAGCTGATCGCCGCCTGCCGCCTGCGCTATGCCGTCACCATCGAGGAAGTGCGCGTGACGGACGAGAATACCGTCTTCAAGCTGCCGCGGACCCTGGTGGCGTGACGCGATGGCCGTCTACACCGAAGTCACCGACGATCAGCTCGATGCCTTCCTCGCCGAATACGACATCGGCGAGCCGCAGTCGTGCAAGGGCATCGCCGAAGGGGTCGAGAACTCGAACTACCTGCTGGTGACGTCGCGCGCCACCTACATCCTGACGCTCTACGAGAAGCGCGTCGATCCGCGCGACCTGCCGTTCTTTCTCGGCCTGATGGACCATCTGGCGGCGCGCGGCATCCCCTGTCCGACGCCGGTGCACGGTCGTGATGGCAACGCGCTGCGGACCTTGGCCGAGCGGCCGGCGGCAATCACCACCTTCCTGCCCGGCCTGTGGCCGCGCCGCATCCTGGTCGATCACTGTGCCCCGGTCGGCGAAGCTCTGGCGCGCCTGCACCTGGCGGGCGACGGCTTCAAGCTGACGCGGCCCAACGCGTTGTCGGTGGCCGGCTGGCGGCCATTGTTCGATGGCTCGAAGGACCGTGCCGACGAGGTCGCGCCGGGACTGGCCAACGAGCTTGCGGCCGATCTGGCGGCCTTCGAGCGCGACTGGCCGTGCGACCTGCCGGCTGGCGTGATCCACGCCGATTTGTTCCAGGACAACGTCTTCTTCCTGCACGACAGGCTGAGCGGCCTGATCGACTTCTACTTCGCCTGCAACGACCTGCTGGCCTACGACGTGGCGGTCTGCCTCAACGCCTGGTGCTTCGAGGCCGACCGCAGCTTCAACGTCACCAAGGCGCGCGCCCTGGTCGGCGGCTATCAGCGGGTACGGCCGCTGACGGCGGCCGAGCGCGACGCGCTGCCGCTGCTGGCCAGCGGCGCGGCGATGCGCTTCCTGCTGACCCGGCTCTACGACTGGCTGCACACGCCGCCGGGTGCACTGGTCAAGCGCAAGGACCCGCTCGAATACCTTGCCCGGCTGCGTTTTCATCGCGGCGTCGGCGGTGCCGACGCCTACGGCCTGTGAGCCATCTGTCGTCCCGCGCCGCCGTCGAGATCTTCACCGACGGCGCCTGCAGCGGCAATCCCGGGCCGGGCGGCTGGGGCGCGGTGCTGCGCTACGGCAACGTCGAACGCGAGCTATCGGGCGGCGAGGCCGCGACCACCAATAACCGCATGGAGATGATGGCCGCCATCGCCGCCCTCGAGGCCCTGACACGTCCCAGCGACGTGCGGCTGACGACCGACAGCATCTATTTGCGCGACGGCATCACCAAATGGATCCATGGCTGGAAACGCAACGGCTGGCGCACCGCCGACCGGAAGCCGGTCAAGAACATCGACCTCTGGCAGCGCCTTGAGGAGGCGCTGAAGCACCACCACGTCGAGTGGCACTGGGTGAAGGGCCACGCCGGGCACGCCGAGAACGAACGGGCCGACGCGCTGGCGCGCGGCGAGATCCGCAAACTTCGCGACGCCACGGCGGCGGACGCGGACCCGCCGCCAGCTTAAGGAAAATCCGACGCACGCCGGCGCCGGTCTTGCGATCCCCGCCCGCCAGTGACGCGCGACAGCGTCGCGTTGCGCTCACCCTCCTCGCCGATTGCGGCCATGGACGGCGCTATGTTCTTTTCGCCGGCGGCGAGCGATCCGGCAGCCGCGCAAGACGCCAGGCGTCGCCGCCCCTATCCAGGCCTCGGCATCTCCAATGCCGCCCAGGCAGCTTCGAAGCGAGCAAGATTGTCGCGCGTGTAGGCGGCGAAATCGACGCCGGACACGGTGGGCATCAGCTCGGCGACCATGCTCCACATCGTCTCGCGCAGCAGCGAGGCGCATTTCATGGCCGCGAAGCGACGACGCAGGCCGTCGTCGGGCGTGGCACCGAAATACGCCTGCAGCAGCGCCACCTCGTGTTCGGACGAGAAGAGATTGTTGCTCGACAAGCCGGCGAGATCGAATAGCGCGGCGCCGAAGCCGGCGTAGTCCCAGTCGATCAGCCACAGCCGCCTGCCGTCATCGATCAGATTGGCCGCGAGCAGGTCGTTGTGGCCGAACACCAGATCGATGGCGCCGACCGCCTCTTCGAGGCGTGCGACCCGCGCCATCAGTGTCGCCAGCCGCGGCACATAGGGACTCGACCCGTCCCGCAGCGTCGCGGCGTAGTCTCGCAGCACGTGGAAGACGTTGAAGGCCAGCACCGGTCCGCGCAGGAAGCGCGGCACGTCGCGATGACAACGCCGCACGAGATCGACCAGGGCATTGAGGCGGGCCGGATCGCGCACGTCCTGCGGCTCCAGGGCGCGGCCCTCGATGTAACGCAGGATCATCAGGCCCGGCGCGGCATGCACGACCTCGGGCGACAGGCCGGCGGCATGCGCCGCGCGGCTGGCCGCGAGTTCGTTGAAGCGCATCACGCCGTGCACCGGGATGTCGTTACCCAGCCGCGCCACGTACCGCGCGTCGCCGTCGCGCACCAGCAGGTTACGATTGGTCATGCCGCCGGCCAGCGGTGCAATCTCGATGCGGCCGCGCCAGCAGGGCAGCGCCGCGATGCGCGCTTGCAGGGCGGGATCGATGGCCTCGGGCATGGCGGCAACGTAACACGGACCGCCGGCCGGCCCGACGCGCGATCGCGCAAAAGGAAAGGGCGGCCGCAGCCGCCCCTTCAACATCACCGACGTGCCAGGCGCTCAGAGCGCCTTCAGGATCGCATCGCCGCTGGACACGTCGAACGCACCAGGCGCCTCGACATTGAGCGTCTTGATGACGCCGTTCTCGACCACCATGGCGTAGCGCTGCGAGCGCTTGCCCAGGCCGAACTTCGAGCCATCCATCGTCAGGCCCATCTTCTCGGTGAACTCGCCGTTGCCGTCGGCCAGCATCATCACCTTGCCGTCGCTCTTCTGGTCCTTGCCCCAGGCGTCCATCACGAACGCATCGTTGACCGAAATGCAGGCCACGGTGTCGACGCCCTTGGCCTTGAGGGCCTCGTAGTTGGTCAGAAAGCTGGGAACATGCTTGGCCGAGCAGGTCGGCGTGAAGGCGCCCGGCACGGCGAACGCCACCACCTTCTTGCCGGGAGCGAACAGTTCGTCCGTCGACATCGGCTTGATGCCGTCGGCGCCCTTGTGCATCAGGGTCGCGCCGGGGACCTTGTCGCCTACCTTTGCCATCGCTCTCTCCTTCGTCGCGGTCGAGAATACTTACGCCGGCGGACCACAGCACGGTTTGCCGCAAAACGAAAGGCGGGACCATCGCGATCCCGCCTTGTGCCGGCAATCATCCCTACCTGATTAAAGGGCTTTCAGCACCGCTTCCGCCGCCGACACCTCGAAGGCGCCCGGCTTCTCGACATACAGGGCCTTGATGACGCCGCTGTCGACGACCATGGCATAGCGCTGCGAGCGCTTGCCCAGCCCGTTGCGCGAGGCATCGAGCGTCAGACCCATCTTTTCGGTGAATTCGCAGTTGCCGTCGCCCAGCATCATGACCTTGTCACCGGTGCCCTGGCTCTTGCCCCAGGCGCCCATGACGAACGCGTCGTTCACAGAGATGCAGGCGATCGTGTCGACGCCCTTAGCCTTGATCGCATCGTGGTTGGCCAGAAAACCTGGCACATGCTTGGCGCTTCAGGTGGGAGTGAATGCCCCCGGCAGCGCGAAGGCCACCACCTTCTTGCCCGGCGCGAACAGCTCTTCGGTGGTGATCGTCTTGGGTCCTTCCGGACCCATGTACCGAAGCGTCGCCGACGGGACCTTGTCTCCGACGTTGACCATGTCGTCCATGTCCTCCGTGACATCGGCGCGCGCGGCCCTCCGCGCGCGACATCGCCAACCTAGTCAGGCGCCCGCCGCTTGTCCACGCCGGCGCGGCGCCGCCGGCCGGTAGAGCGCGTTGGCGTCGCCCAGCGGGTCGCCGAAGCGTTCGGTCATCACCTCGGCGAGTTTCTTGCCGGCGTGCGCCACCCAGCCGCCGGCGCGCACGGTGTACGCTTCGGGATGCGACGCCTCCGGCGGTTCGCGTCCGTCCAGCACGCCCTTGGCGCCTTCCAGCATCAGACGACGAAAGCGCATGATGGCAAGGTCGGTCGGTCCGAGGATCTCGCGCGTGCGGTCGTGGATCAGCCCCTGGCTGTCCTGGACGGCCGCGTCCTGCTCCGACACGCCCTGGATGCCGCTATAGCTGCGGTGGCGCTGGTCCTCGCGGTCGATCAGGTCCTCGTTCGACCGGTTGCGCAGAGGCACGAAATTGTCGTCGACCTGCGCGTGCACGCCGTGCCCGTTGGCCATCTGCTGGCGTTCCGCCTGGGTCAGCGGCCGTTCGGGATGCCAAGCGTAGGTGTAGATCCAGCAACTGGTGTCGTCGATCGGCACCCAGGTCTGACCATAGTGGATTTCGCCGGGGAACGCCGCCGGCGCAAACGAATGGTTGGGCACCAGGAACTGGGTGATGCGCCAGTAGAGCTCGTCGTTGTCGGCCTTGCGCGCCGCACCGATCAGCAGTCCGGCGTCGTGTTGGACCACTTCGAAACGCGGCATCGGATCGTCACGCACCCACCGCACGCGATCGTTTTTCACCGCCTGGTCACCCATGGCGGCGCCCTTCATGAACGTCTCGGCCTGCGATGCCGCCTGCGGCACGACCATGTGCAGGAAGGAGAAATGCGCCGTATCGATGCCGCCCTCGACCGATTGCGCCCAGTTGCATTCCTGCAGCTTCTTGCTGACGTAGCGGTGCGAAGACGGCAGCAGCGCGAACTCCAGATGCGGCAGCTCGGGCATGCGGTCGGCCGGCCCCATATAGGCCCAGACGAACTCACCGAACTCGCGCGTCGGATAGGCTTTGATCGACACCTTGTCGCGGAAGTCCGAGTCCTGCGGCAGGGTCGGGATTTCGAGGCACTTGCCGTCGACGTCGAACTTCCAGCCGTGGAAGACGCAGCGCAGGCCGCATTCGCCATTGCGCCCGAAATAGAGATCGGCGCCGCGATGCGGGCAACGCGGCTCGACCAGGCCGACCCGTCCGTTGCTGTCGCGGAACGCCAGCAGGCTCTCGCCCATGACCTGCACACGCTTGGGCGGGCCGTCCGGTTCGGGCAGCTCGCGCGACAGCAGCACCGGCTGCCAGAAACGCCGGAAGTAGGCGCCCATTGCCGTATCGCTGCCGGTGCGCGTGAGAAGCTCGTTGTCCTGGCGACTCAACATCGTCGCTTCCTCCCTGCCCGCGCCCGCCACCACGCCGGGCCGGCGCCGTGGCGCAAGTGAGGCGCCAAAGCCGACCGGATGCAAGGGCCATCCGACCGACCGGACCGGCCGGCAGTCCGCTAACACCATGAGAAACCGCATCTCAGAACGGCAGCGCCGCGACCACCGAGACCAGCAGCAGGATGGCGAATGTCACGTTGATGGCGCGGCTGGCGCGCGGCCGGCGCAGGACGCCGGTGAGCGCCGCGCCGGCGAGCAGCCAGCAGATCTCGACCGTGACGATGATCGCCAGCAGGGTGGCGACCTTCAGCGCGATATCCAGCCCCAGATGCTGCGGCGCGAGCCTGAAGCCTGAGAACAGCGCCGCCATGGCGGCATAGCCCTTGGGATTGGCCAGCGACAGCAGGAAGCCGCCGGCCATCGAGGGTTGTCGGTCGCGATCGCCGGTCTCGACCAAGGGCGGCGCCGTGGCGATACGCCAGGCGAGATAGACGAAATACGCCGCTGCCGCGACAGCGACGACCGTTGCGGCACCTGGCACCGCCAGCACGACCCCTGTCAGGCCACTGGCCGTGACGGCGATCACCACGAGCAGGCCGACCGTGATCCCGGCGACGTAGCCCAGCGTGCGGCCGGCGCCGAACGCGGCGGCCGAAGCGGCGATGCTGAGCGTCGCCGGACCGGGGCTGCCGGCCAGTGCAAATCCCGCCAGCACAAAGGCGAACCACCCCTCCATGGCAACCGCTCCCGGCGTGGCGATGCGACGGCGCGCGCGATACAACTACGCATGGTCGGATTGATGAACTCCTCCGCCGCGCCGCGTCTTGAACGATCGTGCAACGCGGCGCGGGACGACTGGATGCGGATCGCACCGTCGGCGCCCGGCATCGAGCGCGTCGAAGCGTCCTTCTGCGGCCACGGCTTCGACCCGCATCGCCACGACACCTATGCGATCGGCGTCACGAGCGAGGGCGTGCAGGCCTTCCGTTACCGCGGCGCCGCGACCCGCAGTCTGCCGGGCCAGGTGTTCGTGCTTCACCCCGACGAGACGCATGACGGTCGCGCCGGCACGCCGGCCGGCTTCCGCTACAGCATCGTCTACATCGATCCGCGCCTGATCCGCGATGCGCTGGACACGCCGCACCGGCCGCTGCCGTTCGTGCGCCAGGCGGTCTCCAGTGATCCTCGCCTCGTCGCGGCGATCGCGTCGGCGCTCGAGGACTTTGCGGCGCCGCTGGAGGACCTGCAGCGGGACCAGATCGTGCTGGGACTTGCCGAGAGCCTCGCCGCAGCGGACGCAACGCGCGCCACGATGTCGCTGTCGCGGCGCCACTGGCGCGCGGTCCACACAGCCCGCGACCTGCTGGATGCCGCCGACGGGCGGCCGGTGACGTCGGCGGATCTGGAAGTGGCGACCGGCGTGTCGCGCTACACGCTGGCGCGGCATTTCCGCGCCTGTCTCGGCACCAGCCCTTACAATTATCTCGTGATGCGGCGCCTGGACCGGGCGCGCTCCCGGATCCGTGCCGGCGTGCCGCTCGCGGACGCGGCACTGTCCTGCGGCTTTGCCGACCAAAGCCACATGACCCGACAATTCAGGAGGGCATATGGCCTTGCGCCCGGGCGATGGGCGGCGATGCTGACCGGATGACGCGGCTCCGCTCCGGTGCATCCGGGCTTATGCGCATCAGGATTTGCCAGCCGCCTTGTCGATTGCCTCCAGCACCAGGTCGATGGTCAGCAATTCCGGCAACGCGATGCCCTGGGGCGCGCCGGGGCCATAAACGATGTTGAACGGAATGCCATAGCGCTGGTTGGCCGCCAGGTACTGCGCGATCGGGTCGCTGGGTCGCGTCCAGTCGACTTTCAACCAGACCGCCTTGGCGTCGGCCAGGCGCTGCACGACGCTGTCGGCGTTGAGCACCAGCCGCTTGTTGACCTGGCAGGTGACGCACCAGTCGGCGGTGACGTCGACCAGCACAACCTTGTCGCCCGCCGCCGCCTGCTTCACCTGGGCGGCGATATCGCGGCTCGGGTCGACGCGATGCCACCGCCCCTCGACCGCGGCCGTCGCTGGAACCGCCGTCGAGGTCAGCACGACGGGCAAGACGATGGCCGCCAGCGCCGCGACGACGGCCGCCGGCACGGCCGCGCGCCCGATATGACGGCGGGACATCAGAAGCGCCGACATCAGCACTGCCGCCACGACCAGCGCGGCCACCGCGTTGTCGCCGGCGGCACCCATCAGCACAGTGAGCAGCCAGATCGCGGTGGCGAACAGCGCCAGCGACAGGAACTTCTTCAGCGTCACCATCCAGGCGCCCGGCTTCGGCAATCGCGCCGCCCAGCGCGGAAAGACCGCCAGCAGCAGGTAGGGTGCCGCCAGGCCGATGCCCAATGCCAGGAACACCGCGAGGATTTCCGGGATGCCGCGCGACAGCGCGAAAGTCAGCGCCGTGCCGACAAAGGGCGCCGAACAGGGCGTCGCCAGCAGGGTGGCAAAGGCGCCGGCGACGAAATGTCCGGCGAGCTCCGAGCGGCCGGCACGGTGCTCGCCGGCGACAGCGCTCTCGGCCAGCCAGCCCGGTAGCGGAATCTCGAACACGCCCAGAAGGTTGAGCGCAAACAGCAGGACCACAACGACCATGAAGGCGATGAACGCCGGCTGCTGGAACTGGATTCCCCAGCCGACGGCCAGTCCGGCCTGCTTGACGGCGATGGCGGCGCCGGCCAGCACCATGAACGAGGCGATGACCCCGCCGGCCGAGGCGAGAAAACCGGCGCGCACGCGGCCCGGCGCCGATCCGCCATGGCCCATGGCGCCCATCACCTTGAGCGACAGCACCGGCAGCACGCAGGGCATGAGGTTCAGTATCAGCCCGCCCAGCAGCGCGATCAGCAGGACCGACCACAGCCTTGTGCCGTTACCACCCGGCGCCGCCGCTGGCATCGCGCCGGTCGTGGCGCGCACCACGCCCTCGACCGCCAGATGGTCATCGACCAGGGTGAGCGTCAGGTCGCTCGACGTCAGCGCCGCCGCCCTCAGCTTGTCGCCGACCAGCACCGACGTGATGACGGCGCGCCGCCCGTCGTCCTCCAGCCGGATCGACGGCGGTTCCGCCACCAGCACCTTGGGATGCTCGACGAACAGGTCCGGTTTCTGCAGCTTTTGCCGCGCCTGCACCACGACGGAGAGCAAGACCGCCTGCTCGCCGACGCGTCCGCCAGGCGCATCGATCTCAGCCAGGGTCGGCGTCAGGAAGACAGCGCTGTCGGCGCCGGCCGTATGCGGCAGGCGTGCCATGGCGTCGGCGATCAGCGGCGCTTCGACGCTGGGCCGAGCCGCCGCCGGCGGCAGGGACAACGTGAGGTTGGCGGTATAGGGGATGCAGACGTCGTCGCAGGTCAGGTAGTCGACTTTCGCCTTCACCGCTAACGCCTTGCCGGCATCATCGAGCGTCGCCTGGATCGGCAGCACCACTTCGTTCTTGTAGCCGATGGTCGACAGCCCCGAGACGTCGAAGCGATGCGGCGCCGGCCACAGGATGCGCGTGTCGCCGAGATTGGCCGAGCCGTTCCAGTCAACGTTGGGCGGGAAGCCGGCGTCGCCCGGCGCGCGCCAGTAGATCTTCCAGCCCGGCTTGAGGCGGAACTGCAGGCCCAACGTTACGGTGCGCGAATCGCCGACCCCGTCGACCGCCGAAATCAGCCGCACCTGCGTCTGCTCGGTACGCACCCAGTCGGAGCCCGCCGCCTTGGCCACCGTCGGCATGAGCGCCGCAACGCCCAGCATGATCGCCGCCGCGCAGTACATATTTCGCAGGACAGATGACAATACGACCAACTCGCTTCTCCACAGCGCTACCGACTCCCCCGCAACGCGGGGCGGTGGCCACATCCGGTCCGGGAGGTCGGCTGGCGTCACCTCGCCGTTGCCCCAACCGGCCTTCGGCCACCATCATTGTTCAGGTGGTGAAGGGAAAGGCCAAATGCTGCCGTAAATACGGGATCGCTGCCATCGCGCAGCTTCACAAGCGCGTGTCGTTTCCGCCATTGCGCGGCGTGCCGGATCGCGGTAGCGAAGTCGCATGGTCAAGCCGGATGCCCCCTCAGGCTATATCGCCGGGCAGTTGCTGGTGGCGACTCCCGCGATGCCCGATCCGCGGTTCAAACACACCGTGATCTACATGTGCCTGCACAACGAGGAAGGCGCATTGGGACTGGTGTTGAACAAGGCGCTGGCGTCGCCGACGCCGGCCGAGCTGTTCCAACAACTCGACATCGATCCACCCACCGAGGGCGACCTGCGCTTCACGATCTGGGGCGGCCCGGTCGCGCCGGAACGGGGCTTCGTGTTGCACAGCCTCGACTACAAGCGCGACGACACGGCGTCGGTCGGCGGCGAGCGGCTGGGGCTCACCGCCTCGCTGGAAATCCTGCGCGACATGGCGCGCGGCGCCGGGCCGGCCAAGGCGATCCTGGCGCTCGGCCACAGCGGTTGGGGCCCCGGCCAGCTCGATCGCGAGCTGCAGGACAACGGCTGGTTCGTCGTGCCGGCCGACGATGGGCTGATTTTCGACTCCGACTACGACGGCAAGTGGACCCGCTCGCTGGCCAAGCTGGGCGGCAAACTGGGCAAGGATCCGGGGATGTTCTCCTCCTCATCGGGCCGCGCCTGAGGCTGGCCGACCGGCCCGGTCGCATCGCCAAATCGGGCGTCAAATCAATATCTTGTATTAAATTTCTGCGACGCTTCGCAAAATAGAGTGACAGCGCTCCCCGGACAGCGTACCGTTTGTGCGTTGCGAAGGAGGCGGACAATCCTCCAGCGGGTTCCGATCCCTCTCGGATCCACCGGCCACGACGGCACTACCGCCGCCCGTACCGGATGCCGCCCCGCAACCTTCGCCGCCGTCCGGTCCGCCCTGTCCACGCCTCCCCTTGGGGAGGCGTTTGTCGTTGGGCGTCTCCGGCGTTCTGTAGCCCAAGCCAGTAGCGGAGTGGTTCATGGCCAAGCGTGCCGCGCGTCGCAGTCGTTCGGAAACCGACGAGACCGGGAGAGTGCATAGCCTGTTTTTCGATTCCCCCCGCACGGTGGTGCCCTTCGAGTCCCAGGAGAGAGACCAGAGCTACATCCGCAACGTCCGCCCGCGAAGTGACAACCAACGCCGCCTGATGGAGGCCATCGACAGCAAACCCCTCACCGTCGCGCTCGGCCCCGCCGGCACCGGCAAGACGTATCTGGCGATCACTGCCGCCGTCGAAGCGCTGGAGCGCAAGCGCATCGGCCGCATCGTGCTGTCGCGGCCCGCCGTGGAAGCCGGCGAAAGTCTCGGCTATCTGCCCGGCGACATGCGCGACAAGCTCGATCCCTATCTGCGCCCGCTGTTCGACGCGCTCAACGACCGGCTGGGCCCCAAGCGGCTGCGCGCCTGGCTCGATGACGGCAGCATCGAGATCGCGCCCGTCGCCTTTATGCGAGGCCGCACCCTGAACAACGCCTTCGTGCTGATCGACGAGGCGCAGAACTGCACCTACGGACAGCTCAAGATGCTGCTTACCCGGCTGGGCTGGCATTCGACCATGGTGCTGACCGGCGATCCCGACCAGACCGATCTGCTGCCCGAACTGTCGGGCCTGCACGGCATCGCCAGCCGCCTGGAGGGCCAGGACGAGATCGCCGTCGTGCGGCTGACCCAGGACGACGTCGTGCGTCATCCGCTGGTGGGCCGCATGCTGGGCGTGCTCTAGCCGAGCTGCACCCACTCGGCGGCTGACAGGCGCGCCGCGACGCGTGGCGGCGCGCCGTAGCCGGGTTCGAAGATCACGGCATCGGCTTCTGCGATCGGCAAGGACGGCCAGCCGAGCAGGCGGTTCAGGCCGGCGAGGTTGTTGCCGTGCGCCACGTAAACGTCGTTGACGCCGCTGGCGGGCCGTTGCGACAGCGCCGCCGCCAGCATGCGCAAGCGATGCTGCTCGTCGGCGGTCGACGAGTCACCGTTCGTTTCCAGCCAGTCGGCCACCATCGCCGAACCGAATGCCAGGCGCGCGGTATCGAGACAGCGGCAATAGGGACTCGACAGCACGCGGCCGATCGGAATGCCATGGCCACGGATCGCCTTGCCGATATCTCTGGCGACGGCACGGCCGGACTCCGACAGGTTGCGCTGCCGCGCGCAGCTCGAGAGGTCGTCGTCCGGCTGGCCGGCCCGCACCGTCAAGCTGTGGCGGAAGTAGATGTTGAAACCACCGCGCCGCAGGCTGTCGCGCAAGCCGGGCGCCCGTTCGGCCCGCGCGCCGGTCATCGCCAGGCCGGCCACCGCCAGCGACAGGATCATGCCGCGCCGCACCAGCATCGCCGCCTCCTTGAGACACCGCCAACGGCTGACGGGATACCAGACCGCCGCCTCCGACACGCATCACAGGCACGCTAGGCTGGCCACCACCGGCGATACCGGCCGTCACGATTGCGAGACTGCCGCGTTGCGGACGCCGGCAGCGTATCCCGAGCCCACGCCGCTGCGTGCCCTCGAAACGTGGGCTCGCTGCCAGCTCACGATCGGGCAAGACAGCCATGGCCCCGGTTTCGCCGGACGGCGAACGGCCTTACCGATGGCGACGCTGGCGGTAGTGATTGGCGAGCGCGTCGTGACCGAAATCGGCCGTCAGATCGCGCCACACCGAATGGACATGGTTGGCATCGTTCTGGGTGTTGTCCAGCTCGACCAGCGTTGCCGCGCCGTGCAGGCGGAAATAGTAGGCGCGACCGTCATCCAGCGGCCCGGCCCAGGCGAAGCGCAGGCTGGTGGCACCGGCTTCCTGCACGCGGCGTCGTTGCACGGTTGCGATGTCAGGCGCCAGGGCCTCGAGGAAGCCGCCGATGATCGCCAGCGCGCGGTTGCGCGCTCCATCGTCCATCTCGGCCAGCGCGAGTCCACGCGGCGCGCCCAGGTCGCGCTCACGCCCCGGTCCGGCGACAATATCGCCGAGGCTACGCTCGCCGATCACGGCGGCACGGCGCTGGGCCTCGGGCAGGCCGCGGATCAGCGCGCGGCCCAGATCCTCGACGCCCCCCATCAAGCGGAAACCGTCCGGCGCGCGAGCCGGATTGGCGCCCCAGAACGCCGGCGTCACGGCGATGCGATCGGGCGCCGCCACGGCGAAATTGAGCGACAAGTGATGGCCTTCGAAGCGCCAGGCCCAGGGATAGCTGCCCGGCGCGCCGAACAGGCTGAGCGCGTAGTTGTCGGGATCGCGCCAGCCGCCCTCGCGTTGCCGCAGGATTTCCTCGAGGCGACGTACCCCGTGCACCCGCGCGACGCCAGCATCACCCAGACCGCTCGCCAGCAGCGCCAGCGCCCGGCCACGCTGACTGTCGGTCATGTCGCGCAACGCCAGTCCACGCCGCGTGCGCGGCACGTAGTGCCAGTTCAGGCGTTCGCCATCGTCGAAGGCAATGACAGCCTTCTGGCGGCGCGGCGCGTCCAGCACGGCCAGCCAGTCGACGGCCGCGCGGGCCATGCGCTCGACGACCTGCGCCTCCGCCGCCAGCGGCAGGGTTGGCGCCAGCAGACCGGCGCTTGCTGCCAGAATCCGCCGGCGGGTGGGTGCAGACACGCCGTTCCCGACGTGCACATGGCGCTCTCCATCCACCAGCGGGCGCTCGTAGACGCCGCTGCGCCCGGCGTTGTGGCGGTGGCCGGGCCCGTCGTGGACGTGCGTGTCAGGCTCGAGGACTCCGTCATGCGGCATCGCCGTCTCCGGCGCGACGCCGCACGTACCGTCGGCGTGCGGCCGCCGCTATCTGACCGTGGCCGATGCGCTCACGCCGTCGGCTTGTATTTGATTGTGCAGCCGTAAGCCTGCGTCACCGCACTGGCGATCGGCTGACCGGCCGCCAGTTGCTTGAGCGCGTCCTTCACGAACGGCTTGGCCTTCGGCACGTCGTCGAGGTCGGTCGAGCGGATGCTGTCGATGCCGCCCATGTAGACCAGCGCGCCCTTGGCATCGATGATGTACATGTGCGGCGTCACGCGCGCGTCGTAAGCGCGGCCGATGACGCCATCGGGGTCGAGCAGCACGGCCGACGGTGCAGCCTTGCGGGCCTTGGTCAGGTCATTGGCCTGGGCGGCGCTGACATAGCCCTGCGAGTCCGGCATCGAGGAAATGATGCTCAGCCAGATGATGCCGCCGGCGGTCGCGTCCTTCTGCAGCGCCTGCATGTTGCCCGACCGGTAGTGTTTGCCGACATACGGGCACTCGTGATTCGTCCATTCCAGCACCACCGTCTTGCCGCGGTAGTCAGCGAGACGATGCGGTTTGCCGTCGCTGCCGACACCGCTGAACGTCGGTGCAGCGGCGCCGACCTGCGGTTTGGCGAAAGCGACCCCGGGCAACGCCAGTGCGGTGGCGCCGGCACCCATCAACAGCGTTCCACGCCGTGTAAAGATCGGAGAACTGGACATCGGGTTCGTCTCCTCTTGCAAGAACTGCGGGCTAACGCGACTCGATGGCCGGCCGGGCCACAAGCCGCACGTGGTCGAGGTGGCGCACGCCATCGGCGCCCTGACGCGTGATCGCCAGCACGCCGCGCATCTCGTCGGGCGCGCGGGCGGCCGGCAGCGGCGCTGCCGCCGTCAGATCGAGCGCGATCTCACCTTCCGACACGTGCAGGGCTTGCGCTGCCGAATGATCGATCAGATCGCCGCGCTCCGGAAAGAAGTAAGCCTGCGTCACCTTGGTATCGCGCGCACCCAGGGAAGCAGCCGGCACCCGCAGCGTCCAGCCCTGCCCCATCTTGGAGAACATGGCCGGGGCGACCGGCAGTACTGGCGGGTAGAGCGGTGTGGCGTCGCGTTTTCCCGCAGCCGAACCTGCAGGGCCGGCTGCCGGCACGTTCAGCGCAAAGTGCCCCTTCTCCGGGACGCAAACCTTGTCACACACCAGCCACGTCGCCGATGCCTCGATCTGCAACACGTCGGAGGACCGTTGCATCGCGGCCGCCGGCACGGTGGTCACCAGATCGACCTCGCCATGAAAGCCGTAGCTCACGATGCCGGCGATATCGATGCGTTCCGGTACCGGCCATGCATCGGGCCCACTGATCTCATGGCCACTGACCCGCACTGTCACGCTTGCGGGTTCGCCCGAATCGCCGGGATTGCGCCAATACGTGTGCCAGCCGGGTCTCAGCTGCAGGCGCAGCACGACCGGCATGCCGGCACCGGGGATAGCCGCGGCCGCGAGCAACGTGGCGCGCGAACGATCGGTGATCACCGGCGCAGACTCGACTGGCGCCTGCACCGCCTGTTGCGCCTGCAGCGGCAGCGCAATCATCGTCGCCAGCACGCCGGATGCAACGCCTCGTCTGATCGTCACCAGCCCAGTCTCCCACTCGGCCGATCGGCCGTGCAGTCGCCGTCATGCTCGCCGCAACGCAGCAACCGGTCAATTCACGCGACCGCGAGTCGATTGCAGCGGAGTGGCGTCACGCGCGAGCAAATATTCTTTGTTGCACACGTAGTGACAGCCGCGATCTGCGGTGGCGGCAAGCGACCCGCCAGGAGCCTCGGATTCTGTGCACAGGGTCTCCGTGGCCATGTATGGCAGTCCCATTACCCTGTTAAGCGTCCCGTCACAATGCCAGAAATCTGGCTATTATCGCGCTGTAACAACCAGTTACGTCAGTGCAGCCAAGCCTGCGACGGTCGCCGCCGTAACCATTTTGCTTTGCGATAGCTCATTGCACGGCGGCTGCCAGGAGCGGCCGGCCCACAGGGTTATCCACATATTACACGTGAACTGCGAATATTTGCCTCGCACGTGCGGGCGTCGATTTTGGGCTGGTCACGTTGCCACCGGCAGCCGATGTAGGGGTTGAGGAAGTCCGCAGCACGTGATGTCCGGCAAGGTCGACAGCGAAAGCCCCCCAAGCCCCGTCCCGCCCGAACTCGGGCCGGCCGACGAGACGCCGCCGTCTGTGCTTCCGCCCGACCCGGTTGGCGAGGCCGAGGTGATGGTGCCGGTCGCAGGGTCGCTGGCCGCCGGTACGGCCGTCATCGCCGCCTACGTCAGGACCTTGCCGCGCAAGCCCGGCGTCTATCGCATGGTCGATGCCAAGGGCGAGGTGCTCTATGTCGGCAAGGCGCGCCTGCTGAAGAGCCGGGTCGCGGCCTACACCCAGCCGACCCGCCTCTCGACGCGGCTGATGCGCATGGTGTCGGCCACGGCGACGATGGAATTTGTCGTCACCGACAGCGAAGCCGAAGCGCTGCTGCTCGAAAACAACCTGATCAAGCGTTTCAAGCCGCGCTTCAATGTGCTGCTGCGC
>JAHCJT010000480.1 GCA_026126245.1 Alphaproteobacteria bacterium
AGCAGCAGCAGCTTGGGGCTCGAGGCCAGCGCGCGCGCCAGCTCGACGCGCTTGCGGATGGGAAACGGCAGCGGCCCGGCCGGCAGTGCGGCGAACGGCACGAGGTCCATGAACTCGATCAGTTCCATGGCCCGGCGCGTGACGCGCGCCTCCTCGACCTTGACCGACGGCAGGCGCAGCGCGTTGACCAGAAATCCGCCGCTGCCCTTGCTGTGGTAGCCGACCCTGACGTTGTCCAGCACGCTCATGCGGTCGAACAGCGCGACGTTCTGGAAGGTGCGCGCGATGCCGATCAGCGGGATGTCGTGCTGCGGCCGGTCGAGCACCGACTTGCCCTCGAACAGGATGTCGCCGTCGTTGGGCTCGTAGAGGCGGCTGAGGCAGTTGAACAGCGTCGTCTTGCCGGCACCGTTGGGGCCGATCAGGCCGGCGATCTGGCCGGGAAAGACGTCGAAGGTGATGCCGTCGAGAGCGACGATGCCGCCGAAGCGTACCGAGACGCCCCGGACACTCAGCAACGGATCGCTTCCCTGCGGACGCGCGGCCATACGAGGCTCGGCCGCGGCAGTAGCGGTTGACACCGGTCTCTACCCTCCTCCCTGCACACGGCTTCCGGCGCTGCAGCGTCTGTTGGCCCATGCCCTGCCATCAGACATGCCGCATCGCGAAAATCCGTGCTCCTCCAATTGGTTGATTGTTTGTTAACGGCTGTTCAGCGGGCCGCACCTTGGCCCATCCGCCGCCGTGTTTCAATAGGTCAAAGTCGCCGCTGGCAGCGGCAACGCGCCGCGATTTGGCCGAAGTTTACCGGCACTGGGTTGACAGTCGGGCGGCAGCGCGTCGATATCGGCGCGCCGCGATGATTTACGCCCGTGCGCAGCGTCGCGCGCCCTGCCGTTCCCCGCCGGCAGGTCCCCGGGAGACCCTAATGAACTTCCCCTCGCTTCCCAGAATCGTGATCACCGCCGCGCTGCTGGCCGGCCTCGGCGGTGGTACGCCCTGGGCGCAGCAGCCGACCGCACCGCGCCCGGGCCCGACCCCGCCGCCGCAGGCCACCCCGCCGCAATCCACCCCGCCGCAGGCGACGCCGCCGGGCGTGCCGGCCCAGCCGCCGCAGATCGGCACCACCGAACCGGCAACGCCGCCGCCGCTGCCGCCGTGGTTCACCGAGATGGACGTCGACAAGGACGGCTATGTCAGCCGCGAGGAATTCGTCTCGGTGCGCATGAAGCTGTTCGACCAGCTCGACACCAACAAGGACGGCTTCCTCGGCAAGGACGAATTCCTCAAGCTGGCCGAGCCGCCCTACACCCAGGACGGGCCCAACGTGCCGCCGACCGAGCAGCGCCGCCGCTTCTACGAGGCGCAGTTCCACCAGATCGACACCAACAAGGACGGCAAGCTGTCGCGCGACGAGGTCAAGGTCTTCATCAACGTCAATTTCAACGAATTCGACATCGACCGCGACAACCGCATCAGCGAGGCGGAGCTGCGGCTGGTGCTGCAGCAGGCCGAGGAGCGCCGCCGCCGCGTCGAGGAGGAAGTGCGCCGGCGCGACGAGCAGCGTCGCCAGGCCGGCGACATGGACCGCAACGGCGACGGATTCATCGACCTGCAGGAGTTCCTCGACTTCAACATCGCGCAGCTGATGGAGCTGGATGCCAACAAGGACGGCAAGATCAGCCTCGAGGAATACCTGGCGATCGCCGGCAAACCCAGATCGGAAGAGCGTCGGGTCGGGAACGAGTGTTGGACGAGGGGGAGCTCGCGGGGGGCGCCGGGGC
>JAHCJT010000481.1 GCA_026126245.1 Alphaproteobacteria bacterium
GTGCGGCTGTCGATCCAGTGCCGCGCCGGACGCACCGAGCTGGTGGTCGCCGGCCCGCCGGCGCCGCGCGGCCCCGAGGACTACATCGTGTCGTACCGCATCAACGACGGGCCGGAAGTGCCGGTTGCCGCCGGCCCGCCGGCGGCCGGCGTCGGCGCCGCCCTGCGGGTCGACGTCGCGCGTCTGCTGACTTCATTGCCCGAGGCCGGTGAGCTGGCCGTGCGCGTCGTCACCCGTCAGGGCGCGACCCACGAAGGCGCCTTCTCGCTTGCCGGCATCAAGACCGTCCGCGTCCGCATCGCCGCGCCGTGCAAGTGGCCGGCGGCCGGCGAGTCGCCGCGCAACTGACTTCCCTTCCAACCCGTGTCCAGCCAGAGGAGAGACATATGACGGGACTTCGATACGCGATGGGCGCCGCCTCGGCTTGCGTCGTGGCATTGCTGCTGGTCGCCGCGCCGGTGACGGCGCAGGACCGGCCGCAGCTGCTGGCGCAGGCGCCGGCCGCCAAGAAGGCGCATCGCCTCGTCATGCAGGTCAACAACAACGACGCCGGCACCATGAACCTGGCGCTCAACAACGCCGCCAACGTGGCGCAGTACTACAAGGAGAAGGGCGAGCCGGTGGAGATCGAGATCGTCACCTACGGTCCCGGCCTGCACATGCTGCGCGACGACACCTCGCCGGTGAAGGACCGCATCAAGGCGGCGGCGCAGAAGATCCCTGGCCTGTCGTTCAAGGCCTGCGGCAACACCCAGGCCAACATGCGCAAGGCCGAGGAGAAGGACATCCCGCTGGTGCCCGAGGCCAAGGTCGTGCCGTCGGGCGTGGTCTGGCTGTCGGAGCGCCAGGAGCAGGGCTGGAGCTACGTGCGACCCTGATGCCGCCGGGCGCGCCGCGCCCGGACGCATCTCAGCGACTCAACAGGGGCACGGCGTACGACGCCGTGCCCCGCGTCTTTGCCGCCGCGCGCAGGGCGGTTGCGCGGCAGGCGGCGGCCGGCTGAAATGCCGTCATGTGCAATCTCTACTCGCAGACCAAGAGCCAGGACGCGATGCGCCGGCTGTTCCGGGTGACGCTCGATCACACCGGCAATCAGGCGCCACTGCCCGGCATCTATCCCGACCATCTCGCGCCGGTCGTGCGCGGCCTCAAGGACGGCGGCCGCGAGGCGCTGATGATGCGCTGGGGCTTCCCGCCGCCACCCAATCTCGGCACCCGGCCGGTGACCAACGTGCGCAACACCAAAAGCAGCTACTGGAAGGGCTGGCTGAAGCCCGAGTTCCGCTGCCTGGTGCCGGTCACCTCGTTCTGCGAGTACACCGATGCGCTGCCCAAGGTGCCGCACTGGTTCGCGCTCGGCGACGACCGGCCGCTGTTCGCCTTTGCCGGCATCTGGCGGCCGTGGACCGGCACGCGCGGCACCAAAAAGGAGCCGGTCAGCGGCGAGCACCTGCTGTTCTCGTTCCTGACCACCGAGAGCAATGACGACGTGCGCCCGGTCCACGCCAAGGCCATGCCGGTGGTGCTGACCACGCCGGAGGATTTCGACACCTGGCTGCAGGCGCCGGTCGAGGCGGCGCTGGCGTTGCAGCGGCCGCTGCCGCCGGGCGTGCTCAGGATCGTCGCGCGCGGCAACAAGACCGACACCGCCGACCTGGCCGCCTGAACGGCCGGCGCAACAGCCCGCGCCGTCGGCGATCGCTTATGGCGGCTTGCACGTCGTCCTGAGCGCAGCGAAG
>JAHCJT010000482.1 GCA_026126245.1 Alphaproteobacteria bacterium
GCAGGAAGGCCAGCCAGTTGTGCAGGGCGTGCAGGCTGACCCCCCAGCCGAAGCCCAGCCGCAGCCGCGCATAGGCGAACACGTAGCCGCCGAACCATTGCGGCAGCAGCGCCAGGACCAGCGCGAAGGACGGCGGCGAATCGAAGTTCATCAGGTGCGCCAGCGCGAAGATCAGCGCACTTGCGTGTACCATGGCCCCCGTCGCGTGGCGGGCCAGCCAGTCGTAGTGCCGGGGCGAGGCGAGCAGTGCCGCGCCGACCATCGCCGCCATGCGCAGCAACGTATGCGCCGCCCCCGTCGCCGGCAGCAGCATGGCCAGCACGGCGCCGGAAATCGCCATGTTCCGCCAGCCGGGGCGCAGCCACAGGCGGAAGGCGGTTTCCTCCAGCACCGCCCACAGCAGCAGTGCCTCGCCGCCGGGCCAGGGGATGTCCCACGATTCCAGCACCTGGGCATCGGCGCCGGCGGCAAGCGACAGCCAGTTGCCCAGGGGGTCCAGCACGGCCCAGCCGATCGCCACGTCCATCGCCAGCAGCGTCAGCAGCAGCACCAGCTTCCGCGGCCGAGGCAGGGCCAGTTCGCCGGCATGGCGGCCGGGCGAGCGCAGGAACCCGCCGAAGCCCAGCAGGAATCCCCGTGCCGCCAGCAGTGGCGGCTCAGTCGGCGGCAAGCACGCGGCCGGCGATGCTTTGCAGGCGGGCGACCAGCCCAGGGTCGCGCTTGTCGGGCGCGGTGATGATGGCGTTGTCCAGCGCCGTGTCGGAGCCGACCGGACAGGCCTCGTGCTCGGCCGGAAAGTCGGCCGCCAGCTGCGCCACCAAGCGGCGCGCGTTGTCGGCGTTGGCGTGCAGCACGGCGACGATCTTGGCGACGTCGACGGTGCCATGGTCCTCGTGCCAGGAATCGTAGTCGGTGACCATCGCCACCGTGGCGTAGCAGAGCTCGGCCTCGCGCGCGAGCTTGGCCTCCGGCATGTTGGTCATGCCGATCACGTCGCAGCCCCAGTCGCGGTACAGCCGGCTCTCGGCCAGGGTCGAGAACTGCGGCCCCTCCATCGCCAGGTAGGTGCCGCCGCGGTGGATCGGGATGTGCGCCGTGCGCGCCGCCGCCTCGATGCGGTCCATCAGCTTCGGGCTGGTGGGATGCGCGAAGGAGACATGCGCCACGCAGCCGGTGCCGAAGAAGCTCTTGGCCCGCGCCACGGTGCGGTCGATGAACTGGTCGACCAGCACGAACAGGCTGGGCGGCAGGTCGGCGCGCAGCGAGCCGCAGGCCGACAGCGACACCACGTCGGTGACGCCGCTGCGCTTGAGCGCGTCGATGTTGGCGCGGTAGTTGATCTCGCCCGGCGGCACGCGATGGCCGCGGCCGTGGCGCGGCAGGAACACCATCGGCAGGCTGCCGAAGGTGCCGAAGCACAGCTCATCGGACGGCTCGCCCCACGGCGTTGCGACCTTCTTCCAGCTGACGTCGCGCAGTCCGGGCAGCTCGTACAGACCCGAGCCGCCGATCACGCCCAGCACCGATTTCACCATCGACACGCTCCCTGACACCCGCATGCGCCCGCCGCCGCCGGCGCGGGGCGGCGATCATAGGCCACGCGCCGCGCGGCCGCCTACCCCGCCGTGACCAGGGCGATCGCAGATGGCCGGCACGGCCTCATCCTGAGGAGCCGGCGCAGTCGGCGCCTCGAAGAATTGGCGACAGTCTCCTGCG
>JAHCJT010000483.1 GCA_026126245.1 Alphaproteobacteria bacterium
CGCCTCCTCGCGGTACCAGCGCGACAGGCAGTTGCGGCAGAAGCCGGCGAGGTTCATCAGGTCGATGTTCTGGACATCGGTGCGCTCGCGCAGATGGCCGACGAGGCGGCGGAACGCGGCGGCTTCGAGTTCGGTGCGGGTCTTGTCGTCCATGGTCCGGCTCCGTCACGGATTGAGGGATCGCGTCGATCGGCTAGTATAGCGCCCCTGCCGGCGGCCCGGCAGGCCCCTCGCGCAGCGGAATCCCGATGGCCAAGAAGCTCAATCCCCTCAATCTCAACAAGCTGCAGCTCAAGACGCTCACCCTGTTGCAGGAGCTGGCACGCCATCCCGATATCGCCCGCACCGACACCGCCAGCGGCAACGTCACGATCGACGAGCTGCCCAACCCGCACGGCAACCACTTCCACATCGGGCCGCGGGTGGTGATGGCCAGCGACGCGACCGGCCTGCACAACCCCTCGGTCTATGTCGCGCTGGCGCGCAAGGGCCTGGTGGCGCCGACTGGCATGGTCGAGGCGCCGACCCTGACGCCGGCCGGTCTGGCCTACGACACCGGCCTGCGCGACGCCATCCTGCACGGCGCCGATCACTGATCCTCGCCCGGCAGCGCCTGCGGCGCGCCGGGATAGAGGCTGAGGCAGCAGCACCAGCCGTCGGGAATCGGCGAGCCGGGCGCTTGGCTGCGGCGCTGCGCCAGCAGGGCCGGCAACAGGTGGCTGTGCGGTCCCTCCGGCGAGCGACCGCCCATTGCCGGAATGGCGGCGTAAACTTCAAGGCGCGCCAGCGGCGAGCAGAAGACGCGCGGCGGGCTGGCAGCGGCGATGCTGGCACCGGCACCGCCGTAGCCGTCCAGCACCGACCGTCCGGTCGCCGCGCGCAGGCGGGGCAGCAGCGCACCATCGTGTGGCGCAACACGCACGAAGCCGTCGACATGCGCTGAGCCCAGTCCGAGATCGAACAGGATGTGATGACGCTCAGCGTCGCGCAGCGCGCCGGTGTCGGATCCCACCTCGGTCAGCACACCGCGCTGCGCGCCGGCAACATTGGCGAGCGGCAGGCAGAATGCGATCTCTTCAATGTCGTCGCGATCGTCGCGTCGGATCTCCAGCGCGACGGCGGCGTCGCTCGGCGCGATACGCAGGCCGCCGCGCGCGGTGACGACCGTCAAGCCGTCGGCGTCGAGGGTGCGCGCCTCGTCGGCGTCAAAGCGGAATTCGCCGATGCCGCCCCAGATGCCGACGCTCCATGCCACGCCCGGATCGCCGAGGTGGTGATGCAGCAGGGCCAGCGGCGCGTCGGGCGACGGCCGCGCGGTGCGTTGAACGGAATGGGGAGCGTGCATGCGGACCGGCGTGTTGGCTCGGCCGCATCCTTTCAGCGTCGCAGCCGGAAGACAACCGGCGCGAGGCGCTCCTCGGCGACGGCGACGCCCTGCCGTTGCGCCGGCGTAAACCGCCACTGCCGTACCGCGTCGACGGCGGCAGCATCCAGCGATGTGACGCCGCTGCTCTGCGCCACGCCGACTTCGCCCGGCACGCCGTCGGGGCCGACCACCAGCCGCACCACGACGCGGCCTTCCAGACCGCGCTCACGCGCCAGTGCCGGATAGAGCGGCGCGACGTGACGGACCAGCCGCGCCCCGCTGCTGGTCGCGCCGGCGCCGCGCGAGCCGGCGTCGGACGGCGCGCCGCTGCCGGCC
>JAHCJT010000484.1 GCA_026126245.1 Alphaproteobacteria bacterium
GCCGCGCACCGCGCCGACCTCGCCGCCCTCGGCACCGGCCATGACCGCGCCGCCGCTCCACCGGCCCGACGTGCCGCGATGATGCGCATGACAGATGGCGACGGCCAGGGCATCGGCGGCGTCGGCGGTTGCGTCGCTGCCCGGCAGCAGCCGTCGCACCATCATCTCGACCTGCCGCTTTTCGGCGTGGCCGGCGCCAACCACCGATTTCTTGATGTGGTTGGCGCCATACTCCCGCAACGTCAGGCCGAGCTTGGCCGGCGCCATCAGCACCGCGCCACGCGCCTGGCCCAGCTTCAGGGTCGAGGTCGGGTTCTTGTTGACGAAAGTCTCTTCGACCGCTGCCTCCAGCGGCCGCCATTGCGCGATGACCGCGGCAATGCCGTCAAACAGCTGGCACAACCGCTCGGCCAGCGGCCGGTCCGCGTCAGAATGCACGACGCCGCTGGCGACGTGCACCAGACGGTTGCCGTCGGCCTCGATCACGCCCCAGCCGGTATTGCGCAGACCGGGATCGAGGCCGATCAGGCGCATGGGTTGAACCTTTGCCGGGCGCGTGCGAGGCCAATCACGTCATTTCACCCCGCCAGGCGCGTGAGCGTCTCGTCCGAGACTTCGAAGTTGGCGTAGACCGACTGCACGTCGTCGCTGTCCTCGAGCGTCTCGATCAGCTTGAACAGGGTCTGCGCCGTGTCGCCGTCGACCGGCGTCGTGCTCTTGGGCCGCCACACCAGTTTGGCGCTGCTGGGCATGCTGCCAACCGCTTTCTCCAGGCCATCGCGCACGGCGCTGAAATCGTCCTGGGCACAGACGATCTCGTGGTAGCCGTCATCGCCCGTCACCGTCTGCACGTCGTCGGCACCGGCCTCGATCGCCTTCTCCATCATGTCGTCGGCGCTGCCGACGGCCAGCGGATAACGGAACTCGCCGATGCGGTCGAACATGAACGAGACGCTGTTGGTCTCGCCGAGGTTGCCGCCGTACTTGGTGAAGGTCGAGCGCACGTCTGAGGCCGTGCGATTGCGGTTGTCGGTCAAAGCCTCGACGATGATGGCGATACCGCCTGGCCCGTAGCCTTCGTAACGGACCTCGACATAGTTGTCGGCGGCGTCGGCGCCGGCGCCGCGCTTGATGGCGCGGTCGACCGTGTCCTTCGGCATGTTGGCATCGCGTGCCGCGATCACGGCGGCGCGCAACCGCGGATTGGCTGCCGGGTCCGGCAGGCCGCTGCGCGCCGCCGTCGTGAGCTCGCGGATGATCTTGGTAAACACCTTGGCGCGGCGCGCATCCTGCGCGCCCTTGCGGTGCATGATGTTCTTGAACTGGGAATGGCCGGCCATGCGCGGTCCCGAAATCCTGTGGTTTTCGAGGTTGGGCTATACCATATGCTGCAGGCAACGCCTACCGGCGCGCCGGCATCAGGTGGCGTCTGGTAGCCCGGGAGCGCGCGCAACTGCAAGGGCCGTGGTAGGCAACGTCGGCAGCGATCTGCGGGGCGTGCGGCGACGGAGGTGCCGGTGGATATCGTGTTTCTGTTCTATGACGGCATGACGACTCTGGACGCCATCGGCCCATGGGAGGTGCTGTCGCGTCTGCCCGGCGGCCGGACGCGGCCGGCAAGTCCCGGCGGCGGCCGCGTGACGAGCGACACGGGCCT
>JAHCJT010000485.1 GCA_026126245.1 Alphaproteobacteria bacterium
CGGGTCGAGAATTTTCCGGCCTTCATCGTCACCGACGACAAGGGCAACGATTTCTTCAGCGAGCTCAAGATCTGAGAGCGTTTCGGCGTGGAACTTACCGCCCCTAAAAGGACGAAAAATCCGGATCGGGTTGCCCGCACGCCCGATCCTTGCGCGGCAAGTCCAGCGCCGGCGACGTGCGACAAGCTGTACCTGTGGCAACCGCGCGCAGGCGCGGCGGGCCATGAATGGCCGCCCGCCGCGGGCGCAGCTTGACGGTCGCCGCCAGGCGGCGGCAACTAGCGGTCGGGCGCGTATCGAAGCGTTTGGATCATGTCGGATTTTGTCGACTACGTTCGCGACCAGCTGCGCGGCTTCGGCCCGTTCACGGCGCGCGCCATGTTCGGCGGCCGCGGGCTCTACGCGCGCGGCCTGTTCTTCGGCCTGATCGCCGAGACCACGCTCTATCTGCGCACCGACGAGCGCAACCGCGACGCCTACACCAAGCGCGGCCTGATGCCGTTCAAGCCATGGCAGGACCGCAGCGTCGTGCTGAAGGCGTACTACCCGGTGCCCGAGGACATCCTGGAGGATCCCGAGGCGGCCAGTGCCTGGGCACGGCAGGCGCTCGATGCCGCGCAAAGCGCCGCCGCCGCCCAACCCCCGGCGCGCCGCACGCTGGCGCGCGGTGAAGAGCCGTCACCGCGCGGCGGCAGTTCGCGACGCCGCGGCCCGGCCGGCAGATGACGCTGGCCGGATGATCACGCGCCGACGCCTGGCGCGCGCCGCCGCCGCGACCACGCTCGCCACGCTGTCGCCAACGCCGCGCCGCGCCGTCGCGCAGTCGCGAGCGCGCACCTACGTGCTGATCCACGGTGCCTGGCATGGCGGCTGGTGCTGGCAGCGCGTCACGTCCCGCCTGACGGCCGCCGGTCACCGCGTGCTGGCGCCGTCGCTGGCGGGCCTGGCCGAGCGGCGACATGAACTGTCGGCCGCCATCGACCTCGACACGCACATCAACCAGACCGTCGAGCTGCTCAATCGTCACGACTTGCGCGACGTGGTGCTGGTCGGCCACAGCTACGGCGGGCTGGTGATTACCGGCGCCGCCGATCGTGCGCCGGCGCGGCTGGCGCATCTGGCCTACCTCGATGCCGTGATCGTCAATGACGGCGAGGCGTGGAGCGCCACGCATCCGGCGAAACTGGTGGCCGCCTGGGCCAGGCTCGCCGCGCCGTCCGGCAACGTCAGTGTGCCGCCACCCGACGCCGGCGCCTTCGGCATTGCCAGCGCCGCCGACCGCGCCTGGGTAAACCGGCAGACGACGCCGCATCCCTACCGCACCTACACCCAGACGCTGCGCCTGGCGCGACCGCCCGGCGAGGGCCTGCGCAAGACGCACATCGCCTGCCGCGGCGCGGCCGCGCTGTCGCCGGCAGCGCGACGCATTCGCATCGACGCGGCGCACGGCTGGTCGGTGCGCGCCCTGGATGCGCCGCACGACGCGATGATTGGCGCACCGGCGGCGCTGGCCGATCTGCTATTGTCGATCGGCTGACGGGAGAAGGCGCATGCGGCTGGCCAAGGACCACATCGATGTCGGGCTGTTCAGCAACCGGCGCGACGCGCAGCTGGCGTTCTGGCAGCACGATGTCGGCCTGGCCTACGACCACATG
>JAHCJT010000486.1 GCA_026126245.1 Alphaproteobacteria bacterium
GTTCGCCGAAACAGATCCAGGAAGTGCTGTTCGAAAAGCAGGGTCTGAAGCCGGTCAAGAAAACGCCTGGCGGGGCACCCTCCACCGACGAGGAATCGCTCGAAGAACTGGCGCTCGACCACCCGCTGCCGAAGCTGATCCTCGACTACCGCGGGCTGGCGAAACTGAAGTCGACCTACACCGACAAGCTGCCCGGCATGGTCAACCGCAGGACCGGGCGCGTGCACACCAGCTACGGCCAGGCCACCGCGGTGACCGGGCGGCTGGCGAGCAGCGATCCCAACCTGCAGAACATCCCGATCCGCACCGCGGAAGGCCGGCGCATCCGCGAGGCCTTCGTCGCGCCGCCCGGCGCGCAGATCGTGTCGGCCGACTATTCGCAGATCGAGCTGCGCATCATGGCGCACATTTCGAAGGACGAAAGCCTGCTCGGGGCCTTCGCCGCCGGCGAGGACATCCACCGCGCGACCGCGGCGGAGATTTTCGGCGTCGACCTCGCCGCCGTCGACAGCGAGCAGCGGCGCTACGCCAAGGTCATCAACTTCGGCCTGATCTACGGCATGTCGGCCTTCGGGCTCGCCCGCCAGCTCGGCATCGAGCGCGCCGCCGCGCAGCAGTACATGGACCGCTATTTCCAGCGTTATCCGGGCGTCGCCGAATACATGCGCGTCACCCGCGAGCAGGCGCGCGAGCAGGGCTACGTCGAAACCGTGTTCGGCCGCCGGCTGTGGCTGCCGGAAATCCGCAGCAGCAACGCAGCGCGGCGCCAGGGCGCCGAACGCGCGGCGATCAACGCGCCGATGCAGGGCACCGCCGCCGACCTGATCAAGCTGGCGATGATCGCCGTGCAGCGCTGGCTGACCGAAGAAGGGATGCAGTCGAAGCTGATCATGCAGGTGCACGACGAGCTGGTGCTGGAAGTGCCGGACGCGGAACTGGCTGCGGTCAAATCCGGACTGACGCGCCTGATGGGCGGCGTCGCCGAACTGGCGGTGCCGCTGCTGGTGGAAGTCGGCGCCGGTCCGGACTGGGACAAGGCGCACTGAGGGCGCACTGAGGTCTTGCCGGGGCCGCCATGACCGCGCAGTCCGACCACTGGAGCCAGCACGCGCGGCAATGGTCGCTGATCGGACCGCCGTTGCGTCCGGCGGCGGCGGACATCCGCTGGATTGAAACCAGGATTCGCGATTGGCAGCGCCAGGGCGGAGCGGTGATGCCACGGGCGCTGCTGTGCGGCGTGACGCCGGAGATCGCGGGCATGCGCTGGCCGACCGGCACCCGGCTCGTCGCCGTCGACCACTCGCGGCCGATGATCGCCGGCGTGTGGCCCGCGGCTGCGGCGCCGGGCATTGCGGTATGCGGCGACTGGCTGTCGCTGCCGCTGGCGGACGCATCGCAGCAGTTGCTGGTCGGCGACGGCTGCCACAGCCTGCTGGTCGGCCGCGACCGCCATGCCGCGTTCACGCGGGAATTGCGCCGCGTCGCCGCGCCGGGGGCGCTGTTGCTGATGCGTCATTTCACGCGCCCGGAGGCGGCGGAGCCGGTGGCCGCGGTCGTCGACGATCTGTGGCGCGGCCGCATCGGCAATTTTCACGTGTTCAAGTGGCGGCTGGCGATGGCGCTGCACGGCGATCTCGACGC
>JAHCJT010000487.1 GCA_026126245.1 Alphaproteobacteria bacterium
CCCATCCGGTGCGGCTGGCGGAAGAGATCGCCATGCTCAACAGCCTGACCCGCGGCACCCCGCACCCCGGCATCGGCCGCGGCACGACCAAGTCGGCGTACGACGCCTGCCCCATCGACATGAACGAGGCACGCGCCCGCTTCGCCGTAGAGATCTGCCCGCGCTATTCCACGGCGATGCGCCGCAAACAGGCGGCTTGACGCGACTCGCAAACCCCTCTGTCATCACGCGCGACGCGGGGGATCCTTCCGGCATCGGCGCGACGATGGGCGCGCCGGCATCGGGGGAGGCCGCGCGTCGCGCGGGATGACAGCGTGCGGGGAGCCATGAGCGAGACGGACAAGCTGGTCGAGGCCGCCGGCCGGCTGGCGGGCGACAATTTCCAGGCCACCCACGGCCGCGTGCCCGACGCCTTCAAGCTGCTGCAGCAACACGCGCCCGCCGCCTTCGCCGGCTACGGCCTGATCCGCCAGAGCGTGATGCGCGACGTGGCCGACGGCGGCGCGCTCGACCTGCGCACCAAGGAGCTGATCTTCGCCGTGCTGGACGTGATGTCCGGCGCCGTGGTCGGCGCCAAGGCGCATGCCGGCAACGCGCTGCGCCTGGGCCTGACGGTCGAGCAGCTTGCCGAGGCGCTGGTGCAATGCATCATGGCCGGCGGCATCACGACCTGGAACCTGGCCGGCAAGGACGTGCTGCTGCATGCCCTTGCCCTGCAGGCGGACATCGCACCCAAGGCCTGAGCCCGGCGGAAAGACGCAAGCATGGACACCTTCGACTACGTCATCGTCGGCGCGGGCGCGGCCGGCTGCGTGCTGGCCAACCGGCTGAGCGCCTCGGGCAAGCACAAGGTCGCGCTGCTCGCGGCCGGCGGGCCGGACCGGCACATCTGGATCAAGGTGCCGGCCGGCTTCAACAAGACGGTCTACAACCCCAGGCTCAACTGGGGCTACGAGACGGCGCCCGGCCCCTACATCGACGGCCGCAGGATCGTCTTCCCGCGCGGCAAGGTGCTGGGCGGCTCGGGCTCGATCAACGGCCATCTCTACGTGCGCGGCCAGGCGGCCGACTACGACACCTGGGCGCAGCTCGGCTGCCGCGGCTGGTCGTGGGACGACGTGCTGCCCTTCTTCAAGCGCTCGCAGAACTACGTCCACGGCGCCGACGACATGCACGGCAGCGGCGGCGAGTGGCATGTCGAGGAGATGCGCCTGTCGTGGGAGATCCTCGACGCCTTCCGCGAGGCCGCCGCCGAGACCGGCATTCCCAAGACCGGCGACTTCAACCGCGGCAACAACGAGGGCTGCGGCTATTTCCAGGTCAACCAGCGCCGCGGCCGGCGGCTGTCGACCGCCGTCGCCTTCCTGCGCCCGGCGATGGAGCGGCCCAATCTGCGCGTGCTCACCCACGCGCAGGCCAAGAGCCTGCGCTTCGATGGCAGCCGCGCGGCCGGCATCGAATTCTGGCAGGGCGAGCGCGTGTGCTTCGCGCGCGCCGGACGCGAGGTGATCCTCGCCGCCGGCGCGATCGGTTCGCCGCATCTGCTCCAGGTTTCCGGCGTCGGTGCGCCCGAGCTGCTCCAGCGCCACGGCATCGCGGTTTCGCATGCGCTGCCGGGGGTCGGCGAAAACCTGCA
>JAHCJT010000488.1 GCA_026126245.1 Alphaproteobacteria bacterium
GGCGAGGCGCCGTTCTCGGTCGACGCCAACCTGCTGCACTCGTCGTCGGAAGGGAAGATCCTCGAGGATCCCTGGGAGGAGCCGGACGAGATCGTCTACCAGCGCACCATCTCGCCCGAGGCGGCGCCCGACAAGGCGACCTACATCACCGTCGACTTCGAGAAGGGCGATGCCGTGGCGATCGACGGCGAGCGGATGTCACCGGCGACGCTGCTGACCAGGCTCAACGAGCTGGGCAAGGCCAACGGCATCGGCCGGCTGGATCTGGTCGAGAACCGCTTCGTCGGCATGAAGAGCCGCGGCGTCTACGAGACGCCGGGCGGCACCATCCTCTACGCCGCGCATCGCGGCATCGAGAGCATTACGCTCGATCGCGGCGCGGCGCACCTCAAGGACGAGCTGATGCCGCGCTACGCCGAGTTGATCTACTACGGCTTCTGGTTTGCGCCCGAGCGCGAGATGCTGCAGGCGCTGATCGACCGCAGCCAGGAAAACGTCAGCGGCACGGTGCGGCTCAAGCTTTACAAGGGCCATGCCACCGTCGTCGGCCGCAAGTCGCCCAAATCGCTCTACAGCATGCAGCACGTCACCTTCGAGGAGGACCAGGGCGCCTACAACCAGCGCGACGCCGAGGGCTTCATCAAGCTCAATGCGCTGCGCCTGCGGCTGCGGGCCATCGGCCAGGGCGGCTCCAAGGCCTGAGCGGCGCGCCGGAGTCACGCCGTGCCCTTCGACCAGCGTCCCTATCCACCCTCGCGCGGCGAGCCGGCGATCAACCTGCCGCCGCTGACGCTGGGCCTGATCGTCATGCTGCTGGTGCTGCATCTGCTGCGCCAGACGCTGTCGGACGAGATGGACGACTCGCTGGTCCTGTATTTCTCGCTGGTTCCGGCGCGCTATTTCGGCGACGCGCCGGCCGACGGGGTATCGCTGCTGCTGGCGCCGCTGACGCACATGTTCCTGCACGCCGGCTGGCTGCATGTCGGCATCAACGTCGCGACGCTGGCGGCGTTCGGTGCGCCGGTCGAACGCTTCCTGGGCGGCGCGCGCTACCTGCTGTTCTACCTCGCGACCGGCATCGCCGGCGCGGCGCTGCACGCGCTGATCTACACCACGTCGGACGATCCCATGCTCGGCGCCTCGGGCGCCATCAGCGGCCTGTTCGGCGGCCTGCTGCTGATGATGCGCCAGCGCGGCAGCATGAACGCCCTGGTCCCGTTCGCCGTGCTGTGGATCGGCATGCAGCTCGGCCTGGGGCTGTTCGGGACCGCCCCCGGCGGCGAGCGCATCGCCTGGGCCGGCCATGTCGGCGGCTTCCTCGCCGGTCTGGCGCTGATCCGTCCTATCGCCGGCTGGCGCTGGTAGGACGGCCGCGTCAGGCGAAGCGCGGCACCACCTTGTCGGCCAGCAGCATGAACGTTTCGTGGCTGAGCGGCGCGCACATCAGGTAGTTCAGCCCGATCTCGCCCTGCAGTTCCTCGATACGGTCAGCCACCGACTCCGGCGTGCCGTGCAGCACGACCTCTTTGAGATAGAACTCGACCGGATCGAGGCCGCCATAGGCGCGCTCGACGTGCATCGTCTTGGCCTTCTTGTGCTGCGGGCCGGCGTAGGCGT
>JAHCJT010000489.1 GCA_026126245.1 Alphaproteobacteria bacterium
CGGGCGAGGACGGTTCGCCGGCCGGCGCGCGGGCGATCGCTGGACGACTCGTCGGCGGCACGACAGATCTCCGCGAGAGGCTTTCGGGCTCGCGGCACTGTAGGGCCGAATGTTTGCCGCCGACAACAGCGACCGCCGGCACCGTCGGCGCATCGCCCGCCAAAGTGCGTCAGGCGAGAAACGACTCGATTGCCACCGCCACCGCCTGCGGCTGGTCGAGATGGGCGAGGTGGCCGGCGCCAGCGATCGTCTTCACCAGGCTGCGGCCGGCGATGCCCTTGGCGAAGACATCGGCGTAGCTGCGCGGCACCACGCGATCCTGGTCGCCCCACAGTATCAGGGTCGGCGCCTCGATCAGCGGCAGGCGCTTGGCTAGCTGGGTATTGCCCAGCGGCCAGAAGGCGCGGGCCGCCGCCTCGCTGGCGCGCGTCATTTCGATCGGCCATTCGACGGAATTGGCGCCGGCCGGCATCTCGACCAGCGACTTCCAGTTGTCCGGCTGGGCGCACATCAGGCCGGCGACGTTCTCCGAGCGCTGCGCCCAGGGATCGGTGGCCGGATCCTTCTCGTCGAACAGCCCGAAGGGCGCGATCAGCACCAGGCGTTTCACCAGGCCGGGAAAGATCGCCGCCATGTCGGCCGCGAACGCGCCGCCCACCGAGCTGCCGGCCAGATCAGCGCCGGTCAGGTCGGCGCGCCGCAGCAGCTCGCGCACCGCGATCACCCAGTCGAGATGGTTGTCGAGCACCGTGTGGCCCGTGGCGCCGGGAAATCCCGGCAGTGACGGCACGATCACCGTGCGCGTCCGCGCCAGCTCGTCGAGGAAGGGGATCCAGCGCGGCTGGCCGCCGAATCCGGCGAGGAAACCGATCTTGGGGCCGCTGCCCTTGCGCCAGACGCGGCAGGGAAATCCGTTGACGTCGACCGTCAGCGTCTGCGGTTCGCTCACGAGGTGCTCCGATTCATCCATTCACTTGCGATGCCGCCCCGGCGATGCCGGAGAGGCGCTCCGAACGGGCGGACGGGAGCCCACGAGAGGCGTCCAGCGGGATCACCCCGTCGGCTCCGCGTCCGTCCTTTGGCCGCCTCGTCCGCCGCGTGGCGGACGGAGGGTCCGCGGCGCCTTCCTACTCCGCCGCCAGCCGCGGCTGGAACGCCGGCACCGCCGCCCGCTGGCCGCGATCCATCGGCTTTGGCCACCAGCGGTCTTCCCATTCGGAGAACAGGTCCTTGACCTTGGGCATCACCTTCTCGGCGAACAGCCTGGTGTTGGCCTGGGTCAGCTGCTTGCTCATGTTGCCGAACTGCAGCAGCAGCATCAGGTGGCCGACGTTGAGGCTGGTGGCGACGTGGCGGATCTGCTCGACGACCTCGTCGGGCGAGCCGATGATGACGTAGCCGCCGTCGACGATGTCCTTCATCTGCCGGGCGCGCTGCAGCTGCTTCATCTTGTCGCCGTAGCTGGCGGTGTTGGCGGCCTGCGCCACCATGCTCTGGATGCCGGCGCGTTGCGTCGCCTCGGTGGTGTAGCCCGGCGGCGTGGCGAAGCGCGCGTCGACGTGCAGGCAGCGGCCGTAGAAATATTCC
>JAHCJT010000049.1 GCA_026126245.1 Alphaproteobacteria bacterium
GAAGACCTTCGCGGTGCCGGCGCCGGGCGTCGAGATGGGTGCCCAGGTGCTCGACATCGCTCAGCGCTTCCGCGCCGATTTCGTGATCGCGCATCTGTTCGGCCGTTCGCCGTCGGTGTCGATCAAGGAGTTCAAGCGCGTCGGTTATCCGCTGTCCAAGGTGGTTTCCCTTGTATGGGGCGCTTCCGAGTCCGATCTCGAAGCAGCGGGTGGCGGCAAGGTCGCCGAAGGCTACAACACCATCCAGTTCGCCGGCGTCGGCTCGGACTACCAGGTCCACAAGGACATTGCCGCAATGTACAAGGCCCAGGGCAAGGAACCGCCCAAGGAGATGCAGTCGACGGTCCTCTACAACCGCGGCATCCTCATTGGCGCGACGCACGTCGAGGCGATCCGCAACGCGCTGAAGGCCAAGGGCGCCGGCGCCACAATCACCGGCGAGGACGTCAAGAACGGCTTCGAAAAGATCAAGGGCGTAACGCTCGGTGGGCTGATGCCACCGCTGGAGCTGACGCCGGCCGACCACGAAGGTGGCGGCTGGGTGCAGATCTTCACGGTCAAGGGCGGCAAGCTGACCAAGCAGACCGAGTGGTTCCGGGGCTATCCCGAGGTCGTCAAGAAGCACGTCGAGGCCGACGCCAAGAAGAGCTGAGCCTGAGCGGCGGGCGGCCACCCGGCCGCCCGTTCCCGCCTCCACCCAGACGAGCGCGCCGGCATGCTGTCGCTGAACAATATCGAAGTCGTCTACGATGGCGTCATCCTGGTCCTGCGGGGCGTCTCCCTGCAGGTCAAGGAGGGCACGATCACGACCGTGCTGGGCGCCAACGGCGCCGGCAAGAGCACGACCCTGAAAGCGATCTCGGGCGTGCTCTACAGCGAGCGCGGCGAGGTCACCAAGGGGCACATCGAGTTCGACGGCCAGCGGGTCGACGGCAAGCGCGCTTCGGATATCACGCGGCTGGGAATCGTGCAGGTGTTCGAGGGACGCCGGGTCTTCGAGCACCTCACGACCGAGGAGAACCTGATCGCCGGCGCCCATATCCAGCGCGACATGCGCAAGGTCCGCGGCGGCATCGATCTGGTCTACAACTACTTTCCGCGCCTGAAGGAGCGGCGCCATCAGCAGGCCGGCTATCTGTCCGGCGGCGAGCAGCAGATGCTGGCCATCGGCCGGGCGCTGATGAGCCAGCCGAAAGTCGTCCTGCTCGACGAGCCTTCGCTGGGTCTGGCGCCGATGCTGGTGCAGGAGATCTTCGGCATCGTCGACCGGCTGGTGAAGCAGGAGAAGCTGTCGGTCCTGCTGGTCGAGCAGAACGCCACCATGGCGCTGGCCGTCGCCGAGCACGGCTACGTGATGGAGAACGGCCGCATCGTGCTGGAGGGCGCGGCCGACAAGCTGCGCGAGAACTCCGACATCAAGGAGTTCTATCTCGGCCTCAACGAGGTCGGCTCGCGCAAGTCCTATCGCGACGTCAAGCATTACAAGCGGCGCAAACGTTGGCTATCCTGAGCCGAGACCTCGGCACGGGAGAGACCAATGGCGGCTGCCGACGACCTGCGGCGCTTGATCGCCGACGCCACGCGCATCGTCGGGTTTACGGGCGCGGGCATATCGACCGAGTCCGGAATTCCCGACTTCCGGTCGCCGGGCGGTATCTGGACACGCTACCGGCCCATCGACTTCCGGGACTTCATCGCGTCGGAGGAGGCGCGCCGCGAGTCCTGGCGGCGCAAGTTCGCGACTGACGCGGTGATGCGCCAGGCGACGCCGAACGCCGGCCATCGCGCGCTGGCCCGCCTCGTCGAGCAGGGCAAGATGAGCGCCGTCGTCACCCAGAACGTCGACGGCCTGCACCAGGCGTCGGGCGTGCCGGACGTCAAGGTGATCGAACTGCACGGCAATTCGACCTACGCCGCCTGCCTTGACTGCGGCGAACGGCACGAACTGGACTGGGTGCGCAGCGTCTTCGAGAAGGACGAGACACTGCCGGAATGCACCCGTTGCGGCGGCATTGTGAAGACCGCCACCATCTCGTTTGGCCAGTCGATGCCGGAGATCGAGATGGAGCGGGCGCGCGAGGAAGCGCTGGCCTGCGACCTGTTCATCGTGCTGGGCAGTTCGCTGGTGGTCTATCCGGCTGCCGCCTTTCCGATGATGGCCAAGCGCAACGGCGCACGGCTGGCGATCATCAACCGCGATCCCACCGACCAGGACGACAGCGCCGACCTCGTGATCCACGACGAGATCGGACCGACGATGAGCCGAGCGGTGGGCGTCAATTGACGAGCCGCGTGTTCCGGAACAGTGGGTGAGGGACATAGAGTAGGGCATTGCCTGAAGCGGGCAGGGCCGATGGGGAAGCTGCCCGACCTGCGTCGCCTGAACGAGGTATCCCCTGAACGAGGTCGGATGTGACCCCGCGCCGACTGGCGGCGGCAGGCTGCTGCATGGCTCCAGCTTGCAGCCAGGCATGTCGCGCTGGAGGCGACATACAGGCGATTCGCGCGACATGCCGGCATTGCGAAGCCATTCGCCGGCGTTGCTCGGATGACGCGGCGTTGCCTCATTCTCGATACCGCATCGGCATAGCCCGCCCCGGCGTCACTTGAGCGACGGCCAAATATCGTTCATGCTGCACCCCAAGCGCCTGGCTAAGAACAATGGCGCGACAGGGAGGATGTCATGAGGCGACGCGCGCTCGCGTTCGTTGCGGCCATGGCCGTTGTCGCTGCTTCGGCGGCGTCTGCGGAGGCCCAGACGATCACGTGGAACTTCAACATTTTTGGACCTCCGCGCGCGGTTACCGCGGGCATCGAGGCCATGGCCGAGTTCTACAAGAAGGAGTCCAACGGCAAGTTTGAGATCAAGATCGCCTATGGATCAGCACTCGGTCCGGAGCGGCAAGCGCCGGAAGCGATCAAATCCGGTGGCTACGAGGGCGCGCAGATGTGCGCCGGTTACTATCCCAACAAGTTCCCGCTGCTGACGGTGATGGAGCTTCCGTTCCTGGCGCCGCGCAAGTTGACCGACAACGTGAAGGTCAACGAGGCTGTCCAGGCGCATCCGGACATCGTGGACGAAATGGCCAAGCGCTGGAACATCAAGTATTTCAGCCCCATCGTGCTGCCGGCCTACGAGTTCATGGGCAACAAGCGCATCGCGTCGGTCAGCGACATGAAGGGCGTGAAGATGCGCATCAGCGGCCTGAACGCCAAGGCACTGCAGACATTTGGGGCAGTGCCGACCATGGTGACCGCGCCCGAGAGCTACCAGGCCCTGGAGCGCGGGACGATCGACAGCTTCGGCTTTCCCTACAGCTACACCTTCGGCGCCTACAAGCTATACGAGGTCGCGAAGTACGTGACCGAAGGCCTGGCCATGAGCGGTTTCATGTGCTGGCAGGGCGTCAGCCTGAGCGCCTGGAACAAGCTGCCTGATGACCTCAAGGCGAAACTGCCGCAGGCGCAAGCGCTGGCGGTCGACGCGCTTGTGAAGGCGTACAAGAAGGAAGACGAGAAGTGGATCCCGATCTTCCGGCAGAAGCTGGAGATAACGGAGTTTCCCGAGTCCGAGCGCGACAAGCTGGTCGCGGCTGCGGGTCCGATCTGGCAGTCGTGGGCCAAGGATCAGGATGCTGCCGGACGGCCGGGCACCAAGCTGCTGGAGTTCGTCAAGGCTGAGGTCGCCAAGACAAAAACCGCCAGCAAGAAATAGGGTGCCAGCGAGCTCTTCATGCACGAACTTCTTGTGCTGGCCGTTGCCGTCGTCGCCCTGATGGGGGCGACGACGGTCGTGGCTGGACTTGTCGGGCGGATGCTTCGCCGGCTGGAAATCGCATTGGCGGTCGCCTCGGCGGCGATCGCGTTCTTCGCGATGCTGTTTGTCGGCGCCGAAGTGGTGATGCGCTACGCCTTCAATTCGCCGATCCCGGGGCACCTCGAGGGCTCCGAATTGCTGATGCCGATCATTGTGTTTCTCGCGTTGTCGTACACCCAGTCGATGCGGGGACATGTCGGCATGGACCTGTTCCTTGACTCGCTACCTTCGCGGGCGAAGCTCTATGCGACGATGGGTACGCTGCTCATCAGCATCTTCGTCTGTGCAGTGCTCGCCTGGTTCAGCGCCAAGAACGCTTGGCAGCTCTGGCAGTACGACGACGTGACGATGTCACCGCCCTATTTCAAGACATGGCCCTCGGGCGCGGCCGTGGCCGTGGGTTACGCACTCATCTGCCTGCGGATGTATGTGCAGCTTCTCCACCTGTGGAATCCCGACCGGTTTCCGGCGAACGAGCCTGACAGTGGCGGATTCCATGCGGTCGAATAGCGGAGGTTTTTCCCAGTCAGGTTCATCACCACTGGTCAACGGTTGGCATCATGGACCCGGTTAGCATCGGCATCCTGTCCCTGGTCGCACTGACGCTGTTCCTGATGTCGGGTGTCCGCATCGCCTTTGCTACGGCGATGTGTGGCTTTTTCGGGCTCTGGATCCTGCGCGGCTACGATCCGGCGGCATCGCTGTCGGCGCAGACGATTCTCGGTCATATCGTCAACTATAATCTGCTGGTCTTGCCACTGTTCATCATGATGGGCTTCTTCGCCTACTACGCCAACATCACGCGCGACATCTACTGGGCGGCGCGACAGTGGCTGGGGCATCTGCCCGGGGGCTTGGCGGTCGCGACGGTGGTCGGCTGTGCCGGCTTTGCGGCCGCGTGCGGTGCGTCGACGGCGTCGGCCGCCGTCATGGGCCGCGTCGCGCTGCCGGAGCTGAAGAAGTACGGCTACAACGACAAGGTGTCGACAGGATGTGTCGCCGCCGGTGGGACCATGGCGATCATGATTCCGCCATCGGTGCTGATGGTCATCTACGGTTTCATCGCCGAAGAGTCGATCGGGGCCTTGCTGCTCGCCGGAATCCTGCCGGGCCTGCTGCAGGCCGCCAGCTATGTGCTGATGCTTCTCTGCCGCTTCAAGCTCGATCCCAGTCTTGGCCAGCCGATCCGTGGCATCACGTGGTCGGAGCGCTTAAGCTCGCTGAAGGGCATCTGGGGCATGATCGTGATCATCGTTCTGGTCATGGGAAGCATGTACACGGGACTGGCGACGCCGACCGAGGCGGCAGGCGTCGGCGCCATCGGCGCGCTGGCCATGGCGATCCCCCGATTCGGCATCAAGGATTTCTTCGCATCCATGATGGAAACAGTGCGCACCACGTCGCTGATCTTCGCGATCGTGGCCGGCGTGCTTATCTTCGTGCACTTCCTTGGATTTACTGGAACGCCGGCGGCGATCGCCGACGGCATCACGCACCTCAACGTGTCGCCGACCGTGGTCTTGGTGTGCATCCTGGCGTTCTATCTGCTGCTCGGCATGTTCATCGACGGTATCGGGATGGTGCTGCTCACCGTGCCCATCATCTTGCCGACCATCAAGCAACTGGGCATCGATCCGATTGTGTTCGGGATTCTCGTGGTGCGCATGGTCGAGATCGGGCTGATGACACCGCCGGTCGGGCTTAATGTCTACGTGCTGAAGGGGGTCGCCAAGGACGTCAGCATGGGTGACATCTTCCGCGGCTGCGGCTGGTTCGTCGTGGTGGATATCGTCAACGTGGCAATTCTGCTGGCCTTTCCTCAGATCATCCTGGCGGTGCCGCACAGCATGATCAAATAGGCCGCGGCGTCCGGCATTTGCCGCGAAACGTATTGGACGCCCGCAGTCAGAACAGATGGACCAGGTGGGGATTGAAGAGGCCTATTGCGGTGAAGGCGACGGCCACGCCCCCTAGTCCGATGGCGCCCCAGATCAGCGCGGCGATGCCGGTGATGATGGCGGCCGACGCCAGGACGATGGCGATCTGCAGCGCCGCCGAGGCGACCTCGTACTGGTGATGTGCCGCGGCAGCGTCGTCGCGCTTCTTCTCAGCAGCCTTGGCGCGGACGGACAGCTGCTTGCGGCCCTCGCCGGTTTCCGGTTCGTCGTCGTAACGGTCGTGATTGCGCTTCCACAGCTCCAGGCGGTGCTGCATCGACTGCCTGGCCTCGGAGTCGGTCGCGTATTTCATCGCGATCTCCATCTCCTCTGAGGCGGCGCGCAGCACCGTCATGCGGATGGTCTTGGCCTGGAAGAACGACCACAAATTGGCGGCCTCGATGTTGCGTGCCAGGGTCGCCGTCTGGGCGCTCTTGCCCAGGGTTTCGGAGATCGCCAGCAGGAGCGCCAGCACCGAGATCAGCAGGGCGATCTTCTTGTTGCCGCCGCCGTGCTCGTCGTGGCCCGCCCCATGATGGCCGTGTCCGCCCGTCATTGCCGTCTCCCCGCTGGCCGTGCGGGCGGCCGTATGCCGCGCCGGCGGCTGTCTTGCAAGCCCGCCATGGTGACGGTTTGCTGACGGCCGGCGGTTGCCATCTGTGCGGCCGGCGGCTTAAATCGCGCCCGGCGCGGCGATCGCGCCCGGGGAGGGGCGAGTGACGAGGGTGTTGGCGGCGCTGGTGGCCGGAGCGGCCCTGATCGGGGCGGCGATGGCGCAAGACATCCGGTTTTTCCGGATCGGCACCGGTGGAACGGCCGGAACGTATTTCCCGATCGGCGGCGTGATCGCCAACGCGATCTCCAACCCACCCGGCAGCCGCGCCTGCGATGCCGGCGGCTCCTGCGGCGTACCCGGTCTGGTGGCCACGGCGGTCGCGTCGAATGGATCGGTGGCCAACGTCAACGCCATCAATGGCGGGTCGATGGAGTCCGGTTTTGCGCAGTCGGACGTCGCCTACTGGGCGTTCACCGGCACCGGCGTCTATGAGGGCAAGCCCAAGATCGAGACGCTGCGGGCCATTTCCAATCTCTATCCCGAGAGTATCCATCTCGTCGCCCGCAAGGGCAGTGGCATCCGGTCGCCGGCCGACCTGAAGGGCAAGCGCGTGTCGCTCGATGAGCCAGGCTCGGGCACCCTGGTGGATGCACGGCTGATCCTGGCCGCCTACGGCATTTCCGAGAAGGATATCCGGGCGGAGTACCTCAAGCCCAACCAGGCCGGCGACAAGGTGAAGGATGGCGCGCTGGATGCGTTCTTCTTCGTCGGTGGCTATCCGGCAGGTGCCATCAGCGAGCTGGCCGCCAGCGGCGCCGGCATCGACCTGATCCCGCTTGCGGGCCCGGAAATCGACAAGCTGCGCGGCCAGTACAAGTTCTTTGCCGAGGACCTGATTCCGGAAGGCACCTACAAGGGGGCGGGCGCGGTGAAAACCATCAGCGTCGGCGCCCAGTGGGTGACGTCGACGCGGCAGTCCGACGATCTGGTCTACGAGATCACCAAGGCGCTGTGGAACGCCAACACGCGCAAGCTGCTCGACAGCGGCCATGCCAAGGGGCGCCAGATCCAGGAGCGCACGGCGCTCGATGGTGTCGGTATCCCGGTGCACCCCGGCGCGGCCCGCTACTACCGCGAAAAGGGCATGATCAAGTAGGCAACGCGTGCTGCTCCGCCCGGCGGGGCGGTTGCACGCCGGCAAGGAACGACAGGGAGACCGCATATGCTGATCGACAGAAGACGCCTCCTGGCCCTGGCGGCGCTCGCCGCCGGCTGCGGCGTCACCGGGGCGCGGGCGCAGCAGATGCGGTTCTTCCGCATCGGCACGGGCGGCACGGCGGGCACCTACTATCCGCTGGCCGGCGTCATCGCCAATGCCATCTCCAACCCGCCCGGATCGCGGGCCTGCGACCAGGGCGGCTCGTGCGGCGTTCCCGGACTGGTCGCCACGGCCGTGGCGTCGAACGGTTCGGTGGCCAACATCAACGCCGTCAACGGCGGCTCGATGGAGTCGGGGTTCTCGCAATCCGACGTCGCCTACTGGGCCTATACCGGCACCGGCATCTATGAGGGCAAGCCCAAGGTCGACAGCTTGCGCGTCATCGCCAACCTCTACCCGGAAAGCTTCCATCTGGTGGCGCGCAAGGGAAGCGGATTCAAGTCGGTCGCCGACTTGAAGGGCAAACGCGTGTCGCTCGACGAGCCGGGGTCGGGCACGCTGGTCGACGCCCGCCTGATCCTGGCCGCCTTCGGCATGACCGAGAAGGACGTCAAGGCCGAGTACCTCAAGCCGCAGCAATCGGCCGACAAGCTGAAAGACGGCGCGCTGGACGCCTTCGTCAGCGTCACCGGCTATCCGCAGGGTGCGATCGCCGAGCTGGCTGCGACCTCCGGCATCGAGCTGGTGCCGGTCGAAGGCCCCGGAGTCGACAAGCTGCTGAGCCAATACAGCTTCTTTGCACGGGACGAGATTCCGGGCGACGTCTACAAGGGCGTGGCGGGCGCCAAGACCATTAGCGTCAACGCGCAATGGGTGACCTCGACGAAGCAGCCCGAAGAGCTCATCTACGAGGTCACCAAGGCACTGTGGAACGACAACACCCGCAAGCTGCTCGACGCCGGCCACGCCAAGGGCAAGGTGGTGCAGCTCAAGACGGCGCTGGCCGGCGTCGGCGTGCCGCTGCACCCCGGCGCACAAAAATTCTACAAGGAAAAGGGATTGATGAAGTGAGGCCGTCGCGCCGGCCATCGGCGCTGGACTTGTCGTCAACCTCACCTGATCGGCCTCTCTCTTGTCGCAGACAGAGGCGTGGGCGCGGATGAGTACCGTCGAGCTGGACGTCGACAAGGCCGAGGAGCTGGAGCGTCAGTTCGACGCCGAGATGCGCTTCCGTCCGGTGCTGCCGCCGGCGACATGGATCGTCGCGGCGCTGCTGTTGGCGCTCTCGTGCTTTCACTACTACACGGCCGGGTTCGGATTGCTGCGCGAGCAGACGCATCGCGGCATCCACATGGCCTTCGTGCTGGGCCTGATCTTCATCGTCTTCGCCGCCAGGCGGCGGCAGGCGGACACCCCGGTCGAGGCGGCGTGGTGGAAGCCCGGCGGCGTTCCGCTCTACGACTGGGCATTGCTCGCGGCCGCTGCCGTCTCGTCACTGTACCTGCCGGCGATCTTCGAGGACATCGCGTTTAGGGTCGGCAATCCGCTACCCATGGACGTGGCGATGGGCACCATCCTGACACTGGTGGTGCTTGAGGCGACGCGGCGGACCATGGGCTGGCCCCTGGTCGTCATCGCCCTGGCCTTCATCGCCTACGCCTTCGCCGGTCCGTGGATGCCGGGCATCCTTGTACACCCGGGTACCACGTGGTCGCAGCTGATGGACCACCTCTATCTCACCAGCCAGGGCATCTACGGCATTCCGATCGGCGTCGTCGCCACCTACGTCTTCCATTTCGTGCTGTTCGGCGTCGTGGCCATGCGGATCGGCCTGGGACGATTGTTCCTGGCGCTGGCCATGGCCGTGGCTGGCCGGTTCGCCGGCGGCCCGGCAAAGGTCTCGATCTTCGGATCGGCGCTGTTCGGCATGATCTCGGGATCATCGGTGGCCAATGCCGTCACCGTCGGGTCGCTCACGATCCCGATGATGAAACGCCTGGGTTATCGGCCGCATTTTGCCGCCGGCGTGGAGGCAACGGCCAGCACCGGCGGCCAGATCACGCCGCCGGTGATGGGCGCGGCGGCGTTCCTGATGGTCGAGTATCTCAGCCTGCCGTACCAGACCATCATCATTGCCGCGATCGTGCCGGCGTTCATGCATTTCTTCGGCGTCTTCATGCAGGTGCATTTCGAGGCCAAGCGGGTCGGCCTGCGCGGGCTGCGGTCGGACGAGATGCCCGACTGGAAGGGCGTTCTGCGCGACGACTGGGTGACGTTGATCCCTCTGGCCGGTCTGCTGTGGAAGTTGTTCAGCGGCTCGACGCCCTATCTGGCCGCGTTCTGGGGAATCTCGCTCAGCATCGCGATCGCCTTCGCACGCCCCATGCTGGGGGCAATGCGGCAGGGGGCGGGCGCCGTCGTCGAGGCGGCCCGGCTCGCCCTGGTCGACGTGATCGACGCCTTCATCGTCGGCGCCAAGTACGCGCTTGCGGTCGGCGCCGCCGCGGCGGCGATCGGCGTCATCATCGGCGTCGTGACGCTGACCGGTACGGCACTGAAATTCGCAACCATTATCGTCGGCGTCGCCAACGATGCCGCAGGTATGCTCCAGGCAATCGTGCCAGCCGATCGCGCGACGCTTGTTCTGGTCTTCACGCTGGCGATGACGGCGCTCGTCTGCATTCTGATGGGTTGCGGCGTGCCGACGACGGCCACCTATATCATCATGGTGACGGTGGCGGCGCCGGCCCTGGGGCTGCTCGGGATTGCGCCGCTGGTGACGCATTTTTTCGTCTTCTATTACGGCGTACTGGCCGACGTGACGCCACCTGTCGCGGTCGCAGCCTATGCGGCCGCCAGCATGGCCGGCGCCGATCCCTTCCGCACCGGCAACACGGCCTTCCGGTTGGCGTTGGCCAAGGCGCTGGTGCCGTTCGTGTTCGTGTTCTCGCCGTCGCTGCTGCTGGTGTTGCCAGGCTTCTCCTGGAGCGACTTCATCATCACGGCCGCCGGCTGTCTGATCGGTATCACGCTCCTCGGTGCCGCCTTCAGCCAGTACCTGCTGGCGCCGCTGCAAGGGTGGGAGTGCTGGCTGCTGGGACTCGCGGCCCTGCCGATCATTGCGCCAGGGATTACAAGCACGTTGGTTGGCTTGGCGCTGGCGTTGCCGGTCCTGATACGTCAAGTCCTGGCCTGGCGCGGTGGCACGGCGCCGCGCGCGGTGTAAGCGGGCGAGCGCGCTTCACGTGAAGGGCATGCTGCGCCTCTGACGGCGCACCTCGTACAGACACACGGCGGCGGCGGCGGCGGCATTCAGCGAATTGAGCCCGCCAGCCTGCGGGATCTTTGCCAGCAGATTGCAGGCGGCAATGACGTCGGGCGAAAGGCCGGTTGCCTCGTTTCCGATGACCAGGGCCGTCGGGCTGGTGAAGTCGCAGGCATCCAAAGCGTAGTCGGCATCGAGACTGGCGCCGACCACAATGACGGCCTCACGCCGCAGCCGGCTGATCAGTGCCGGCAGACTGTCGACGCGGGCGATCCCGAGGCGGTTCACGGCCCCGGCCGAGCTGCGCGCGGCGAGGCTGTTGACGCCGGCCTGGCCGCGCGTGCCCAGGAACACGCCGTCTACCCCGAAGACCTCTGCCGAGCGGAGCATGGCGCCCAGATTGTAGGGGTCCTGCACGCCGTCCAGAACCAGCCAGAACGACGGGTGTCGCGCGCTGGTGCGCAACTCGTCGGGTGAGACGTAAGGGTAGTCGCCGACGCGGGCCAGATAGCCCTGATGATCGGCCGTGCCGCCGAGCTGGTTCAGGCGGGTCCGCGACACGCGCGTCGGCGTGACCCCGGCCGCCTCTGCCGCCGCCAGCGCGCCCGCTGCGGCATCGGCGGCAAGGTCGCTGGCAAGATAAAGCTCATGCACCCGCCACCGGCCAGCGGTCAGCGTCTCCAGCACGAGGTTGCGGCCCCACAGCCAGCTTCGCTGATGGCTGGCCAGCAGTGTCTTCTTGGTCTTGCCTTTGGCTCGAGGGACGCGCGCAACCATTGCGGCTTAGGACAGCTTGGGCCGGATGGCGGCGTCGACCTGGATATCGGCTTCGAATGGCTCGTCGAAGATCGTCTTGACGCCGCCCGTCGTGAACCGCGCCTTGATCCGGTCGCCACTGAAGCTCACCCCGTCGGCCTTGACGATGCCGCCCACCGACACCGGCGAGCGCTTCAGTCCCTGATGCGCCACCTGGCAGCTGAAGATCTCGCCGTCGCTGCGATGCACCGAGATGGTCAGTGCGGAGCCGAACTTGCCGAAATCGGCGTCCCAGGTCGGACGCTTGGACGCGGAGTGATCCTTCTCCGTCATGACCACGACCACGGCCGGCTTGCCCGACATGCCGTCGGTCACATAGGCGCTCACGAAGGCGAGGCGCACGTCCTTGCCGTTGCCGACGTAGCGGCCGCTGATGGTGTCGGCGGCACGGCTCGCCGACGGCAGCAATGCGGTCGAGGCGGCACAGACAACAAAGGATCGGCGCAGCATGGTCGTCCGTAGCGTCAAGATATCCTCCCTACGTGTGGTCGGTCGTGTTGTGCGCGTGCAGGGATTCTCCGGCGGCGATGTCGACCGTCGCCCGGCCGATCGGCGTGCCGTACTTGACGATGGTTTCGCCGGCCTCGATTCGCCGGGCGGCGAACTTGTGGCCCACGACCACGGTCTGCGGCATCGCGATGTCGCGTCCGCCGATCCGCACGACGTCGCCGGCCTCGATCTCGCGGATCGCGACGGCGACGTTGTCGCCGGGCGCGAGCTGGAGAATTCGCGACTCGCCATCTGTCATGTCGGTGGATTCCCCTGCCGGAGACGGTTGTGTGGTCCATACCGGAGAGCGTGGTTCGGCGCACGCAATTTTCGACGGTCCGGCGTTGGCGCATGACCGCAAGCGGCGTGGTCGACCGGTGGCGTCCGACGTGCCGCCGGGCGCGCGCTGTTGAGCATGGCTGCCTCGTCAGCCGGGCATGCGGGCGGCGGGCGGGACCGGCGACGACAACTTGGACGGCTTGGGCGACATGCTATGGTCGCGCCCCAACATCCTCGGGAATGGAGACCGCCATGGACGCGCACGCAACGTACAAGGATATCGGGGTCAGCCTGTCGAACAACGTCGGCCAGATTGAGATCCGTCGGCCGCCGCACAACTACTTCGATAATGCCCTGATCAACCAGATCGGCGACGCGCTGGAAGTGTTCGATCGCGATGCCACGTGCCGCGCGGTGGTGCTGTGCGCCGAGGGTAAGTCGTTCTGTGCCGGTGCCGATTTTACCAACCGGCCGGCGACCGGGGCGTCCAACGAGGCAGCCTCCGGCAAGCATCTCTACAAGGAGGCCATCCGGCTCTTCCGCACCAAGAAGCCGATCGTGGCGGCGGTGCAGGGGGCGGCGATCGGCGGCGGCCTCGGCCTGGCCGTGATGGCAGATTTCCGCGTCACCTGCCCCGAGGGCCGTTTCAGCGCCAATTTCAACCGGCTGGGTTTCCATCCCGGGTTCGGGTTGACGTGCACACTGCCGCGTCTGATCGGCCATCAGAGGACCAACCTGCTTTTCTATACCGGTCGGCGTGTCACCGGCGAGGAGGCGGTCGCGATGGGTCTTGCCGATCTGCTAGTGCCGCTGGCGGAAGTGCGCTCGGCGGCGACGGCGCTGGCCACGGAAATCGCCCAGTCGGCGCCTCTCGCGGTGATGTCGACCCGCGAGACGGTGCGGCGAGGTCTTGCCGACGCCGTCGAGGCCGCCACCGAGCGGGAGCTGGTCGAGCAGGAATGGACCCGCAAGACGGCCGACTTCAAGGAAGGGGTCAAGGCCTGGGCCGAGAAGCGCCTGCCCAATTTCAAGGCAGCCTAAGTCTGTGACCGGAGCCTGGCCATGCGTCTGAGAGGCAAGCGCTGCGTCGTTACGGCCGCAGCCCAAGGCATAGGGGCGGCCACGGCGCGCGCCTTCGCCCGCGAGGGCGCTGAGGTATGGGCGACCGATGTCAACGAGGCGACGCTGGCGTCGGCGATGGATGGCGTCGCCGGCGTCCACGCGGAGAAGTTGGACGTGCTGGACAAGGCGGCGATCGGCGCGTTGGCCGACCGCCTGGGCGCCGTCGATGTCCTGTTCAACTGCGCCGGCTTTGTGCACCACGGCACGATCCTCGATGCGACGGACGAGCAGTGGCGGTTCGGCTTTGACCTCAACGTCCGCAGCATGTTTTGGACGATCCAGGCATTCCTGCCGACCATGGTCGGCAAGGCAGGAGGATCGATCGTCAACGTCGCCTCTGCGGCGTCGTCCCACAAGGGCGCGCCGTTGCGGTTCGTCTATGGCACCACCAAGGCGGCCGTGATCGGACTGACGAAGTCGGTGGCGGTCGACTTCGTGACCCGCAACGTCCGTTGCAACGCGATCTGCCCGGGCACCGTCCAGACGCCGTCGCTGGATGCGCGTATTGCGGCTCTGGGCGGTGATGCAACAATGTTCCGCGCGCGTCAGCCTACCGGCAGGTTCGGGACGGCGGAGGAGGTCGCCGCCCTGGCGGTCTACCTTGCCAGTGACGAGAGCGCGTTCACGACCGGCACCACGCATGTGATCGATGGGGGCTGGAGCATCTGAGGACGCGGCAATGCCTGGGATTGGCGATATCCTTGACGTCGCACCGGTGATTCCGGTGCTTACGCTGGAGGGGCCGAAGGATGGCGTGCCGATCGCGCGGGCGCTGGTCGCCGGCGGACTGCCGGTTCTGGAAGTGACGCTGCGGACGGCGGGGGCGCTGGAGGCGGTTCGCGCCATCGCCGCAGAAGTCGCCGGTGCAACGGTTGGCGTCGGTACGGTCGTGGCCGCGTCGCAGTTCGTCCAGGCGCAACAGGCGGGCGCGGGTTTTGTCGTCAGTCCCGGCCACACCGCCGACCTGCTGGCGGCAGCAGAGGATGCGGGCCTGCCGTACCTGCCAGGCATGGCGACGGTGTCGGAGGCCTTGGTCCTGGCCGAGCGCGGCTATCGTGACCTCAAGTTCTTTCCCGCCGAAGCCTGCGGCGGCGCCGCGTTCTTGCGGGCCCTGTACGCACCGTTGCCGCGGCTGCGGTTCTGCCCGACCGGGGGGATCGATGCCGGCAAGGCGGCTGCCTATCTCAGCCTGCCGAATGTTCCTTGCGTCGGCGGATCATGGCCGGTGCCAGTGCCGGCCGTGCGGTCGGCAAGTTGGGGTCAGATCGAAAGCCTTGCCCGTGCCGCCGCCGCCCTGCGTTCCGCCGCCGGGCCAACGGCCTGAGGCACGCCGTCGGCCACCGTCGCACCGGCAAAAGATTCAGTGGAAAAGCACTGCTAACGATGGGCTGCAATGGTCTGCGTGCTGGCGCCGGCAGGACGAACATGCGATGTAAATGAGAAGGGAAGGTGCCGGCGGGGGTTCCGGCGCGCATGCGGATCGGACCGCGGTTTCGATGAGCAGTCCTACGTCCAGGCTAAGCTTGGCGGCAGCGTGTTTGGTGGTTGGCATTGGCGTCGCGGAGCCGGGTTTCGCCGTTCCCGAACTCGCTATTATTCTCAATTCCGATGAAGCATCGCTAAGCATCGTCGACCGACAGACGATGAAAGAGGTCGATCGCCGTCCTGTAGGACGCGAACCGCACCACTTCATGCTGACTCCGGACGGCAAGGAGCTGGTGGTCGGATCGACCGTCACCAACGAGCTGACGTTTCTCGACCCGGTGACCACCGAGGTCCGCCGGCGCGTGTCGGATATTCTCGATCCGTATCAGCTGGGCTTCAGCCCTGACGGCAAGTGGTTCGTGACCGCCGCCTATCGCATGAACCATGTCGACGTGTACGACGCCAAGGACTTCCGGCTGGTCAAACGCTTGCCGCTGGCGACGATGCCGAGTCATCTCGCGTTTTCGCGCGACAGCGCCCTGGTCCTGGTGACCATGCAGGGGTCCAACCAGGTGGTGGCCATCAGCTTGGCAACCCAGGAAGTCGCGTGGACCGTCGATGTCGGCGAAGCGCCGGCAGGCCTGTATCTGACCCCTGATCAGCGTCGGCTTGTGGTCGGGCTCACCGGCGAAGACGCCGTCGCGGTGGTCGACGTGCCGAGCCGGCGAGTGACGAAGTGGATCGTCACGGGCCGGGGCGCACACAACATTTTTCGCATGCCGGATGACGATACCAAGGTGCTCGTGACCAATCGTCTGGAGGGGACGATCTCGGTGCTCGACACCACAAAGCTCGAGATTCTGGATACGATCCGGGCGCCCGGCGGGCCTGACGATCTGGATTTTGCGCCGGACGGCAAGCAAATCTGGGTCACGCAGCGCTGGCGCCGAAAGGTGATGGCGATCGATCTGGCGACCAAGCAGATCCTGGGAGTCGTCAATGTCGGCCGCTCGCCGCACGGCATTTATATCAACGGGCCGGGTACCATCTCCCGGTCCGTGGCGGCACCCCCCGTACCGACTGACAAGACCGCCCTGTCGCCGGTGAACCTGCCCGGCGCCAAGGGCCGCTGACGGCCGACGGTCAGGCCGTCGAGCAATCGGCCAAGACATCCTTATCGCGAGCGTGTACAGGTCTTCGGCATGCAGGGCCTGGTCGATATCTGGGTGGATATCCAGAGCTGGATCCTCGAAACGGCAGTCTTTCCGCTGCTGTTCCGGCTCGGCTACATGACGTTCTCGGAAGATGCGCCGTTCGTCGTCGAAACCATGATGCTGGGCGTCGTCCAGATCGTGGTGATCCTCGTGGTGTTCCGCGGTCTGGAGTGGCTGGCGCCGGTCGAGCGGTGGCCAAATCGGCGCCTGGCGCGAGTCGACATCCTCTACACCCTGCTCAACAAGCTTGGCCTGCTGCCATTCGCCGTGTTCGTGGTTCTCTATCCGGTCAACGACTGGCTGCAGGATGCCGTGCGCGAGCACGGCCTGGTGATGCCGACCGTCGAGCAGTTCATACCGTGGCTGCGGGACAAGCCGCTGCTGCTGTTCGCGGTCTACTTCCTGCTCTACGACCTGGCCGGCTACTGGCTGCATCGTCTGCAACATGCGCTGCCGTGGTGGTGGGCGCTGCATTCGCTGCACCATAGCCAGCGCCAGGTGACCTGCTGGTCGGACGATCGCAACCACCTGCTCGATGACCTGCTGACCTCGGTCTATTTCGCGCTGGTGGCGCTGCTGATCGGCGTGCAGCCCGGCCAGTACGTCACGCTGCTGCTGCTCGGCCGGCTGATCGAGAGCTTTTCCCATGCCAACGTCCGGTTCGGCTTCGGAAGGGTCATGGACAAGGTGGTGGTCGACCCGTGGTTTCACCGCACGCATCACGCCCGCGCCAATGCCGCCGAGCCGCATATCCACGACAGCAACTTTGGTGCCGTGCTGCCGCTTTGGGACCTGATGTTCGGCACGGCCCTCTACGACTACAAGCGCCGCCCGACCGGGGTCGACCAGCCGGACGTCGATGCGGACAATGGCAAGGGCTGGATGGGCCAGCAGCTGGCCGGCCTCGACCGGTTGTCCCGCGCGGTGCTGGCAAGCCTGCGGCCGCGACAGCTCGTTCATCCGGCCGAATAGGCAGTTCGATTTCGCCTTAGAAACTCGGCCACCATCTCGGATGTGGGGATTGAGGCGACGGCGCCGAAGCCGGTCGTCTTGAGCGCCGCGGCGGCATTGGCCCAGGCGGCCGCGGGCAGCGGTTCGTCGCCGGCCAACAGCCGCGCCAGAAAGCTGCCGCAGAACGTATCGCCTGCCCCGGTGGCATCCACTGCCGCGACAGGGTGGCCCGCGAGGCGCTGACGGGTCTGTGGCGTTGCGACCAGCACGCCGTCCTTGCCGAGCTTCAGTGCGACGAGCTGCGGACCCAGGCGCAGATAGAAATCAGCGATGGCGTCGGGATCCGTCAGGCCGGTGAGGTGCACGGCGTCGTCGAGGCTGGGCAGCGCGATATCGGCACGGGCCATGGCCGCATGGATGGTGGCTCGCGCCTGGTCGACCGACCACAGCTTCAGGCGCAAGTTGGTGTCGTAGGAAACGCGACCGCCGGCCAACTTGACGGTGTCGATGGCGGCGAAGCCGGTGGCGCGCGCCGCGTCCGAAATCGCCTGGCTGATGCCGGACAGATGCAGGATTCGCGCGCCGGCGAGATAGTCGCGTGGCAAGTCGGCGGGTGTCATGCGGCTGGCGGCGGAGCCGGCGCGCAGGAAATGGAACTGGTGGCCCCTCGCATCATGGGTCACGAAATAGACCGCGGTGTGGCCGTCACTGCGGCGTGCCACCTGCGTGCAGTCAACCGCCTCGCGCTGCCATAGCTCGATGAAGCGGTCGCCGAACGCATCCCACCCCAGGGCCGTGACATAGCCCACTGACGCGCCCTGGCGGGCGGCGGCGATGGCGGCATTCGACGTGTCCCCGCCAAAGCCTTGCAGCCAGCGTGGATCGGCCGGATCCGTCTGGTTGAACTCGATCATCGGTTCGCCGAGGCAGACCAGGGCTGGAAACGGCATGGGCAGGCATCACTCCGCAGCTGTGGCTATGTTAGCGCTGCGGCGGCCGGTCGAGAATCGGTTGATGCCCTCGGCGGGCGGCGGTGGACGCGAGACGACCACCGCCCCGGGGGTGTGAGGACGAGGGAGTCGCCCCGACGGCGGCACCCCGCGCGGCAGGTCCGCGGCTGCGCGGTGGGGCTTCCACGTGGGAGGTCAGGCGCTGCGGCGCTCCAGTTCGGCGATCAGGCCGTCGATACCGTGCCGCTGGATGTAGGCGTTGAAGTCCGAACGACGGGTCGCGGCCATGCTGACGCCCTCGATGATGACGTCGATGATCTTGGCGTTGCGGACTTCCCAGGTCAGCCGGATCGGCTGCGTCGCACTGGCCTGCACGATACGGCTTTCGACCATTTGCGAACCGCCGTTGGCCATCACCTTGCCGACCTGAAGTGTTTGGCCGCTGTACTGTTTGAAGCGGGCCGAATAGGCGTTCACCTCTGCCTTCTCGAAGACGGCGACGAAACGCTGCCGCTGCGCCGCCGTGGCCTCGTTCCAGTGCCGCCCCAGTACGGTGCGGGCGATGGCCGGCAGGTCGAAGCTGCTCGCCATGATCTCGGCAAGCGTGGCGGTACGTTCGGCATCGGAAACGCCGGCCTTCAGCGCCGCCAGCATCCTCTCGGCGCCGGCCCGTACGATATCGGCGGCGTCGCTGGCGAGAGCCGGCATGGTGCCGCTGCCGAGCGCGGTCGCGGCGATCAGGCAGACGCCTGCGCGCCGCGTAAGCAGACCATTGGACATGGGCGGCCTCCGGAAGGTCAACCGGCCACCGTCGGCCGGCGATCGACGGTGGCCGCAAAAGCAGAGCGGCACTGCGGCCAGACTGTGGCAGCGACATGATTCGCGGTCCTGCGAGATTGACCGGCTGCCGGCCAGCTGGTGGGGACGCAGGCGATGCGTGACCGCTGGCAAGCATTCGTGCTGTTGTGGCCGGTAGCCGGGAGACGACGTGAAGACAGAGGGGAGGAAGTCTCATGCAACGGCCTGACATTCTGCTGGCGGTGCCGCTGATCGACAGTGCCATGGCGGCGATGGAGGGCGATTTCACCGTGCACAGGCTTTGGGAGGCCGGTGATCGCGACGGGTTCCTCGCGGGTGTTGCCGATCGCGTGCGCGGCGCCGCGACGACCGGTGCCACCGGGCTGAATGCGGAAGTGATCGGGCGATTGCCCAGGCTGGAGGTTGTCGCGTCGTACGGTGTCGGAACCGACGCCATCGACCTGGCAGCCTGCCGTCAGCGTGGTATCGGCGTCTCCAATACCCCCGACGTGCTGACCGAAGAGGTGGCCGATTTTGCCCTGGCGCTGCTGCTGGCCAGCGCCCGGCGCATCCCGCAGGCCGACGCCTACGTGCGCCGCGGCGACTACAGGCGCGACGGCAAGGACCAATATCCGCTGACGCGCCGGGCCCGCGGCAAGAAGGTCGGCATCGTCGGCCTGGGACAGATCGGCCAGGCGTTCGCCCGGCTGTGCCCGGCCCTTGGCATGGAGGTCGCGTGGTACGGGCCACGGCCTAAGCGTGGGATTCCGTACCGCTACGTCGACGATCTGGTCCGACTGGCTTCGGAAGTCGACTACCTCGTGCTGACCTGCAAGGGCGGACCCGAGACGGCCGGGCTGGTCAGCGCGGCGGTCCTGGAAGCACTGGGTCCGCAGGGCACCCTGGTCAACGTGGCACGCGGATCGGTCGTCGACGAAGCCGCGCTGGTCGCCGCGTTACAAGACGGCTCGCTGGGCGCCGCGGCCATCGATGTCTATGCCGACGAACCGAACGCGCCGCCGGCGCTCTTCGCGATGGACAATGTCGTCATCCAGCCGCACGTCGCCAGCGGCACCAATGAAACCCGAGGCGCCATGGGCCAGCTGGTGGTCGACAATCTCAGGTCATGGTTCGCCGACCGCAAGCTGCTGACGCCCGTGGCGTGACGGGCGGCTGCGCGCGCGAGCGGCCGTCGGCCGGGACCTGACACGCGTCGGAGCGTCGCTGCGTGGCGCGAAATCATGATGTTTGACTGCGTTCGCCGTGACAAACTTGGCCCAAGCAAGGGCCGGTCGGCCCCGACCGCAGTGAGGAGGAAGCGATGGCCAAGAAGAACGGCAAGGATCCCGCGAAGCTGCGCAGCCGGGAGTGGTTCGACAGCAAGAGCGATCCGACCATGACGGCGCTGTACCTCGAACGCTACATGAACTTCGGCCTCACGCTTGCCGAACTGCGCAGCGGCAAGCCGATCATCGGCATCGCGCAGACCGGCAGCGACCTGTCGCCCTGCAATCGGCATCACCTCGACCTCGCGTGGCGCATCCGCGACGGCATCCGTGACAACGGCGGTATTCCCATCGAATTTCCTGTGCATCCGATCCAGGAGTCCGGCAAGCGGCCGACCGCCGGCCTGGACCGCAACCTCGCCTATCTCAGCGCGGTCGAGTCGCTGTACGGCTATTTCTTCGACGGCGTTGTGCTGACCACCGGCTGCGACAAGACCACCCCGGCGATGATCATGGCGGCGGCGACGGTCAACATTCCGGCCATCGTGCTGTCGGGTGGTCCGATGCTGGACGGTCATTTCGCCGGCGGCCTGGCGGGTTCGGGCACCATCGTGTGGTACGCGCGCCAGGAACTGGCCGCGGGCCGCATCAACATGGACCAGTTCATCGAGATGGTGGCCTCGTCGGCGCCCAGCGTCGGGCACTGCAACACCATGGGCACGGCGTTGTCGATGAACAGCATGGCCGAGGCGCTGGGCATGTCGCTGCCGGGCTGCGCCGCCATCCCCGGTCCCTACAAGGAACGCGGCCAGATGGCCTACGAAACCGGCCGCCGTATCGTCGACATGGTCTGGGAGGACCTGCGGCCGTCGAAAGTGCTGACGCGCAAGGCCTTCGAGAACGCCATCGTGGCGGCCAGCGCCCTTGGCGCCTCGACGAATTGTCCGCCGCACCTCAACGCGATCGCCCGTCACATCGGCGTCAAGCTCGAGACCCGCGACTGGGACAAGGTCGGCTACGACATTCCGCTGCTCGTCAATTGCATGCCGGCCGGCAAGTACCTGGGCGAAGCCTTTCACCGGGCCGGCGGTGTGCCAACCGTGATGGCCGAGCTGCTGCGCAAGGGCAAGGTCCACGGCGATGCGCTCACCGTCTCGGGAAAGACCGTGGCCGAAAACGTCAGGAACGCCAAGCCGACCGACGGCGACGTCATCATGTCCTACGACAAACCGATGCTGAAGGAGGCGGGCTTCGCCGTGCTGAGCGGTAACCTGTTCGACTCGGCGATCATGAAGACATCGGTGATCTCGCCCGAGTTCCGCAAGAAATATCTGGAGAAACCGGGCGACAAGGGCGCCTTCGAGGGCACCGCCATCGTGTTCGACGGACCGGAGGACTACCACCACCGCATCAATGATCCGTCATTGCCGATCGACGACACCAGCATCCTGTTTATTCGCTACACCGGGCCCGTCGGCTATCCAGGCGCAGCCGAGGTCGTGAACATGCTGCCGCCCGACCGCTTGGTGAAGGGTGGCGTTCTGCTGCTGCCGTGCGTCGGCGACGGGCGCCAGAGCGGCACATCGGCCAGCCCGTCCATCCTCAACGCGTCGCCCGAGGCGGCGGTGGGCGGCGGCCTGGCGCTGCTGAAGACCGGCGACAAGGTACGGATCGACCTCAAAAAGCGCACCGCCAACATCCTGATCTCCGACGCCGAGCTGGCCAAGCGCAAGGCTGCATGGAAACCCACCTATCCCGCCAGCCAGACGCCGTGGCAGGAACTGCAGCGCAAGTTCGTTGGTCAGCTCGACAGCGGCGCCTGCCTGGACTTCGCCATCGACTTCCAGCGTATCGCCGAAACCAAGGGCGTGCCGCGGCACTCGCATTGAGAGACGTAGCGCGGCAGTGCCTACCTGGGGCCGGTGCGGCCAAGAGCGGGGCGCAAGGCCCATGTCAGCGGCAGGGTGATGAGGGCCACGCCGGCGATCGCCAGCATCGTGACAGCGAGCCCGGCGGCATCGCCGCACAGGCCGAACAGCGGTGGTCCCACCGCGCCGGCAACCGAGCCGCCGGTATAGAAAATGCCGAAGGCGCGCGTGCGGCGTGGCGCGCTGACGAATTCCGGCACCGTGCCATAGAGCACGGACGACGTGCCGTTGAGCGCGACGCCGACCAGCGGCAGGACGGCCAGTGCCGCGAGCAGCGGCAGAGGCAGCAGCGCGGCGATCAGGGCCGCCGTCAGGAATTCCGTCAGGAAGACTGTGCGCAGC
>JAHCJT010000490.1 GCA_026126245.1 Alphaproteobacteria bacterium
GACTTCTGGTACGAGTTCGCCAGCACCTATTCCTATCTCGCCGCCGAGCGCATCGAGGGTGTCGCGCGGGTCATGGGCGTCGACATCCACTGGCGGCCGTTCCTGCTTGGCCCGATCTTCGGCGCCCAGGGCTGGACGACGTCGCCGTTCAATCTCTATCCGGCCAAGGGCGCCAACATGTGGCGCGACATCGAGCGGATTGCCGCGCGCTATCACATCGCCTGGACCCGGCCGTCGACCTTGCCGCGGAACGGCCTGCTGGCGGCCCGCGTGGCGCTGGTCGGCGCCACGGAAGGCTGGATCGCGAATTTCTCGCGCGCCGTCTTCCGCGCCAATTTCATCGAAGACCGTGACATCGGCGATCCTGCGACCGTCGCCGACATCATCGACCGGTTGAGCCTGCCCGCCACCGTTCTCGACAAGGCCAACGCGCCCGAGATCAAGGCGCTCTTGCGGGCGCAGACTGACGAGGCGATCCGGCTGGGCATCTACGGCGCGCCGTCCTTTACCGTCGGCACGGAACTATTCTGGGGCCACGACCGCATGGAGCAGGCCTTCCAGTGGGCCAAGGCGCCGTGGATGTAGTGCGGTCCGCGGGCGGGCGGCCTGCCTGACGGCGGGCGCTCGGCCGGGCCGAGGCCGCGCGCAACGACCAATCAGGAGGAAACCGCCGATGTCCTTTCCCTTGCAGAGCGTCGATCCGGCTGCGGTCGGCTTCCGAGTCGAGCACCTCGACCGCCTCGTGGCACTGATCGAAAAGCACATCGCCGAAGGCCACTATCCCGGTGCCCAGATCGCGCTGGCGCGCAACGGCAGGCTGGCCATGACGCGCACGTTCGGCGACGCCGTCACCCAGCCGGAGCGGCGCCGAGCGGCGGATGACACGCTCTGGCTGCTGTACTCCAACACCAAGGTGATTGTCGGCGCCACGATGTGGGCACTGGCCGAACGCGGCGCGTTCCGCTTTGTCGACCGCGTCGCCGACCACGTGCCGGAGTTCAAGAAGAATAGCAAGGGCGGCATCACACTGCTGCAGCTGCTGACCCACCAGGGCGGCTTCCCCAACGCGGTCGTGCCCAAGGAGGCCTGGGACGATCACGCCAGGCTGCGCCAGGTGGTGTGCGACTTCAGCCTGGAATGGACACCGGGTTCGAGGGTCCACTATCACGGCCTGTCGGCGCACTGGGTCGCGGCTGTCGTCATCGAGGCCGTCACCGGCAAGGATTTCCGCGACGTGGTGCGCGAGACGGTGATTGACCCGCTGGGTCTGGGCAACGAGCTGTTCATGGGTGTCGGGCCGGCGCAGGCGGCACGCGTCTCCGACATGCACTATCCGCCACCGCTGGGCGGTGCGCCGCAGAACGATCCGGACAACAACACGCCGGAATGGCGGCGGGCCGGCGTCCCGGGCGGCGGCGGCTACGGCACGGCGCGCGGCATGGTGGCGCTGTACCAGATGATGCTCGCCGGCGGCGAGCTGAACGGCGTGCGCCTGCTCTCGCCGCGCATGCTCGCGTACGCGATCCGCAACCACACCGGCGACCGCGTCGACGAGTACATGGGCATGCCGATGCACCGCGGCCTG
>JAHCJT010000491.1 GCA_026126245.1 Alphaproteobacteria bacterium
TACGCCTACGCCGTCTGCTCGCTGATGCTTGAGACGCTGAAGAAGTGCGGCGACGATCTGACGCGGGCCAACCTGATGAAGCAGGCGGCCAACCACAAGAAGCTGCGGATCCCCGGGCCACTGCCCGGCATCACGGTCAGCACCAGCCCGACCGACTTCTACCCGGTGCAGGCCGTCCGCCTGCAGCGCTTCAAGGGCGAGAGCTGGGAGCTGTTCGGCGACATCCTGGCGGCGGAGAGCTCATAATCTCCACGACCTTCACGAGACACGACGGCCGCCGGTGCAAACCGGCGGCCGTTTTCGTTGCCGGTGCCGCCCGGTCGCGCCCTGACTCGCGGGCGGTCGCAGGATCGTCAGGTTCGCCGTGCGAAAGCGGTGCCTTGGCCGCGCCGCGTCGCGGACGCAAGCTGGTCATGGGGCAATGCCTGAACCGGGAACAGCCCGGCGCGCAAGAACCGCAAGAACCCCAGGAAACGCACGAGGACGAGCATGACGAAACTCACACGCAGAACCGTGGTTGGCGGCGCGTCGGCGCTGGCCCTGGCGCCTTCCATCGCGCGGGCGCAGAAGAAGTACGATGCCGGCGCCAGCGATACCGAGATCAAGCTCGGCCACACCAATCCCTACAGCGGGCCGCTGTCGGCCTACGGCGCCATCGGCAAGGCCGAACAGGCCTACTGGGCGATGGTCAACGACAAGGGCGGCATCAACGGCCGCAAGATCAACTTCATCACCTACGACGACGGCTACTCGACGCCCAAGACCGTCGAGATGGTGCGCAAGCTGGTCGAGGAGGACCAGGTGCTGTCGATGTTCCAGCTGCTGGGCACGCCGACCAACACCGCCGTCCACAAGTATCTCAACGCCAAGAAGGTGCCGCAGCTGTTCGTCGCCACCGGCGCCTCGAAGTGGGGCGATCCGAAACACTTCCCGTGGACCATGGGCTGGCAGCCGGACTACGCCACCGAGGCGGCGATCTACGCCAAGCACATCTTGGCGACCGTCAAGAATCCCAAGATCGCCATCCTGTGGCAGAACGACGACTCGGGGAAAGACTACGTCGGCGGCTTCATGGCGGGGCTGGGCAAGGCCAACGAGAAGCTGGTCGCCGCCTCGGTCAGCTACGAGCCGACCGACCCGACGGTCGACTCGCAGATCATCCAGCTCAAGAGCTCGGGCGCCAACGTCTTCTTCAACGACGCCGCACCCAAGCAGGCGGCGCAGGCCATCCGCAAGGTCGCCGATCTGGGCTGGAAGCCGGATGCCTTCTACCTCGCCAACGTCTCGGCCTCGGTCGCGTCGGTGCTGAAGCCGGCCGGCCTGGACAACAGCCAGGGCATCATCACGGCGGCCTACCTGAAGGACCCGACCGACAAGCAGTGGGCCAACGCCAAGGATTTCATCGAGTGGAAGGCGTGGATGGGCAAGTACAACCCCGGCGCCAACCTGGCCGATGCCTTCAACGTCTACGCCTACAGCGTCTGCGCCACCATGGAGGTGGTGCTGAAGCGCTGCGGCGACACGCTGACGCGCGCCAACCTGATGAAGCAGGCCGCCA
>JAHCJT010000492.1 GCA_026126245.1 Alphaproteobacteria bacterium
CAGCGTGTGCTGGCCGGGCCGGGGCACTGCCCCGCCGGGCAGCGGCGGTGTCACCGTCAGGTAGAAGGGCGAGCCCGGCGCCTCGACCACGCGGTGTCCGAGATCGATCGGCACGATCGCGCCACGCTCGCGGAATACCGGCATCGACAGAAGTTCGCCCATGTCCGGCACGATCGCGAACGGCAGGCGGTGTTCCAGTCCGAGCGCAAACCACTCAGCGGCGTTCTTCTCGCGCAGGCGCGGCAGGAGCCGGGCTTCCAGCGCGTCCGCCTTGGGCAGCCGGTCCGGGCCCATGGTCCAGTCGGGGTGCCGGCCCAGTTCAGGCATGCCGAGCAGGTCGCAAAACGCCTTCCACTGGGCTGGCGTGACGATGGTCACCCCGAGCCAGCCGTCGCGACAGGGATAGATACCGAGTGGGTAGGTCGGCGCGAACCGGTTCAGCCCCCAGCGCTTGCGGGGCACGACGCCGGCATGCATTTCGACCGCCTGGTACTCGGAGAGCGCAACAGTCGCTTCGTGGATGCTGACGTCGATCGTCCGTCCGCCTGTCGCCTCGCGTGCCAACAGGGCGGCCATCACCGGGATGAACGTGGCCAGACCGCCGATGATGCCGGACTGGAAATCGGGCAAGGCCAACGGAGGGCCCTCGATCGGACCGGTCAGATGAATGGCGCCGGCCAGCGCCCGGCAAATCGAGTCGGTGCACGTATAGCCGCGGTAGGGGCCCGGGCCGAACCAGTCGACCCGGGCAACGATCGCGGCGGCGGCTGGCGACAGACCCGGATCGGCATTGCCGGAGAGAATCAACACGTCGGCGTTGGCCAGCAGCGCCTCGCGCGCCGCCGCATCCGGCACGACGCTTTTCTTGCCGTAGTTCAGATAGGCGAACCAGGCGCTGTGGCCGTCGATCAGCGGCAGGCGGCGGCGTTCTGGATCGCCGTCGGGCGGTTCGATCTTGACCACCTCGGCACCGAAATCGGCCATCAGCCGCGCCGCGTAGGCGGCAGCCGGCAGGCCGGCGATTTCGACGACGCTGATGCCGGCCAGCGGCATGTCGGCCGCAGATTGCGAGGTGGCGTCTGCGGTCACGGCCGGTATTGCACGCGGGCTGGTTCGGGCCGCACCAGTTTCGAGGCGATGTCGGCGAATTCGCAGAGCAGCGGTCGCGTGTCGCGCGGGTCGATGATCTCCTCGACGCCGAACGCCTCGGCGGTACGGAACGGCGAGCGCAGCGCCTCCAGCCGGTCGTTGATGTCCGACAACAATGCCGCCCGGTCGGCGGCGGCTTCGAGGTCGGCACGATACGCGGCTTCGATGCCGCCTTCCGGCGGGATCGATCCCCAGTCGCCCGATGGCCAAGCGTATCGGTAGCGCATCCTGGTGTGGTGCGTGTGCGCCGAACCGGCGACGCCGAAGCACTTGCGCACGATAATCGAGCACCACGGGACGGTGGCCTGGTAGACCGCGGCCAGCGCCCGGCTGCCGACGCGGATGGTGCCGGCGCGCTCGGAGTCCGGGCCGATGAGGAAACCGGGGA
>JAHCJT010000493.1 GCA_026126245.1 Alphaproteobacteria bacterium
ATTTCCGAGCAGGCGCGCCGCGTCGGCCTGCGGCTCGCCGACAGCTTCGGCTTCGGCCACGACTATGCCCGTACCCTGCGCGCCTGGCTGGCGCGCTTCGACGCCGCCGTCGACCATGTGCGCGGCCAGGGTTTCGACGACCGCTTCGTGCGCATGTGGCGGTACTATCTGTCGTATTGCGCCGCCGGCTTCGCGACCTGCCGCACCGATGTGGTGCAGGCCGAGTTCACGCACGCCTGAGCCCGGTCGCGCGCGTCCCTAGCCATCGCCGATGCCGCAACCCACGCCCCAGCACAACGACAGGCACTGGCAGGGTCGGCGAGTCTGGATCACCGGCGGAACGTCGGGCATCGGATGGGCGCTTGCTGACGCGCTGGCGCGGCGCGGCGCGCGGCTGGCGCTGACGGCGCGTTCGGCCGATGCGATTGCCGCCGCGGTGGCCGGCCTGCCGGGCAGCGGGCATCTGGCGCTGCCGGCCGACATCGCCGACCCAGCGGCGCTGGACAGGGCCCTTGCCCTGCTGCGCGAGTCGTGGGGTGGCCTCGATCTCGCCATCCTCAACGCCGGCACCTACGTACCGATGCGCGGCGACGCCATCGACCTGCCGGCGGCGCATCGGCTCGTCGACGTCAATCTCAAGGGGACGATCAGTGCCGCGGCCGCCGCCATCGCGTTGTTCCTGGCGGCCGGCCGCGGTCATCTCGCGGTCGTCGCCAGTGTCGCCGGTTATGTCGGCCTGCCCAAGGCGCTGGTCTACGGTGCGACCAAGGCCGCGCTCATCAATTTCACCGAGGCGCTGCACATCGACCTGGCCGGCCGGGGGATCAAGGTTCAGCTTGTCTGTCCGGGCTTCGTCGCCACGCCGCTGACCGATGGCAACGACTTCCGCATGCCGGCGCTGCTGACGGCGGAGGATGCGGCGGCGCGCATTGTCGCCGGCCTGACGTCGCGGCGCTTCGAGATCCATTTCCCCAAACGCTTCACCTTGGGACTGAAGCTGATGCGGCTGCTGCCCTATCCCGTCGCCTTCCGCCTGATCCATCGCGCGACGGGTCTCTAGGCGGCGCATCGCGATGGCCAAGCTGCTGCTAAGCTACCTCGCCGTCCTGACCGTGCTGGTCGCTGTCGACCTGGTGTGGCTGGGCGTCGTGGCGCTGGCGTTCTACAAGCGACACTTGGCGTCGCTGATGCGCGAACGGCCACGCCTGTCGGTGGCAGTGCTGTTCTACGTCCTGTATGCCGCCGGCATCACCGTTTTGGCCGTCCGGCCCGGCCTCGCCAGCGGCGACTGGGTACACGTCTGCCTGCTCGGCATGGTCCTGGGGCTGTCGGCCTACGGCACCTATGACCTCACCAACTACGCCACGCTGCGCCACTGGCCGGCGCGTCTCGTCGTGGTCGACATGGCCTGGGGCACGGTGCTGACCGCCGTCGCCGCCGTGGCCGGCCTCGCCGCCGGCCGCCTCGGGTGGGGTGCACCGCTGTGACATCGGCCGCACCCGCGCTCACCGGCAAATGTGCCTTGGTT
>JAHCJT010000494.1 GCA_026126245.1 Alphaproteobacteria bacterium
ATGCCGACCGGATCGCCCCAGGGAACGATGGGCGTGGCGCTGTACCCCGCGGGCACGACGAGGGCGTCGGCGCTGCCGGCCGCCACGCCGGCGAAGCCGAGCTTCGGTCCGGCGCCGCCTGCGGGCACGGCGCAGCCGGCCAGCGAGGCGATCGAGCTCACGCAGGCCACCGGCGCCAGGAAGGGCACCAGCGCGGCCATTGCGCCGCCGCCGAGCACCAGGCGCCGCGCGGGGTCCGAGACCTCGTGGATGCTGTGGTTGCACGAGCGGTTGCTGTCCTCCATCGTCGTGAAGTCCTTGGCCATGGTTCCTCGGGACGGGTTGGCGGCGGCAGCGCGCCGCTACAGCTTCTCGGTCTCGCCGGCGCGCGGCTGCCACTTCATCAGCCGCCGCTCGATGCGCCCGACCGCGGCGTCGAGCGCGAGCGCGAACGCGGTCAGCACGAGGATGCCGGCCATCACGGTGTTGATGTCGAAGGTGCCTTCGGCCTGCAGGATGAGGTAGCCCACGCCCTGCGCCGAGCCGAGGTACTCGCCGACCACGGCGCCGACGAAGGCCAGGCCGACGCTCGTGTGCAGGCTGCCGAAGACCCAGCTCGTCGCGCTGGGCAGGTAGACGTGGCGCAGCAGCTGGCGGCGGCTGGCGCCGAGCATGCGTGCGTTGGCCAGCACCACCGGGCTGACCTCCCTGACGCCCTGGTAGACGTTGAAGAAGACGACGAAGAACACGAGCGTGATGCCCAGCGCCACCTTGGAGCCGATGCCCAGCCCGAACCAGACCGCGAAGATCGGCGCCAGCACGACGCGCGGCATCGAGTTGAAGCCCTTGATGTAGGGATCGAAAATCGCCGACGCGGTCGGCGACAGCGCCAGCCACAACCCGATGCCCAGGCCCAAGCCGGCGCCGACCACGAAGCCCAGCGCCGTCTCGAGGAGGGTGACGCCGAGGTGTCCGAAGATCTCGCCGCTGACGAACCAGTTGACGATGATCGCGAACACCCGGAAGGGCTTGCCGAAGAAGAAGGCGGCGCGGCCGGGATCGTCGAAATAGACCGGCGGGATGAGATCGGGATCGGTCAGTACGTGCCACACGCCGATCACCACCGCCAGCACCAACAGCCGCCAGAACGTCAGCTTGAGCGGGCCGGTCTTCATGGCGTGGCGGACCGTGGCGGACGGAGGCCGCGCTGATGAGCCGTGGCCGCGATCGGCTCGTGGCCCGGCATGGCGGCGCAGGTGCCGGAATTCATCTTCATCGCGTTCCTACGCCGCCTTCTGCCGGGCATAGGCCTTGAGCACTTCTTCCTTCATCGCCTGCCAGATCTCGCGGTGCAGCTCGATGAACCCGGGCGTCATGCGCACTTCGGAAACGTCGCGCGGCCGCGGCAGGTCGACGACGAATTCGCCTATCGGCCGCGTCGCCGGACCCGCCGACAGCACGACGACCCGGTCCGACAGCGCGATCGCCTCCTCGAGGTCATGGGTGATGAACAGCACCGACTTGCGGTTCTCGGCCCACAGCG
>JAHCJT010000495.1 GCA_026126245.1 Alphaproteobacteria bacterium
CTGGGCCTCCACCCGCCAACACGTAAGCCACGACGGACCGGCCAGGTACACCAGTCCCAAGACAGCCACGCCCGCCAGCAACACGGATCTCCTGGCCTTGTCCGACAGCCGCCATCGCGGGCGCACGCCACTGCCGCGATTGTGTGTCGACACGATCCGCTTGAGCAGCGCCTTGCGCCGCCATGCACCGATGCTGTCACGAAACACGGGGCAGTTTCCTACGTTATGGCCACACGTGTGAATTGTAGCGGATTGATGACGCACCCTCGATCTTCACGCCGGTACGATTCGATCCAATCTGGAGAGTTCGGCCGGCCGACGATGACGGTCCGTTTCCGTCGCGACCAAATCGGCCCTCAATCGGGTGACAATCCATCTTGGCCGGGCACGGGCGGCGCCCAATACGCCCCTGATTCTATCGCGCAAGGGCTGACAATCGGGCCGAAACCACAGAAGCCCCTCACGCTGCTCTGGCCCGGTCGCCCCGACCAGTTTAGCCTCCCCGCATAACGAAGAAATTTCCAGGGAGGCAACAATGTCATTACTGCGTCGCCGCGCCGTGCTGGCCGGCGGTGTTGCCGCGAGTCTGGGCGCGCCGGCCATCGTGCGGGCGCAGGGCGCCAGCTGGCCCAGTGGCGCGATCCGATTCGTCGTGCCGTTCCCGCCCGGCGGTTCTACCGATCCGATCACGCGCATCATCCAGGCCAAGCTGACCGAGACGCTCGGCTGGAACGTCGTGGTCGAGAACAAGCCCGGCGGCAGCGGCGTGGTCGGTGCCGCGGTCGCGGCCAAGGCGGCGCCCGACGGCCAGACCTGGCTGTTCGTGTTCGACAACCACATCCTCAATCCGGTGTGGAACGCCAGCCTGCCTTATCGCGACGAGGAACTGATGCCGGTCATGCAGATCGGCCGCAGCGCCCAGGGCATCGCGGCCCACCCGACGCGGCCCTACAACACTTTCGCCGAGGTGATCGCCGCCGCCAAGAAGGCGCCGGGCAAGATCAGCGTCGGCGCCCTGGGTGCCAGCCTGGCGCAGATCTTCCTCGCCTTCCTGCAGAAGGAGAACGGCGTCGAGCTCAACGTCGTGCCCTACAAGGGCGGCGGGCCGCTGTTCCAGGATGCGCTCGGCGGCGTCACCGACCTGTCGATCTCCAGCCTCGCCAACATGATGCCGCATGTGCGGGCCGGCAAGCTCAAGCTGGTCGGCGTGACCGGCGACAAGCGCAGCAAGCTGGCGCCCGACGTGGCGACGCTCGGCGAGCAAGGCGTCAAGGCGCTCGCCTCCTATTCCTGGTGGGGCGTCTACGCGCCGGCCGGCACGCCCGCGCCGATCGTCGAGCGCATGCATGCCGAGATCGCCAAGGCGGTGCGCGCGCCGGACGTCACCCAGAAGTTCGTCGAGCAGTTCGACATGGAGGTGGTGCTGAATTCACCCGCCGAGTTCGCCGCGCTGACGCGCCGCGAGCAGGAATTCTGGGGCAAGGTAATCCGCGACAACAAGCTGAAGCCGGACTAGGCG
>JAHCJT010000496.1 GCA_026126245.1 Alphaproteobacteria bacterium
ATGCAGCGCTACCGACTTCGACAGCAGCCGCACGCCGGCCTTGGCCGAGTTGTAGGCCGCCATGTTGGCGCCGGCGATGATGCCGGAGATCGACGAGATGTTGATGATCGAGCCGCCCAAGGTGGCGGTGTGCTTCTTGATCTCGGCAACGCCGTGCTTGCAGCCCAGGAACACGCCGTCGAGGTCGATGGCGTGCACGCGCCGCCACTCGGCAAGCTCGATATCCTCGACCGTCTTGCCCAGCCCGATGCCGGCCGAATTGACCAGCACGTGCAGGGCGCCGAACTTCGCCACCGCGGCGGCGATGGCCGCTTTCCATTGCTCCTCGCTGGTGACGTCCAGCGTCACGAAGTCGGCCGCCGCGCCGATCCTGCCGGCCACCGCCTTGCCCTTGTCCTGCTGGATGTCGGCGATCATCACCTTGGCGCCCTCGCGCGCCATCAGCGTCGCCGAGCATTCGCCCAGGCCCGACGCGCCGCCCGTAATCAGCGCCACCTTGCCATCCAGCCGTCCACTCATCCCGTCGTTCCTCCGCCTTTGCGCGTTGCGGTCACCGGGCGCCTACTGACAGCGCTTCTGCACCTCGGCCAGTACCTCGCGCTGCTTGCTCTCCGAGGTTCCCAGCGCCACCTTGTCGGCCACCGGCAGCGGCTTGACGACCTCCAGGGCGCAGCTGCAGCGGCGCTGGATCAGGGCCTCGACGTCGGGTCCGCTGCGGCCCTGCTTTTCGGCGGCCGCCCGCGCCGACTTCAGGCAGCTGTCGAGAAATCCTTCGTTGAACGACTTCTCGAACGCCGGCCCGCCTTGCTGAACAGCCGTGCGGTAGATGAAATAGCCGCCGACCACCACGACCGCGGCAATGCCGCCGGCGATCGCCGCGATCTTCAGAGGGCTCATGGCGGGCGGCTCCTGAACGTCCGTTTAGGGCCGGCATTTAAGGGTTTTTCCCGGGCGCTGCAAAGCCGAAGCGGCGCAGGGCAGCCGCCCGAATCTATCCCTCCCGCAGGGCGAAAAGTTCCCAGCTGCCGTCCAGTCCCTTCAGCGTGTGTGCGCCGCGCGGCTCGAACGCCAGCGCCGATCCGGCCACGAGGTCGGTCAGGACGCGCGACACCAGCACCTCGCCGGGCCCGGCCTCGGCCATGACGCGGGCGGCCACGTGCACCGCCAGGCCGCCGACGTCGTCGCCACGCAGTTCGACCTCGCCGGTGTGCAGGCCGATGCGCAGGTCGACGCCCAGACGCTTGACGCCGGCCGACAGCAGGCGGGCACAACGCACCGCGCGGGCCGGGCCGTCAAACGTCGCCAACACGCCATCGCCGGTGCTTTTCACGAACTGCCCACGGTGCTGCGCAACGACGCGCCGGGCGGTGGCGTCGTGCTCGTCCAGCAAGCGGCGCCAGGCGGTGTCGCCCAGCTCCGCCACCCGCCTGGTCGAGTCGACGATGTCGGTGAACATCACCGTGGCCAGCACCCGCTCGGTCTCTTCTGGCGGCAACTCGCGATGGCCAGTGAGGAGCT
>JAHCJT010000005.1 GCA_026126245.1 Alphaproteobacteria bacterium
AGATGCCGCAGCGCGCGCCGATCGCTATCGAGCGCACCGAAACCAACGACAACCGCTCCTATCACATCAATTCCGACAAGATCGCGCGCGTACTGGGCTTCCGTCCCAAGCGCACCGTCGAGGACGCGGTGCGCGATCTCTGCCGTGCCTTCGCTGCCGGCAAGTTGCCCGGCAGCATGGACGATCCCGGCTACATCAACGTGCGCACCATCAAGCAACGGAACGCCGCGTGAGCACGGGCAAACCGCTGGCCGTCGTCACCGGCGGCGCCGGTTTCATCGGCAGCCATGCCGTTGACCTTCTGGTCGACCGTGGCTTTCGCGTGCACGTGATCGACAATCTCTACGGCGGCCGCGAACGCAACCTCGAGCGCCATGCCGGCAATGCCGACGTTGTGGTCGAGATCCGCGATATCCGCGGCGTGCAGCCCGACGATGCGTTGTTCGGCGGTGCGCGCTATGTGCTGCATTTCGCCGGCATCGGCGACATCGTGCCCTCGATCGAGGCACCGGCCGACTACATGGACGTCAACGTCCAGGGCACGGTGCGCGTGCTCGAGGCGGCGCGCCACGCCGGCGTCGCCAAATTCGTCTACGCCGCCTCATCCTCGTGCTACGGCCTCGCCGCCGTGCCGACGCGCGAGGATCATCCGATCGACCCCAAATACCCCTACGCGCTGTCGAAATGGATGGGCGAACAGGCCGGCTTTCACTGGCACCGGGTCTATGGCTTGCCGTTCAACGCCATCCGCATTTTCAACGCCTACGGCACGCGATCGCGCACCTCGGGCGCGTACGGCGCCGTATTCGGCGTGTTCCTCAGGCAGAAGCTCGCCGGCAAGCCGTTCACCGTGGTGGGCGACGGCACGCAGACGCGCGATTTCCTCTACGTGACCGACGTCGCCAGCGCCTTTGTGGCGGCGGCCGAATCCGGGATTGCCGGGCGGTTCTGGAACCTCGGCGCCGGCAAACCGCAGTCGGTGAACCGGCTGGTCGAGCTGCTGGGTGGCGACACCGTCCACATCCCCAAGCGGCCGGGCGAGCCGGACTGCACGTGGGCCGACATCTCGCGCATTTCGGCGGAGCTTGGCTGGTCGCCCAAAGTCAGCTTCGAGGACGGCGTCGCGCGCATCCTCGCCGACATCGACTACTGGCGCGATGCACCGCTGTGGGATCCGGCGTCCATCGAGGGCGCCACGAAGGCATGGCACCGCTACATGGCGAAGGAAGCGAGCCGGCCATGAAGACGATGCTGCAGGGCGCGTTTAACCGAAAGATCCACACCGCCAGCGAGCTGGCGACGCTGCTGGGCGGCTTTCCGCGCAAGAAGCGCGTCGTGATGTGCCACGGCACGTTCGACATCGTGCATCCCGGCCATATCCGCCACCTGCTCTACGCGCGCGACAAGGGCGACGTGCTGGTGGTCAGCCTGACCTGCGACGAGCACATCCTGAAGGCCAACTATCGCCCGCACGTGCCGGAGGACCTGCGCGCCATGAACCTGGCGGCGCTGGAGATGGTCGACCACGTCATCATCGACCGCAACGCGACGCCGATCGAGAACATCCGCCTGATCCAGCCCGACTTTTTCGTGAAGGGCTACGAGTACGGCGCCGGCCCTCTGCCGCCCAGGACGCAGGAGGAAAAGGACGCCGTCGAGAGCTACGGCGGCGAGATCATCTTCACGCCGGGCGACGTGGTGTTCTCCTCCTCGGCGATCATCGAGAGCCGGCTGCCCAACCTCGCGGTCGAGAAGCTGGCGCTGCTGATGCGCGCCGAAAACGTCACCTTCGCCGACCTGCGCCGGACACTCAGCGACGTGGCCGGCACCAAGGTGCACGTGGTGGGCGACACGATCGTCGACACGCTCACGCACACCGAGCTGATCGGCGCCAACGCCAAGACGCCGACCTTCTCGGTGCGCTACGCCGGCAAGACCGACTTTGTCGGCGGCGCGGGCATCGTGGCCAAGCACCTGCGCGCGGCCGGCGCCAATGTCGCCTTCACCACGGTGCTGGGCGACGATTCGCTGAAGGACTTCGTGCTCGACGACCTGAAGAAGGCCGGCATCGCGGTCAGCGCCGTCATCGATCGCACGCGGCCGACCACCAACAAGAATGCCTTCGTCGCCGACGGCTATCGCCTGCTGAAGGTCGACAACGTGGACAACCGGTCGATCTCCGACCGCGTGCTGTCGCGCATGGTCGAGTCGATCCAGCGTACGACGGTCGACGCGGCGGTGTTCAGCGATTTCCGCCACGGCATCTTCAACCGCGGCACCATCCCGACGCTGATCGAGGCCATCCCGAACGGCGTCTTTCGCGTCGCCGACAGCCAGGTCGCCAGCCGCTGGGGCAACATCCTCGACTTCAGGGATTTTGACCTTATCACGCCCAACGAGAGGGAGGCACGCTTCGCGCTCGCCGACCAGGACTCGGTGGTGCGACCGCTGGGCTCGCGACTTTACAGCGATGCCCGCTGCAAAGTGCTGATGCTCAAGATGGGCGCGCGGGGTCTGATGACCTTCCGCGGCCACGTCGAACTGCCCAGCACGCGGGCGGAGTTTTTCGTGCTCGACAGCTTCGTCGACGCCGTGGTCGATGCCGTCGGTACGGGCGACGCGCTGCTCGCCTACGCCACGCTGGCGCTGCAGGAGACCGGCAATTCGGTGATTGCCTCGATTCTCGGCGCCGTCGCCGCCGCCGTGGAGTGCGAATTCGACGGCAACGTACCGGTGACGCCCGAAGCGATGCTGGCCAAGCTCGGCGCGCTCGAAAGCCGCGCGGAGCTTTGAGGCGGCCATGCGCGTCGTCATCGTCGGCATGGGCGTGCAGGGCGCCAAGCGACTCGCGGTGGCGGGCAGCGACGTGGTCGCCACGGTCGATCCGGTGCGCCCGGCCGACTACCGCGATCTCGCCGATGTTTCGGGGCAGGCCTATGACGCGGCGCTGCTGTGCATCCCCGACGACCCCAAGCTCGCCCTGATGACGGATCTGGTGCAGCGCGGCAAGCACGTGCTGGTGGAGAAGCCGGTGCTGGGCGACGACACGGCGATCCGGCGCGTGATCGACGCGGCGGCGGCAACCGGCGCGGTCTGCTACACCGCCTACAACCACCGCTTCGAGCCGCATTTCGTGCGCATGAAGGCGCTGCTCGACAGCGGCGCGCTGGGCCGCATCTACACGGTGCGCCTGTTCTACGGCAACGGCACGGCGCGCCTGGTGCGCGAGTCGGCGTGGCGCGACAGCGGCAGCGGCGTGCTGGCCGATCTCGGCTCGCACGTGCTCGACACCATCCATTTTTGGCTGGGCGCTCCTGACGCACCGTTCCGGCTGACGATGAGCAACCGGTTCGAGAACCGCAGCCCCGACCACGTCGTGCTGACAAGTGCCGGCACCGTCGCCATGCAGCTCGAGATGACGATGCTCAGCTGGCGCAACCACTTCACCTGCGACATCCTTGCCGAGCACGGCAGCGCCCACATCGAGAGCCTGTGCAAATGGGGGCCTTCGACCTTCCGTCATCGGCGACGCGTGTTGCCGGCCGGCAGGCCGCCCGAGGAGACCGAGACGCTGGTGCAGGACGATCCGACCTGGGCCGCCGAGTACGACCACTTCAAGCATTTGTGCAAGACCGGCGGGCCGGGCAACCTGGCGAATGATCTGTGGATCAACGCGACCTTGAGGACACTGGAGGCCTGATTGCGCGACCAGACGCCCAAGACCAAAGAGGCCCAGTACGACCTCCTGTTCAAGGTCAAGAAGAAGCACGGCGTCGCGCGCTTCGGCCTGATGGCCAACGAGTCCTGGAGCCAGGATCCCAAGCGCACCCTGTTCATGCTGGCGCGCTACAAGTTCGTCGCAAAGCTGCTGGCCGGCCGTCAGAACGTGCTGGAGGTCGGCTGCGCCGACGCCTTCGGCACCCGCCTCGTCCAGCAATCCGTGGCCAAGATGACGGCGGTCGATTTCGACCCGGTCTTCATTGCCGACGTCGAGGAGCGAGCCGATCCGCACTGGCCGATGACCGCCTTCGTGCACGACATGCTCGACGGTCCCGTGCCGGGCGGGTTCGATGCCGCCTACGCACTGGACGTGCTGGAGCACATCAGGCCCGACGACGAAGCGACGTTCCTCAAAAACCTCTGCGTGTCCCTGACGCCGACCGGCATCGCCATCCTGGGCATGCCATCGCTCGAGTCGCAGGCCCATGCCTCGCCGCAGAGCAAGGCCGGCCACGTCAACTGCAAGACCGGCGATGAGTTCAAGCGGGTGATGGAGCAGTACTTCCACACTGTCTTCGTCTTTTCGATGAACGACGAGGTCGTGCACACCGGCTACTACCCGATGGCGCACTACCTGCTCGCCGTCTGCTCGCACCTCAAGGCGGGCGCCGGCGCTCCATAACATTCCGGGCAAGCCTGCCGACCGTGCGGCGCAGCGTCCGGCGCACGCCGCTCATCCACGTGTCGGCACCGGGTGGCGTCTGGATGGCCGAGGCCAGCCAGGCGGTCGCCGCCTCCACCCGTCGCCATTCGTCGTCGAGATCGCCGGTATGCAGCTTGACGGCCTTCGAGAAGAAATGGCGATGCAGCGCATTGGCCATTCCGCCATGAGCTGTGTGCCGCAAGGTCTCGATGTCGAACGGCTCGTGGCGGGACTCCGAATACCAGGCGTTCGCCGGCGTGAGCGAACACAGGAAAATGTCGTCGGAATCGGTCTCGACGTGGATCTCCGCCCAGTTGCCCAGAGCGCGGCCGAGCAGGGCGCCGTCAATCGACTGTTCCTTCAGCGCCTCGACGCTCTCGATCCGCGAAAAGTCGATCATCAGCGGATGAAGGTGGAGGCACCGCATGAGGATACCCTTGCCGCCGAGGTCCCAGCAGCACACCGCCGGAAACGTCGAGAAATCCCGCGAAGTCACGAAGTAGCGGCGCATCTGCGGATGCAAGTGCTCCAGCGCCAGCGCGACCATCTCCCGGCAGCCGATCGGCGCGTCGATGCGATGTGCCAGCGCCGGCAGCGCGGCTTCCTGAAGCAGTCGAATACCGGTCGACATGACCGCGATCTTTCCCTGATCGGCGTGCTCGGCGAGCCTACGCAGGCTGCCGTCGGCGAACAGCATGTCGGGCGCGGCGATGATGGCATGCGCGCCCTCGCGCTTACACGCGAGAGCGCCAAGGTAGTGGCCCTCGCTCATCGCCAGGTAGACATTCGACGCGCTGTCCGGATCGAAGTGGACGAACTCGATCGGCACAGTTTCGGCCAGACGGCGCACGGAGATAGCCTGGCGGATGGTGTCTTCCTCGGCGGCGCGGGTGAAGAACACCACCTTGCAGTCGCCGCGCGCCGCCAGCGCCGGCAGGTTGCCGTCGTAGAGCAACGTGGGGATGGCCAACCGGACCATGACGTCGATGTAGCGATCCCCCCAGACCGCCATGAAGACGTGGAACCTGGCCATCGGCGTCCGTCAGTACGGCCCCTTGAACGAGGGATCCGGCACATCCTTCCAGCGGCGCGGATCGCTGTCGTCGGGCGGCAGTTCGCGGTCCGAGCCCAACGTCGTGAGCGCCGCCACGGCGATGTCGCGCGCCAGCGGATAGTAGAGATCGGCCAACGCCGGCGTGGTCGGCGTCGGAATGTGCGGCAGACCGACCCGTCGCGGTGGTGCCCTGAGCGCGCCGAAGGCATGCTGCGCCACCAGCGCCAGCGCCTCGGCGCCGACCCCGTAGCTCTCCTGGCCGGTATCGGAAACGACGAAGTGGCCCGTGCGCCCGACTGACTCGGTCAGGGTCGCCACATCGAGCGGCGCCACGGCACGCAAGTCGATCACCTCCGCCTCGATGCCGATCCGGCTCAGCATGTCGGCCGCCTTCAGGCTCTCCAGGCACATGTAGGACGTTGCGGCCAGCGTCACGTCGCGGCCGCGACGCACGATCGTCGCCTGATCGAGCGGCACCTCGTAGGGCGCCTCGGGCACCGGGCCGGCGATGTTGTAGAGCCAGCGATGCTCCATGACGATCACCGGCGCATCGTCGCGCACGGCCGCGATCAGCATGCCCTTGGCGTCGTGTGGCGTGGTCGGCATGACGACCTTCAGGCCGGGCACGTGGGCAAACCAGGCCTGCAGCGACTGCGAGTGTTGCGGCCCCTGCCCCCAGCCGCGGCCGATGATCATGCGCACGGTCAGGGGTGCCTTCAGCTTGCCGCCGTACATGTAGTGCCACTTGGCCGCCTGGTTCACCAGCGGCTCCATGGATAGGACGGCGAAATCGACACGCATGTGCACGACGATCGGACGCCTGCCCATCAGGGCCGTACCCAGCGCAACGCCGGTCATCGCGTTCTCCGACGACGGCGTGTCGAAGACACGGTGCTTGCCGAATTCTTCCTGCAGGCCCTTGGTCGTGCCGAAGACGCCGGTCGGCCCGGGAACGCCCAGGCCAATCACCAAGGTGCTCGGGTCGGTGGCGAGGAGCTGGGCCTGCGCCTCGCGTAGCGCTTCGAAATAGCGAAGCTGACGCGTCATCGGCGATCCGCCGGGTCGGGATAGACGAAGCGCGCCAGCGCCTCGGGCGCCGGAAACGGACTGGACTTGGCGAACGCAACCGCCGCGTCGAGCTCGCCGGCGATCGTCTTTGCCATCGCCGTCTCGGCAGGCGCGCTCAGCATGCCGGTTGCCGTCAGCCGCTGGCGATAGGTGTTCACGGGATCGCGCGCCTGCCACGCCGCGAATTCCTCGGCGCTGCGATAGTTCAGCTCGAGATCGCCGTTCGGACCGCAATGCTCGCGCCAGCGATAGGTCGCGAACTCGATCAGGGTCGGACCGTCGCCCTTGCGCGCCCGCGCCACCGCCTCGGCGGCGAGGTCGTAGACGACATCGACGTCGTTGCCATCTCCGTAGACGCCTTGCAGCCCATGCGCCGGCGCAAGCGCATGGATGGGTCGGTCCGGCTGGCGGACGTCGAGCGCGGAATGAACGGAGTAGAGGTTGTTCTCGCACACGAACACGACGGGCAGCTTGTGCGTGCCGGCGAAGTTCAGTGCCTCGTGGAACGCGCCCTCTTCCGTGGCACCGTCGCCGAAATAGACGACGACCACGCGGTCCAGGCCATCGAGCTGCGCCGCCCAGGCCGCGCCCACGCCGACCGAGATCGTGCTGGCCAGAATCGGTGCCGAGCCCATGAAACCGCACTCGAGGTCGATGAGGTGCTGGCTGCCACCCTTGCCCCCGGCACAGCCGGTTGCGCGGCCGTAGAGCTCAGCCAGCATGGCTCTCAGGTCGCCGCCCTTGGCCAGGTAGTGGCCGTGGCTCCGGTGACCGCTGAAGACGAGATCGTCGCGGCGCAGATGGGCCGACACGCCGACCGGCGGCGCTTCCTGGCCGATGCACAGGTGGGTCGGGCAGCGCATTTGCTGCTCGGCATAGAGATCGCCGATGCGCTCCTCCACCAGCCGGATGCGCAGCATCTGACGGTAGAGATCGAGGCGGCTGTTGTCCGGCATCAGGCCCGCATCACGTAGTCGGTCGGCCAGTCCTTGAGCTGGTCGAAATACCTGCGGCCCCAGGCGACCATCTCGTCCAGGCCCTCGTCCCAACCGATCCGCGGCTGCCAACCGATATCGTTCCGGATGCGCGAACTGTCCAGCCAGTAGCGGCTGTCTTGGCCGAGGCGGTCCTCGGTGACCTCGCACAACTGCTCGAACGGCACGCCGAGCGCCCTGGCGGTGCGCTCGACAACCTCGCGGATCGAGGTCGGATCCTTGGGCCCGGCATTGTAGATCGTGCCCAGGGGCGCTTTCTCGGCGATGAGCTGGATCGCGCGGCCCAGATCGCGGGCATGGATGTAGGACTTCTCGGCCTTGCCGCCGCCGTGCAGTGGCAGCTTCTCGCCCTTGAGGCCCATGACGACCGCCTTCGGGATCACCCGGTGCAGCAGCTGGCCCGGACAGTAGGCGTTCGACGGCCGGATGATGTTCATCGGGAATTTCAGGAAGCGATGGACCGACACGAGATACATGTCGAACGCCACTTTCGACGCGGCATATGGCGAGGACGGCTTGATCGGCGTGTCCTCGTGCGACGGCGCATCCACGGAACCGTACATCTCCGACGTGCCGATATGGATGAAGCGCTCAAGGTAGTCGCGCTTCATAAGTTCCTCGCAAAGGCGCGCCAGCGCCATGCTGTTGGTCTCGAAAAAGCGCCAGGAGTTCTTCCAGCTCACCGCGCCTTCGCCCTGCGCGGCAAAGTTGACGATGATCTCCGGCTTCTCCGTGTCGAGCAGCTCGAGCAGCAGGTCGAGTTCATACGTGACATGGCGGGCGTGATAGTCGAAGCCTTTGCGCCGCTCGATGCCCAGCGAGAAGGCACCGGGACGCAGCGGATTGCGGCCGACGCCGATCACCTTCGTGGGATCGGCATTGTCGAGCAGCCAGAAGGCGGTGTGGATGCCGAACGAGCCGCCCCCGCCCAGGATGACCCACTTCTTGCTCAAGCCTGCATCCTCCTGCTCCGTCTCGACCAATTTCTAGGCCGCGATGATCGTCCATGTCCAATCGCCGCGAAATCCCGCCTCGGCAAAGACCGCCTCCCAGCCCTCGGGATAGTCGTGGAATCGTGCCGTCAGCACCCAATCCACAAAGACAGCCCGTTCCTGCGGCGTGCGGTAGCTGTCCACGCGGATATAGCTGCGCCCGCGTCCGACGCGCTCGAATTCGCGCAACGCGCGCACGACCCCGGCGCGCTCAAGGTTGTGGATGACATCCAGCCCAATCACGAGATCGAAGCTGGCATCGGCGAAGGGCAACGCATCACACGAGCCGCACACCAGCCGGCCGCGGGCCTCCGGTTCGGCATGGCTCAGTGCGTAGTGCGAGATATCGAGGCCCCAGACATCGAGGCCCCGGCAGGCGCCCAGCAGGTCCTTGACGAGAAAGCCCTTGGCACAGCCGACGTCGAGCACCCGCTGCCCGGGGGTCAGCCCGTAGTGGGCCACGATATCGTGGGCCACCGGCACCCACCGGCCGTCGTAGCGATAGCCGCCATAGCCGTAGTCGCGCGAACCATCGAAGTAGTCGAAGCTGAACTGCATCGCGCGCGCGATCAGCTCGGGCGACTTCGCAGTCGCCCGTGCGGCGATGTTGCGGCGGCTCTTCGGCAGGCGGCCCAGCAGGTCGAGGTATGCCATGGCCTAGCGCTCGGCGATCTCACGGTGGACGCGCGCGATGCCATCCGGCAGCTGCGTCATCTTCAGGTCCGGAAATGCCAAGCCGATTGCCGAGATGTCGAACGGGCGATAGCCACCGTGCGGCATCGGCCCGCTCCGCTTGGTACCGATGACCTTCACCTTGTTGCCGTACAGCTCCGCAATCTGCTCGGCGATCGCGCGGAACGAATGCACCGCGCCCGACGCGACGTTCAGGGCTCCGACGGAACGTTGCTCGACGATGCGGGCGATGATCTCCGCGACGTCGTCGATGAAGACGTGATCGCGCCGCTCTTCGCCCTCGCCGAACAGGATGATGTCCTTGCTCGCCGCGGCAAGGCGCCGGTATTGATTGGGCCCGTAGCCGCCATGCGGATCTGCTGCGCCATAGATCATGGTCGGCCGCACAAAGGTGAGGCCGGCCGTCGGCACCACGTCGCGCAGCATCAGTTCGCGGGTCAGCTGCATGATGCCATAGAGGTTGTCCGGACCTTTGAGCGAGCTCTCTGTCAGCGGCACGCTGCTGTCGGCATAGACCGCGTCCGAGCTGACGTAGACCACGTGGTCGACCGGTCGCGCGCGCAGGGCATTGGTGATCCGCGCCATCATCGCCAGATTGTGCACGACCATGTCCGGAGTCCGGCACGGGACCTTCACTGCCGAGATGATGACAGTGTCCTTGGGCCGGAGCTGGCCGACGAGTCGGTCGGTCGCGGTATCGGCGCCAAGGTCGATCTGCGCGCGGGCGAGGCCCACGACGTCGCCACCCCTCGCGGCAATGCGGTTCGCCACAGCATGGCCGACAAAGCCGGCAGCGCCAACGACCACGGTGCGCGGCGGCAACAGACCCGGCGAACGCGTATGCGTAAGAATGGTCACACCTGTGTGGGTAGCAGGGGTGGTCGGCCGATCGAATAGAGAGCAAGGCCGGCGGCCGCAGCCTTCTGCGTATCGAGCAGGCGATAGGGATCGATCACCACGCGGCCGCGCATCCGGGCCGCGAGCGCCGCCGGATCAATCTGCCGATAGGCCGGCCACGGGGTCATCAGCAGGACGGCATCCGCCGCATCGGCCACGCCCTCGGCCATGGCGACACCGACCGTCTGCGGCACGACGGAGGCCGGCACGACCGGGTCGTGAACCTTGAGCTCGATGCCGGGCAGTCGACCGATCAGGGCGACGGACGCGCTGTTCTTTGTCGAGTGCGTGTCCTGCTTGTAGGCCAGCCCCATGATGCCCAGCCGCGGGCGTTCGACCACGTCGAGGACGGTCCGCTTCAGCGTGCGGTACGCCCAGTCCCGCATATACCGGCTGTTCTCGACATAGGCTTCGATGACGCCGGTGGCGCTGCCTTCCCGGGCTCCGAGTCCGATCACGGTGGCGAGGTCGCGCTCCAGATTGCCACCGGCGATGCCCAGACCCGGCGTCAGATAGGCGGACGGCCCGATGCGGGCGTCAAGTCGCAGCGCCGGCGCGATCTCCGACCAGTCGGCCGAGATCCGTTCGCAGAGTTCGGCCAGCGTGTTTGTCGTCGAGACGCTGGCGACCAGGAAGCAGTTGATGGCGACCTTGGCGAGTTCGGCACTCTCGTATCGCATCGGCAAGATGGGGCAGCCGAAACTCTCCAGAAAGGCGCGGTAGGTCGTCGGCAGGGGCAGCGATGGATCCGCGCAGCCGACGATAAAGCGCTCCGGCGCGGTGGCACGCTCCAGCGCACGCCCGAAGATCAGCGTCTCGACCTGATAGTAGAGTCGCGCCGGATCGAAGCGGATGCTGCGGGTAAAGCCCGGCGGGACCTGACTCAGCATCACCAGTGAGGTCTGTGGCCGGAGCGTCGGCATGACCCGCGCCAACACCTGGTGGATGGGCGTCAGATCAGCGCGTCCCGTGTCGTCCGTCGGCACATCCGGCGCGATATAGACGACATCGCAACCGGCAAGCGCATCCACGTCCGACGTGAAGGTCAGCCTTGAGCGATGCTCGGCGAAGGCCCCGTCAAGGCCAGGTTCCACCACCGGCAGGACGCCTCGCCCGATGCGCTGCACCAACGCGGCGTCATCCGACCAGCCCACGATCGCGTGCCCCTGGATCGCTGCGCCAACCGCAGAGCAAATGCCGAGATGGGTGAGGCCGATGAATCCGATCATGAACGAAGCCAGATGCGGGCGAGGGCTTCTCAATCGAGCGGCTGACGTGATAGCTACCGCTGGTCGCACTCTATCGCGTCACTTCGTCGGAAGCCAGCGGACAGGAGCGGAATGTGCTTTCGCGGATCGTCTACCCTGTACTGGCACGTTTGCTCTGGCTACTTCGCGTCCGCTTTCTCTGCCTCACCAGCCCCAATCGGATCGGCCACCTGGCAATCGAACCCGACTGTCACGCCAAGGATCGCCTGCTGGCGGGCAGATGGGAACTGACCGTCCTGCTGCTGCGGCCTGCCGACGTGGCAAATCCCCGCTTGCTCGAGCATTGGCGCAAGTATTTCATCGTTGTCTCCAGGCCGACTCCTTTCCGTCTGCTGACTCCGTTCCTGTCGTTTGATTTTCTGAGGCTGTATCCCCTTCGCTGTGTCGTCGCCATCGACGATACCGCAACGGCATACGATACCTACCGGCGCTGGGGCGAGCGGCCGCCGCTGTTGGCCTTGACTGCGACCGAACGCGCTGCCGGGCGCGCGACCCTGGAGAAGATGGGCGTGCCGGCCGGCGCTTGGTTCGTCTGCATCCACTCGCGCGAGGGCGGCTACTCGCCCGCGGACGAGCATCTGCACTCCTACCGGAACAGCTCCATCGACGACTATATCCCTGCGATGCACGCGATCGTCGCCGCCGGCGGCTGGTGCATCCGCATGGGTGACTCGACGATGCGTCCGTTGCGGCCAGTCCCCGGCGTCATCGACTACGCGTTGTCGCCGTACAAGGATGCGGCGATGGACGTCTACCTGTGTGCGGAATGCCGCTTCGTGCTCGGCAACTCTTCAGGCCTCTATATGCTGGCCGCGGTTTTCGGAAAGCCGAGCGCCCTGGCCAACCAGGCGCCGCTGTCAGCGGTCTATGGCGTGGGCATCCGCGACATCGCGATCCCAAAGCGCCTGCGGCGCGATGGCCAGCTGCTGCCACTGGGGCCTCTCTTGCGCTCACCCATAGCCAACTACCGTTTCACCGAGCTCTACGAGAAAGACCGCCTCGAACCGGTCAACAACACGCCGGCGGAAATCCTTGCCATGACCGAGGAGATGCTCGAGAGAGTTTCGGGCAGCCCGACCTACACTGCCGACGACGAGGCACGACAGGAAAAGTTTCGCGCCCTCTTTGCCAGGGGGCACTACAGCTTCGGCGCCGCCTCGCGCATCGGCCGGGACTTTCTGCGGAATTTGGCAGAGTCCGATTTCAGACCAGCTTGAAGCCGGCCGCTTTGGCGTCGTTGTGGAACATCTTGACGGTCTCCAGCGAGAACTCGTCGAGATCCTTCCCAATGGTCGGCAGCTTGGCGAGGATATCGGGGGTGATGGTGATGATGTCGCAACCGCTCTCGTCCGCCTGCAGGACGTTGAGCACCTCGCGCGGACTGGCCCAGAGGAGCTCCACTTTCGGTCGGCCGGCCAGCGCTGCCTTCGCCTGACGCATCACGGGGATCGGATCCACGCCCGTATCGGCAATCCGGCCGGCGAAGACCGACACGATCGCGCGGCTGTTCGGGCTGACGGCGTCGGCAACGGCCATGACCTGTGCGAGCGTCATGACCGCCGTGATGTTGAGCGCAAAGCCTTCTGCCGACAGTTTGCGGATCAGGGGGACGGTCGATTCCGCCCTGGTGTTGCTGATCGGGATCTTGACGAATGTGTCACCGCCCCAGCTGGCGATGGCCCGCGCTTCAGCTTCCATGGCGTCAAAGTCGTCGGAGAAGACCTCGAAGGAAATCGGCAGGTCGGGGATCGCCGCGATGGCCGCCTTGGCGAACGCCGCATAGTCGGTGACGCCCGAACTGCGCATGAGCGTCGGATTGGTCGTGAAGCCCTTGACCGTGCCGGCCCGGCGCGCGGCCTTCATCGCCTCGATGTCGGCGCCATCCATGAACAGCTTGATCTTGAGCGGTTTGATCATTCGATCGATTCCCACTTCATCTCATTGGCCTTCAAGGCGGGGTGAGTCACGATCAGGTGCCAGACGACGGCATGAAACGCTTCGGTATGCGGCGTAATGGTGGCCGGATTGACGACCGGGACGACGACGCACGCGTCGGCGACCTGCGCCGTGTAGCCGCCGTCACGCCCCACGACGCCAATGATCTTTGCGCCCACGTCCCTCGCCAGCTTGAGTGCATGGACGAGATTCGGGCTGACGTTCTTTTCCAGGTTGCCGCCGCCAACCGAGAACACAAAGACCGCATCCTTGGAGTTCAGCCGGCTGCCCTTCAGCCAATCCGCGAAGGCGACGTCCCATCCGTCGTCGTTGATTCGGGCGGTGAGCTCCGAGACGTTGTCAGTTGGCGTATAGGCTTCGACGTTGGCGATCTTGCGAAAGTCATTGACCGCGTGCGAGCAATTGGCCGCGCTGCCGCCGACCCCCAGAAAGAACAGGCGACCGCGGTCAGCACGCACGCCGGCAATCACCCGCACGACATCATCGATCACGGCGCCGTCCAATCGCTCGATGATTTCGACAGCTTCGCGCAAATAGAGGGTCGTGTAGCTGGTCGCGTTCACGCATCCACCTTCGTCGGAAAACAGGATACAACCCAAACCTGCAGAAATGCAGCTGTGGGCCTGAATGTTGAAGGGAAGTCGCAGCAGATTCAATCGCAAGGCGTCCGCTTGCCGCTGCGGTTCCAGCCGCGCCCCGGAGAAGCGATCGACAAGGACAGCATTTCCGCACCTGAGCGATCTTGGAACCGTGGCATTTCCTGTTCACCGTGGCGATGCCCGCCGCGCCATCACACTGGGTGAGGATGGCACCGGCACAAGGTAGGGCGCGCGTCGGCACCGGACGTGCTGCGGTCGCTGGCAGCACTGCACAGTGGCCCGCGCCGGAAGCCAGGCTGTCGTGCCCCGACCGGGCTTACCGGCATTGCGGTGGCCAGCGCATGCGGCGGCGACGCCTGCGTTGGGTTGTTGTTACTCCGGTGCAGCGAGGCGGATCGGCCGGACGGGCATGAGTGCGATCGACTTGAGGCTCAGGCTTCAGGATCGGCACCTAGGACACGTCGGACGAAAGAGCCGGCACGCGAGTCGTCCCTGCGCCGGGCAAAAGGCGGTCCGCCGATCGGACCCGAACACTGCCGCGGTCGCGCCGTCATCTTGGCGTCAGAAATCGACTGGCCCGGTCGCGGGGACATGAGTGCCCCGACGGCTGCGCGATCGGAATCAACATCTGCCAAACGCGCAGTCCTCCCCCGCGCAAGTACGCACCGCCGAAGCTTCGCGGCGATGCTAGCTTTTCAACCGTCGACGTGTCGGACGGACACTGACGGAATCAGAACATGGAGGAGACTCAATGCGCCTTTCACGTTTGCGGTTGACGCGCCGCAAGCTTGCTCCTGCCGCGGCAGTCGCGGCTGCTGCGGTGGCAGCGCCGGCCATCGCACAACAATCAGGAGAGTCGGTGCGATGGCGGCTGGTCTCCAGCTTTCCCAAGAGTCTCGACACGCTGTTCGGTGCGGCACAGACCATTTCGCGAGTCGTCGGCGAATTGACCGACGGCAAGTTCGTGGTGCAGCCCTTCGCCGCCGGCGAGATTGTGCCGGCGCTGCAAGTCCTAGACGCCGTATCCAACGCCACGGTCGAATGCGGCCACAGCTACACCGGCTACTACATCGGCAAGAACCCCAGCTTCATTTTCGACGGTTCGCTGCCGTTCGGCCTGACGCCGCGCCAGCACAGCGCCTGGCTGTTTCACGGCGGCGGACGCCAGCTCATGGAAGAAGTTTATGACGCCTTCAACGTCGTGGCGATTCCGGCCGGCAATACCGGCGGCCAGATGTTCGGGTGGTTTCGCAAGGAGCTGAAGACGCCCGCCGACTTCCAGGGCCTCAAGATGCGCACCGCCGGCTTCGGCGGCAAGGTGATGTCCAAGTTGGGCGTTGTGCCGCAGCAGATCCCCGGTGGCGACATCTATCCGGCGCTCGAGCGCGGCACGATCGACGCCTGTGAATGGGTCGGCCCCTATGACGACGAGAAGCTCGGCTTCAACAAGGTGGCCAAATATTACTACACGCCCGGCGTGATGGAGATGGAGGCGACGAACCACCTTTTCATCCACAAGGCCGCGTGGAATGCGCTGTCGCCACGCTTCCAAGCGGCGCTGCGCTACGCCTGCAACTACGCGATGACCGAGATGCTGGCAACCTATGATGCCAAGAACGCCCAGGCCATCGCCCGGCTGGTCGCCGCCGGCACGCAGCTTTCCGTGCTGCCGACGGAGGTGGTGCGCGCCCTGCGCGTCGCCCTCGAAGCGGTCCTCGACGAGGAGGCGGCGGCCAGCCCGCAGTTCAAGAAGATCCTGGAAAACTGGCGGCAATTCCGTGCCGATCAGCATCGCTGGTTCCTGATCGCCGATACCCGCGCCGAGCTAGCGGCCTACAACTCGGCGCCGCGCTAGGCGACGCCGCAGAACCTGAATGCCGGGGCGCGTGCCGCGTCGGGATCATTTCCCGAATGGCGCGCCCCGGTTCGCCTGTCCGGGCACCATTGGTGCCGCCTCGACCGCCATCACGCGCCATGCCGACCCGGCCGTCGCCGTCTATCGCCTATTCGGCGTTGATCCGGCACTCGACAATCTTGTTGCGGCTGTTGGTTTCACATCGGCAATGGCCGAGCTTCACCTTGCCGTTCTGGGCCTGAGCGCGCGCATCCGCTTTGGCCTTGGCGCAGGCCTCGTCCTTTGTGACGGCGCTACCGGTGCCCGTCAGCGCCAGCGCCGGCAGCGTGATGCTCACGACGGCCATGGCCAACACGCCGGTCACCACCACAAGTTGGAGTCTCATCGGGCGGTCTCCCTTCCGGACGGATCGGCGCGTGCCCCCTCCAACGCCGCAACGACCGCGACCTCCACGCCGGCCGCCCCGCGCCCGTTGGTCCCCGCGCCACGCCACCACGTTACATCCGCCACCTGCATCGAGACTGACGAAACGGCCCGCCGGCACGCCTACTCGGGCTTCAGCAAGCCGGTCTTGGTCAGTTCGACAACGTTCGCTTCCTCGGCCTTCAGGTAGGCGGCGAAGGCCTCCGAGGTCGACGGCCTGACCTTGGCGCCAAGCTCGCCCAGACGCTGCCGTACGGTGGCGTCGTTCAGCGCCGCAACGACCGCGGCATTGAGCGTCGTGACGATCGGTTTGGGCGTCTCCACCCGGGCGAACAGGCCGGCAGTGGTGCCGCCGTCGAATCCGGTCCCGCCCAGATCCATCAGTGTCGGCACGTCAGGCAGCTCAGGCAGCCGCTCGAGGCTCAGCGCGACCAGTGGCCGTAGCTTGCCCGACTTGATGTGCGGCAGCGACGTGGTCAACTGATCGACATAGCAGTCGATCTGGCCGCCCATCAGGTCGACCAGACCCGGCCCGGAGCCCTTGTAGGGGATGATGTTGAAGCTGAGCTTTTCATTGAGCTGGATCCGCAGGATGCCGATGTGGTTCGTCGTGCCGTTGCCGGCGTGCCCGACGCTCACCGTGCCAGGCTTGGCCCTTGCCTCGGCCGCCACGGCACGCCAGTCGGCAAAGCGGCTGCCGGCCCCGGTCACGACTACCATCGGCACGGTGGTCAGGAAGCTCAGCGGCACGAAAGCCGGAATCAGCGACGCCTTCCGCGCCATCAGCGGCCCGATATACAGCACGCTGAAACTGGCCATGACGACGGTGTAGCCGTCGGCCGGTGCGCTGGCAGCGACCTCGACGCCGACCAGGCCGCCGGCGCCGGGGCGATTGTCGATCACCACGCTCTGCCCGAGGTGACGCGACATCGGCTCGCCGACCAATCTTGCCGTCACGTCGTAGTTGCCGCCGGCGGCAAACGGCACGATCCAGCGCACTGGCTTGGACGGAAACGCCTGGGCTGTCGCGGGCACGCTGCGAGCCGACATCGCCAACGCCGCCAGGCCTGCACCAAGAAATCCACGCCGCTCGAAATCCATGATCATTTCCCTTCCTGCCTGAACCCCGGCCATTGCGCCCGTCCAGGCACAGGGTGCCCCGGGAGTCGGTGCGCCAGACCATCGGCACGACAAATCACAACACTCGTTTTCGTAACGAAGTTACTTGGCGCAAACGCGCGCCGCGATGTCCGGGATCGGACACCGGCCGCCGTTCCCGCCCGGTCAGGGATGCGATTTCAGGCCATTGACCGGCGCAGCCGCCGCAGACCAACGCGCGGCGCGCGGCCGGTGTCGCGCTGACGACCCATGCCGGCGCACGGCATCGCTAGCCAAGAAGAAGCCCGCCTCGGCGAGCCGGGCGGGCCAGTTACGTCAACTGAGGGGAACACGCTACCTATGATGGAGTACCGTCTCGCCGGCAACGGCGAATTTGTATCGCGTGTTTCGCGATGGCCGCCTCGGTCATCCATCGACCGGCTGTGCACCCCGGCCTGCTTCGACCGACTTACCGGCGCGCGCAGCTTGCACGCTACGCACCGATCGCGGCGCCGCCAGCACGGGGCCGCGTGGTCGCCACGCACTGCGTCCGCGCTGTGAAGCGCTTCATACCTTCGGCGGCAAGCCACCTGTACACACAAACCCATGAGCACGGCGATAGTCGCCGATGCGCAGCCAAACGGGAGAGTGTCATGAAGAAGGTTTTCCTTGCCCTGGTTGTCGCCGCCGGTCTGGGCACTGTCGGCATCTCGATCGCCACCGCGTTCTCGCCGGCCTCCGCGGCCTGCCACAACCAGCGCACCAGCCGCTTCTACAACGGCGTGTGCTAGGCCATCGGCCGACGCACGATCTCTGAACCGGGGAGCGGCCCCTACCAGGGGCCGCTCCCCAACAACCCGCCGGAAGCGCGTTGCGGCTGCCTAGCGGGGCGTGTTGACGAAGCAGCGGTAGTAGGTGGCGCGCTGTCGCCGTGCGGCGGCACAGGCATCGACCCGACGCAGATCGGCCAGGCTGGCGTAGTGCATATAGGGATGGATGGCGTAGCGCGAGCCGGACGGGTAACGCCCAAGCCGGTCGATCTTGCCCTTGGCGCCGGGATCGGCGTCGACAATCGCGTCAAGCAAGGTGTCGCCCTTGATGAAATTTTCGGGCAACTGGTCGAACGGGCCATCAAAATACGTATTGAGCTCGCCATTGCGCGCGAAGACACCAATCAGGATTTTGCGGTCCAGCATGTGATCGCGATAGAACGCGAAGCTCGTGCGGCGACCAACCAGGATCCGGCTGGCGCCCTTCATGGCATCGAACTTCTCGATCGGCGTCTCAGTCTCGTCGAGCAGGTAGAGGAACGCCTTGGCCGTCCGGTTGTAGGCCAGGAAGAACCGCATGGCCGCCTCGTCGTAGATCGGCCCGATGATGGTCTCGTCGGCGCCGGTCAAGCCAGACGGCGGCTTCACGCTGGACATGTCGTTCAGCTCGAACACGACGCTGCGATCGCGGTAGGTGACGCGATAGACCAGTTCCTGCAGGCGCTCGACCTGGAAGCCGTCAGCCGCACCCAGCACCTCATAGTAGGTGGGACCGTCCTGCTTCCACTCCGCCAGTTCTTCGGTGTAGGCGAAACGAATCTTGCCGTTGTCGCGGTCCAGGGGATCGAGCCGGAAATTCCCCATGTATGTCACGCCGTCGTGGACGAAGCGGAAATAGTAGTAATTCTCAGTGGGGTAGACTCTTACCCGCTCATTCAGCGCCGCAAAGACGAAGGCAGCGACCTCCGCCGGACGGTCGATGGCGAGCGCATACGTCCGGCCAAGCTCGGCGATCATGCCCTCGACGGTCTGCAGCCGCGCCGGCGCGGCAGGCTGCGCCGACAGCGGCATACCACTTGCCAGGGCCAAGACGAGGCAGACAAGCATGCCAGCGGCGACACATCCGGCCGACCGGCAAGCCCTGCCGGCGAGGGTCCTGAGGCACGCCATCTTGGGTCTCCGTCCCGCCGCACCGTGCATGCCGCCACGACGCCGGCGGCCTAAAAAGGAACCGTGCGGCGGCCGGCCAGCGTCGCGGCAACGCGAGCTTAGCATGCGACACATTCGCTCCAAGGCCGTGGATCGCGCGACGCCGGACAACCCCGGTGACGGCGACGCATCCTCGGCACGGGCAAACCGTCCATATCGGCGCAAATCGGCCATGCGGCGTGCCAATCCATGCCTAGGCTGGGCGCCGCGACCGCGCTAGGCTGGCCATCGACACAGCGCACCCGTGCAGGAGAGCCTCCGTGAAACGTCTGCAGTTCGGCGCCTTCCTGGCGCCCCATCACCCGGTCGGTGAGCATCCGACATTGCTAATGCAGCGCGACCTGAATTTGGTCGCCCACCTCGACCGGCTTGGCTACGACGAATTCTGGTGCGGCGAGCATCACTCGTCGGGCTGGGAGACGATCGGTTCGCCGGAAATGTTCCTGGCGGTGGCTGGCGAGCGGACCAAGCGCATCAAGCTGGGGACCGGCGTGGTGTCGCTGCCGTATCACCATCCGTTCAACGTGGCACAGCGCATCGTGCAACTCGACCACCTGACTGGCGGCCGGGTGTTGTTCGGCACCGGCCCCGGTGCGCTGCCGTCGGATGCGCGCACCTTCGGCATCGATCAGGTGCTGCTGCGCGACCGCCAGGACGAGGCCTTGGGCGTCATCGTGCGCCTGCTGGACGGCGAGCGATTCTCCGCCAGGACGGATTGGTTCCAGCTCAACGACGCGCAGCTCCAGATCCTGCCGCTGCAGGAGAAACTGCCGATGGCTGCCGCCTCCTCGATCAGCCCGTCCGGCATGCAGCTGGCCGGCAAGTACGGCATGGGCGTGCTGTCGATCGCCTCGACCTCGGTCGAAGGCCTGCAGGCGCTGCCGGTCCAGTGGAGCTTCGCCGAGGAGTCGGCCAAGAAGCACGGCAAGACGGTCGACCGGCGCAATTGGCGGGTCCTGCTGTCCTGGCACCTCGCCGAATCCAAGAAACAGGCCCGTCAGGAGGCAGTCGACGGGCTGTGGTGGTGGCACAACGAGTACCGGGTGCGGGTGCTCGGGCAGCTCGGCGCCACGCCCGTCGAGGATCGATGGGAGCTGCTCGACCAGGTCAGCGGCGCGGCCGGCAGCGGCGTCGGTGCATCGGTCATCGGTACACCCGACGAACTGGTCAAGACCATCCGCCACCTGCAGGAAATCACCGGCGGCTTCGGGGTCGTGCTGGGCTTCGCGCATGATTGGGCAAACTACGAGGCGACGCTCAGGTCGTGGGAGCTGTTCGCGCGCTACGTCATCCCCGAGCTGAACGGCTATACCACCAACCTCAAGGCTTCGGCCGAGTTCCTGGCGCAGCACAAGCCGGAACTGATGGCAGGTCGCGCCGAGTCGATTCGCGCTACCGTCAAGGGCAACGAGAAGGCGCAGGCGGCGCTGGCCATCACCATGGCCCAGATGGCGGCCGCGCCGCAGGGCGGCGGCTGGCGGCCGGGTGCGGTGCCGATGCCCGAGACGGAGAAGGAAAAGGAGAAGGCGGGTTCGGCCGACTAGGCGTCGGACCGCCGGCCGCGCACAATCGCCTTGAGCGGCGAGAGCCGGGGCTCGCCGCTCGGCCGCAGCAACAAACAAGCAACTCCGGCGGAACGGGGGAGGGATGCCATGGGGTTGATCGCGAGATTGGGCCTGGTGCTCGGCGTTGCCGCCGCCTCATTGGCGGCGCCGGCGGCGGCAGAGGAGTACCCGTCCCGTCCGGTGAAGATCGTCGTGCCTTTCGGGCCGGGCGGACCGGCCGATGTCTATGCCCGCGTACTGGGTCAGCACCTGTCGGAGGCGTTGAACCAGCAGTTCGTCATCGACAACCGGCCGGGCGCCGGCGCGGTGATCGGCACCGACATCGTCGCCAAGGCACCGGCCGACGGATACACGCTGCTGATGATGTCGAACACCCACACCACCAACGAGACGCTGCTGAAGAACAAGCCGTATCAGCTGATGAAGGATCTCGTGCCGGTCGCGCCCGTCAACTCGTCGGACCTCGTGCTGGTGGTACATCCCTCGGTCGAGGCCAAGACCCTGGCGGCGCTGATCGCCCTGGCCAAGGCGAATCCCGGCAAGTTGACGTACGCTTCTTCTGGTCCGGGTACGCCGTACCACATGGCTGGCGAACTCTTCAAAGCCATGAGCGGTACCGACATCCTGCATGTCCCGCATCGCGGCAGCGGCGAGGCGCGCAACAGCGTCATGGGCGGGCATGTCCAGATGATGATCGATGCGGTGACCGCGATGTCGGGCAACGTTTCCGCCGGTCAGGTGCGGGCGCTAGCGACGACCGGCACCGCGCGCTCGTCCGTCCTGCCCGATGTGCCGACCGTCGCCGAAGCCGGCGTGCCAGGCTACGAGGCAACGATCTGGCTCGGCGTCATGGCACCAGCCGGCACGCCGCCCGCCATCGTGGAGAAACTGAACGCCGAAATTGGCAAGATCATCGCACGCCCCGAGATCAGGCAGGCTTGGGCCAAGCAAGGCGCCGTCCCCATGACCATGGCGCCCGCGGCGTTCGACTCGTTCCTGCGTCGCGACATCGAGAAGTGGGCCAAGGTCATCGCGACGGCGGGGATCAAGGCGCAATAGGCATGACCGGCGGCGCACCGGCCCGCGAGCAGAAGCCGCGCCTGCCGATAGCCTGCGACCACCTGTCGTGCGGCGTCGCGAAAGCGTGTGCATGACGGCGGTTCGGATTCTGAGCGGCGGCGCAGCCCAGGGGCTGGTCGAAGCCGTCAGGCCCGCGTTCGAAGCCGAGACCGGGTGCACGATTGACGGCACGTTCGGCGCCGTGGGCGCCATGCGCGCCCGGCTGATCGCCGGCGATGCCGCTGACGTCGTGATCCTTACACAGGCGTTGATCGCGGCGCTGGCCAGCGCCGGCCATGTCGTGGGCGCTTCGGCGGTCAATGTCGGCAGCGTGCAAACGGCGGTGGCGGCCCGGCAGGGCGACCCCGCGCCGCCGATCGGCGACGCTGCCGCATTGCGCCAAGCCTTGCTGGGCGCCGATGCAATCTACATGCCCGACCCGCAGCAGGCTACCGCCGGCATCCACTTCGCCAAGGTGATGCGCGATCTGGGTGTCTGGCAGGACGTGGTCGGCAGGCTGCAGACATTTTCCAACGGCGCCACGGCGATGCGCGAACTGGCCGGCTCGCGCTACCGCCGCCCGCTGGGCTGCACCCAGGCCACCGAAATCATCGCCACGCCGGGCGTTACCGTGATAGCGCCATTGCCGCCGGGCTGCGCGCTGGCGACGGTCTATACTGCCGCCCTTACGCCCTCGGCGGCATCGACCGCCAGCCGGCTGATCGCCCTGCTGACGGACCCCGCCGGCCGCGACACTCGTCGCCAGGCCGGTTTCGACTGACCGGTCGAGGCGCTAGCCGCTGTTGCGCAAACCGGCGGCAATGCCGTTGATGCTCAAGTGGATTGCCTGGACGACGTCGGGATCGATGTCGCCGGCCCGGTGGCGCCGCAGCAGCTCGATCTGCACGTGGTGCAGCGGATCGATATAGGGAAACCGGTTGCGGATCGAGCGCGCCAGCAGCGGGTTTCGCTCCAGCAGGCTGCGCTGCCCGGTGATCGCCAGCACCGCCTCGATCGCCAACTCCCATTCGTGGCGTAGCCGGTCGAAGATCGAGCGGCGCAGCCCGGCGTCGGCCACCAGCTCGGCGTAGCGCGACGCGATGGCGATATCGCTCTTGGCCAGCACCATGTCCATGTTGGAGAGAATGGTGCGAAAGAACGGCCAGTCGCGATGCATGGCCCGCAAGGTCGCCATCCTCTCGTCCTGCCGGCCATCGGTCCAGGCCTTCACGGCGGTGCCGAAGCCATACCAGCCCGGCAGCATCAGCCGGCATTGTGCCCAGCTGAACACCCACGGGATGGCGCGCAGATCCTCGATCCGCGACCGGCGCGAGCGCGACGCCGGCCGGCTGCCGATATTGAGGTTGGCAATCTCGCCCAGCACGGTGGAGTCGCGGAAATACCGCTCGAAACCCTCGGTCTCGTAGACCAGGCTGCGATAGGCGGTAAACGCGTGTGCCGACAGCTCTTCCATGATGGCGAGATACGCCGCCGGCGGCTCCGGCCGGTCGCCATCCAGCAGCGTCGCCTCCAGCGTGGCGGCGGCAAGGGTTTCGAGATTTCGGCGCCCGACATCGGCGTTGGAGTACTTGCCGGCGATCACCTCGCCCTGCTCCGTGATCCGGATGGCTCCCTGCATCGCGCCCTTCGGCTGCGCCAGGATCGCCTCGTAGCTCGGCCCGCCGCCACGGCCGACCGAGCCGCCGCGGCCATGGAATAGGCGCAGCGCCACGCCGTGACGGTGAAAGACGTCGATCAGCGCCAGCTCGGCCTTGTACAGCTCCCAGTTCGACGTCAGATAGCCGCCGTCCTTGTTGCTGTCGGAATAGCCCAGCATGACTTCCTGGACGCGGCCCCTGGACTCCAACAACCGACGATAGACGGGCAGGTCGAAAAGGGCGTCCATCACCGGCCCGCTGCGCCGCAGATCGGCAATCGTCTCGAACAGCGGCACGATGTCGACGTCCAGATGGGCCTCGCGGAGCCGCAGCAGGCCCACCTCCTTCAGCAGCAGCGCCACCTCCAGGACGTCGGAGACGCCATCGGCCTTGGAGATCACGTAGTGCGGCACCGCGGCCCGCCCATAGCGGCGATGGCCGTCCGCTGCGGTGCGCAGGATGGCCAGTTCCGAAGTGGTCTCGTCGGAGTAGACGAGATGCGGCGACACCAGCGGCCGCGGACTTTCAAGCTCACGGGCCAGCAGCAACACCTTGTCGGCCTCGCTCAATGCCGTGTAGCCGGTCACCACACCGGCTGCCGTCATCAGTTCCGCAACGGCACGCTCATGAACGTCGGCGTTCTGACGCAGATCCAGCGGCGCCAGGTGCAATCCGAAGACGTCGACCGCGCGGCGCAGCTGCCGCAGTCGGCCACGCGCCAGTCCGGCCGATCCGTTGGCCACCAGCGAATCGTACAGCGCATCCAGGTCGGCGCGCAGTTCCGTCGCCGCCTTGTAGGCCGGTGCGTCGCCGACCGGCCGGTGCGGCAGCTCCACGTGGTCGAGCGCCCGGACGGTCGCCGCCAGCCTGGCGTAAATTCCCGCAATGGCGCGGCGATAGGGTTCGTCCTGACGCTCGGGCGCACGGTCCGGTGATCGCTCGACAAGGGCACGAACTGCATCGGAGATGCCCACCATGCGGCCATCCAACGACAGCTCGCCGCCGAGATTGTGCAGTTCCTCGAAATAGAAGCCGAGCGCGCGCTGGCTTTGCATGGCCAGCGCCTGGCGCAGCACGTCGGCGGTGACGTACGGGTTGCCGTCCCTGTCGCCGCCGATCCAGCTGCCCATGGTCAGAAAGGACGACACGTGGATCGCATGCCATGACGGATCGACGGCGCCGAGCTGGTCCTCCAGATCGGCGTAGAAATGCGGCAACTCGCGCAGGAACGTGTGGTCGTAATAGGCGAGACCGTTGGCGACCTCGTCGATGACCCGCAGCCGCGTCCGCCGCAGAATGCTGGTCTGCCACAAGGTCAGCACCGCGCGGCGCAGTGCCTTGCGATTGGCCGACAGCTCCTCGGGGGTGAACTGGATGCGGTCGCGCTCGTCCAGCAGGCGGGCGATCTCCATCTCGCGGTCGATCGAGCTCTTGCGCCGTACCTCCGTCGGATGCGCCGTCAGGACCGCGCAGCAGAGCGCGCCGTCGAAGAACGCCTGCAGCGTGTCGCGGTCGATTCCCGCCTTTCGCGCGCGGTCCAGCGCATACTGTATGGTTCCCGGTCGCGGCGCGGCGTTGGCCAGCGCGTAGGCCCGGCTGCGGCGGATGTGGTGCTGGTCTTCGGCGATGTTGGCGAGATGCGAAAAGTACCCGAACGCCCGGATGATGCGGATGGCTTGACCGGTTGGCAGGCCACTCAGGATATCCTGCAGATCCTGGCGCGCAGCCTCGGCGGCGTCGCGATGAAACTGTACGGCCGTGCGGCGAATGCGCTCGACCAGCTCAAAAACCGCATCGCCTTCCTGAGCCCGGATCGTGTCACCGAGGATGCGGCCCAGCAGCCTGATGTCGTAGCGAAGCGGGATGTCCTTCTCGGGGACATCGGCTGGCTCCTCGGCAACGTTGTGCGGATCGCTGTAATCCATGGCTGAGGGACCCTCCCCAAAGCCGGCCGCACGCCGCACCCACCGCGCGGCTTGCGTACTTCCGCACACAGCTTACCGCCGATCGTCGAACGCAAACCAGCGTGCCTTTGTGCCGCGTTGCTGCGATTGCTGCCGCTTTTTCAGGCAGGCATCGCCGGTTCAGTCGCATTCGCCGACAAAGAGGCTGTAAGCCTCCTGCACCGCTTCAGGCCCAGACTAGGCCGCGGCCCGAAGCGGTGGGGCCGACGCGCTACCGCGCCTTGGCCCGCTCGACGTTGGCGATGCGCGTCGGCACGCCGAATTCCTTGCGACAGACTTCGGCGAGCGTCGCGACTCCGCTGCGGATGGTGTCCGGCGACGGATTGGCGAAGCACAGGCGCAGGCGGCACCTGCTGTATTGCTTGTCGGTCGACCACTCCGGCCCGGGATTGAGCGACACGCCGGCGGCCAGCGCCGCCTGCCCCAGCTTCACGGTGTCGACCTGGTCGGGCAGCTTGATCCACAGGAAGATGCCGCCATCGGGTTCCGAGAATTCGGCCGACGTGCCGAACTGTTCGGAGAGCGCTTCCATCAGCACGTCGAGCTTGACGCGCAGCGCCTTGGTCAGCGCCGGCACATGCGTCGCGAAGTGCGATTTGCAGAACTCGGCCAATACCATCTGCTCCAGCGCACCCGAACCGGCGTCCTGCTTGATCGCCAGCATGCGCGACAGCAAGTCCCAACCGGCCACGATGTAGCCCACACGCAACGCCGGCGCGATCGACTTGGAGAACGAGCCGATATGGATGACGCCGTTGCCACCGGCCATGGCATACAGCGCCGGCGGACGTTCACCGCGCCACACCAGATCGGAATAGCACTCGTCTTCGAAGATCGGCACGTCATGCGCTTGCGCCAGCTTCAGCATCTCGGCACGCCGCGCCGCCCCCATGATGCTGCCGGTCGGATTCTGCACCGTCGGGATGGTGTAGATATACTTGGCGCGCACGCCTCGGCGCTTGAGATCGTCCAGCGCGGCCGCCAGGGCGTCCATGCGCATGCCTTCGCCATCGAGCGGAATGCCTACGGTCTTGACGCCCTGCCGCGTCAGGCGGGTGAGGGCGCCGCCGTAGGTTTCCTGCTCGATCAGCACGGTATCGCCGGGCGCCAGCAGGATGCCGTTCACCAGATCGATGCCCTGCAGCGACCCGGACGTGATCAGGATCTCATCGGGGCTGCAAGTGATGCCGGCATGGCTCTTCAGCTTGCCGACAAGAAACTCGCGCAGTGGGCGGTAGCCCAGCGGTCCGCTGTTCAGACCGTAGGTCGCGAGCGTCGCGCCCTCGCGCCGCAGCACATTGGTCGCTGCCGCCACCAGCTCGTCAACCGGCACATGCTCGGCATCGTTGTGGCCACCGATGAAATTGTACTTCGGGAAACCCGACCACTTGGCGGCCGCCGGCGGCAGATTGGGCGCCAGCAGCGGCGCGTAGTCGAACGATGCGGACGTCATGGGTTTCCTCGCTATCCGGCGGCGTGCCGCCACCCCGATATTGTTGTCGCGTCGACCCTAGATTCCCCGCCCGTCGCGCGATGGCAACGCCGCATGGGACATGCCAGACGTGCGCCGGCACGGCGCTCAACGGCGCTCGAAATCGACCTGCTCGTCGACCGGCAGCCCCAGCAGGTGGCGGCGCAGGCAATCCAGCGCCATCTCGCTGGCACCCAGACGAATCCAGTCGCGGCCGCCGAACATGCGCGCCTGGCGCGACATCGGCGCGCCGCCATCGGCGATGCCGATACAGATCGTGCCGCCCAGCTCGATGCCGTCAGTGCCCTCGTCGACGGCGATCAGCACGGCCAGGGCATGGCTCGATCCGCTCTTCTCGCGCAACGCGGACGCCACGGCCGACGCACCGGCCGGCGATACGCCGCCGACCTCCGCACCGGGCGCCATGCCGATGCTGGCGCAGAGCTGGCCCAGGTCGCGCGCCACGACGCCGCGCCGAAACAGCCCGTCCGCGCTGTCGGCCGGCGTCAGCCGCGTGGCGATGGTGCCGCCGGTGAAGGTTTCCGCCAGCGCCAAGGTGCCGCCTTTGCGCCGTAGCGCCGCGAGTACCACGCTTTCGAGCGTCTGGTCGTCCTCGGCGACGATGAAATTGCCCAGCCGGCGGCGTACTTCGGCCTCGACCGGCTCCAGCTTGCGCGCCAGTTCAGCGGCGTCGACGCCGCGTGCCGCCAGCTTGGTCTCCAGCTCGGGATAGTGCGCCTGGAAACCAAGTTTGACCCCGCCGCCCGGCGCCAGCGCCTCGATGCCGTCCAGCATCTGGTCGGCGCGCGATTCGCCGATGCCGAAGGAATGGAAGCGCTTGACCTTGCTAACACCCGGCACGCCGCCCAGCTTCAGCAGGCGCGGGATCACCTGCTCGTCGATCATGCGGCGCATCTCGCGCGGCACGCCGGGCGTGAAGAAGAAGCGGGCGTTGTCGATGGTGACGGCGAAGCCGCAGGCCGTACCGACGGGATTGTCGATGAACTCCGCGTTGGACGGCAGCATCGCCTGCTTGCGATTGTTGGGCGGCATCACCCGATTGCGGCGGCGATAGAATTCCTCCATGCGCGCCAGCCACGCCTCGTGGAGGACCAGTTCGACGCCGGCGGCCTGCGCTGCCATTTCCTGCGAGAGATCGTCCACCGTCGGCCCCAGCCCGCCATTGACGATCACGGCGTCGGCGCGCACCGCCGCCTGCCGGAACGCTTCCAGCAGGCTCTCGCGGTCGTCACCCACGGTGGTGCCCCAGCAGACGTCGAGGCCGACCTCCACGAGTCGCCGGGCCATGTAGCCGTAGTTGGTGTTGATCGTCTTGCCGGTGAGGATCTCGTCGCCGGTGCACAGAATCTCGATGCGCATGGGATACTTCATGGTTCCTCCCCACGCGACGCGTGGGGAGGCGCCCCGAAGGGGCGGAGGGGAGCCAGGGTGGTCTTTGTAACGCGGGTTGTGCCTCCGTGGCAGGTACCACGTCGGCTCCCCCTTCGGCCTTCGGCCGCCTCCCCCAACTTGGTTGGGGGAGGGACCACTACGCCGCCTTCACCGGCCGGGCGCGCTGGTTGTAGAGCATCTTGCGGATCCGCTCCTGCTCTTCCGGCGGCAGCTTGGTGACGTCGGACGACAGGTCGCTGCCGACCGCCATGCCCTTCTGCACCGCCGGCCGGGCGCCGATCTCCTCGAACCAGCGCTTGAAATACTTGAACTCCTCGATGTCTTGGCCCTGGAATTTCCAGTTGATGGTCCAGGGATAGGCGATCATGTCGGCGATGGTGTACTCGTCGCCAGCAAGGTAGCGGCGGTCGTACAGGCGGTTGTTGAGCACGCCGTAGAGCCGGTTGGCCTCATCGGTGAACCGGTTGATGGCGTAGGTCTGGTCGCCGGCCCGGTCGCCCAGGCGGCGGAAGTGGCCGCATTCGCCCAGCTTCGGGCCCTGGTTCGCCATCTGCCAGATCACCCACTGCGTGACCTCGTACTTGCCGCGCAGGTCCTGCGGCCAGAAGCGGCCGGCCTTCTCGGCGATGTACATCATGATGGCGCCGGACTCGAACACGCTGAGCGGCCCGCCGCCGTCGGCCGGCTTGTGGTCGACCATCACCGGCATGCGATGGTTGGGGTTCATCCGCAGGAATTCGTCGGTGAACTGGTCGCCGCGCGAGATGTTCACGGGGATGATCTTGTACTCCATCCCGCATTCCTCGAGCAGGATGGTGACTTTCTTGCCGTTGGGCGTCGGCCAGTAGAAAAGGTCGATCATTCTGGCGTTCCTTCGATCGGATGCTGCGCGAAGGCGGCAGCTTATCCCACTGCGCCAGCCCCACAAGGACCGGTTGCCACCACGACGCCGATTCCCCCTGTCGCCGGGAGGGACTCGTTCGGTTCCGTCGTCCTGGCGCGTCCGGGCGGCGGCGGGCCACGCCGGCGACCGCCGGTTTCCCGCGCCCCGGTGCGCAATCTCGGGATGGCGCAAGACGTGGCGACGGGTCAAACTCCCGACGTCATGCGGCAGTCAGGGGAGACGTGTGATGCGACAGGTACAGTGTGCAGGCCAGCCGCGCCGGGTGGGGCGGCGGTACATCGCGGTGGCTCTCGCCTTGCCTCTCGCCGCCCTCGTCGGATCGACAACCCGCGCCGCAGACATCATGCCGGCGGTTGTCTATTCCATCGGCGAGAAATTCGACGGCTCGTTTAACGAGGCTGCGTTCCGCGGCGCCGAACGATTCAAGACCGAGACCAAGATCAACTACCGCGACTTTGTGGTCAGCAACGAGACGCAATTCGAGCAGGCGCACCGCCGCTTCGCGCAGGGCGGCAACGACCCCATCGTGGGCGTCGGCTTCCTGCAGACCTCGGCCGTCACCACGGTGGCCAAGCAGTTTCCCAAGGTGCGCTTCACCGTGATCGACACCGTGGTCGATCTGCCCAATGTGCGCTCGGTGCTGTTCAAGGAGCACGAGGGGTCGTTCCTGGTGGGCGTCGCGGCCGCGCTGGTCTCCAAGACCGGCAAGGTCGGTTTCGTCGGCGGCATGGACATCCCGCTGATCCGCAAGTTCGTCTGCGGCTACGAGCAGGGCGTGCGCTGGGCCAAGCCGGGCGCGACGGTGATCCAGAACATGACCGGCAACACGCCGGCGGCCTGGACAGACCCGGGCCGCGGCGCGGAGCTGGCCAAGGGCCAGTTCGAGCGTGGCGTCGACGTGGTCTACGCCGCCGCCGGTACCACCGGGCTGGGTGTCCTGCAGGCCGCCAAGGACGCCGGCAAGCTCAGCATCGGCGTCGATTCGAACCAGAACCACCTGCATCCCGGTTCGGTACTGACCTCGATGGTCAAGCGCGTCGACCTCGCGGTCTACGACACGTTCACCGCCGCCAGGGCGGGAACCTGGCAGCCCGGCGTCAACGTGCTGGGCCTGAAGGAAGGCGGTGTCGACTGGGCGCTGGACAAGAACAACGCCACGCTGATCACGCCCGAGATCAAGGCCAAGGTCGAGCAGGCCAAGGCCGACATCATCAGCGGCAAGATCAAGGTGCACGACTACATGAGCAACAACGCCTGCCCGCAGTAGGCGCTCGGGTCGCCGACCATCCGGCGCCCGGTCGACCGCAAGCGCGAGCATTTCCGCAGGGGGAGGATACGATGAGAACGCTGGCCACACGGGCGCTCTGGGCACTTGCCATCGTCTGCCTCGCGGGGGTGGCGCGGGCCGCCGACATCAAGCCGGCCGTGGTCTTCGACATGGGCGGCAAGTTCGACAAGTCGTTCAACGAGGGAGTCGCCAACGGCGTCGAGCGGTTCAAGGCGGAAACCAAGCTGCCGGTCGCCGAATTCGAGGTCACCAACGAGACCCAGTTCGAGCAGGCGCATCGACGCTTCGCGCAGCGGGGCCAGGATCCGATCCTCGGCGTCGGCTTCACGCAGGCCAATGCCATCGAGAAGATCGCCAAGGAATTCCCCAAGATCCGCTTCACGATCATCGACGGCGTGGTGAAGCTGCCCAACGTGCAGTCCGTGCTGTTCAAGGAGCACGAGGGATCGTTCCTGGTCGGCGTGCTGGCGGCGCTGGCGTCCAAGACCGGCAAGGTCGGCTTCGTCGGCGGCATGGACATCCCGCTGATCCGCCGCTTCGCCTGTGGCTATGAGCAGGGCATCAAATACGCCAATCCCAATGCCGAGCTGCTGCAGAACATGACCGGCACCACGCCGGCGGCATGGAACGATCCGGCGCGTGGCGGCGAACTGGCGAAGGGCCAGTTCGAGCGCGGCGCCGATGTGATCTATGCCGCCGCCGGCGGTACCGGGATCGGCGTCTACCAGGCGGCCAAGGATCGCGGCAAGCTGGCGATCGGCGTCGATTCCAACCAGAACCATCTGCATCCCGGCACCATGCTGACCTCGATGGTCAAGCGCGTCGACATGGTCGCCTACGACACGTTCAAGCTGGCGATGGGCGGCACCTGGGAGCCGGGCGTGACGGTGCTCGGACTGAAGGACGGCGGCGTCGACTGGGCACTGGACCAGTACAACGCCAAGCTCGTCACGCCGGAGATGAAGGCCAAGGTCGAACAAGCCAAGGCCGACATCATCAGTGGCAAGATCAAGGTGCACGACTACATGAGCAGCAACAGCTGCACCTATTGAGCATGATGCGTTGCACGGACGCACAGCGGGTGACCTTGCCCCGCGGGGGGAAGCTAAGAGATTCATGAGCACCCCCGCACCGCCTGCCGTCGAACTGCGCGCGATCGACAAGTCGTTCGGACCGGTGCATGCCAATCGCAGCGTCTCGCTGTCGATCGCGCGCGGCTCGATCACCGGCATCATTGGCGAGAACGGCGCCGGAAAGTCGACGCTGATGAGCATCTTGTACGGCCTCTACGAGGCCGACAGCGGCGAGATCCTGATCGACGGCCAGGCCGTGCGCATCCGCAGCCCGCGCGACGCCATCGCCCACGGCATCGGCATGGTGCACCAGCATTTCATGCTGATCGACACCTTCACCGTGCTGGAGAACATGGTGCTTGGCGCCGAGACCGGCCCGGTGCTGCGGCCGAGCCTGGAGTCGGCACGCCGTGAACTGGAGAGGCTGGGCAACGACTACGGCTTGCGCGTCGATCCCGATGCCATGGTCGGCGACCTGCCGGTCAGCGAGCAGCAACGCGTCGAGATCCTCAAGGTGCTCTATCGCGGCGCCCGCATCCTGATCCTCGACGAGCCCTCGGCAGTGCTGACGCCGCAGGAGACGGAACAGCTGTTCCGCATCCTGCAGGCGCTGCGCGACCGCGGCGCGACGGTGGTGCTGATCACCCACAAGCTGCGCGAAATCATGGCCGTCACCGACGCGGTGTTCGTCATGCGCCACGGCGAGGTGGTGGCCGAACGCCGCACGGCCGACACCAGCAGCGAAGAGCTGGCCGAGTTGATGGTCGGCCGCAAGGTGCGGCTGGAGCTCGACAAGACCCCGCCGCACGCCGGTGCGCCGGCGCTGGTTGCGCATGGCCTGGGTCTGCGCGACAGCCGCGGCATCGCCGTGCTGGACGGCATCGATCTTACGTTACGTGCCGGCGAGATCGTCGGCATCGCCGGTGTCTCGGGCAACGGCCAGAGCGAGCTGCTGGAGGTGCTCGCCGGGATCCGCCCGCCCACGGTCGGCCGCCTCACAATCGGCGCGCGCACGATCGATGCGGCTCATCCCGCCGGCCCCGCCGAAATGCGCGCGCTTGGTGTTGCGCACGTGCCGGAGGACCGCCACCGCTACGGACTGGTGGCGCCGTTCGAGGCCGCCGAGAGCGCCCTGCTGGGCTATCACGACAAGGCACCGTTCAGCAGCCACGGCCTGATGCATCATCGCGCCATGGTCGACCACTGCGCCGCGCTGATGGAGCGCTTCGACGTACGCCCGCGCCGGCCGGAGCTGCGGTCGGCGAATTTCTCCGGCGGCAACCAGCAGAAGCTGATCCTGGCCCGCGAGATCGCGGCACAGCCGCGCATCCTGCTGGTCGGCCAGCCGACGCGCGGCGTTGATATCGGCGCCATCGAGTTCATCCACCGCCAACTGCTGGCGGCACGCGACGCCGGGTGCGCCATCCTCGTGGTCTCGGTCGAACTTGATGAAGTGATGGCGCTGTCCGACCGCATCCTCGTGATGTATGGCGGCCGCATCGTCGGTGAGGTCGCGGGCGAGACCGCCGACGAGCGCACCTTGGGCCTCATGATGGCCAATGTCTGGACGCCGCCAGAGGCACCCGAGCGACAAAGCACGGCGGTGACCGCTCCATGAGCGGCGGACGCCAGCCGCTGCCGGCCTGGGTCGATATCGGGCTGATCCCGATCGTTAACGTGCTGCTGGCCTTCGTCGTGGTCGGGCTGATCGTGCTGTCGATCGGGGTCAACCCCTTCACCGCCGTGCGCATCATGATCGGCGGCTCGGTCGGCTATCCCGAGGCGATCGGCTACACGCTCTACTACACGACCAACTTCATTTTCACCGGCCTGGCCGTGGCGGTCGCCTTTCATGCCGGCCTGTTCAACATCGGCGGCGAAGGTCAGGCCTATATCGGCGGCCTGGGCGTCGGCCTGGTGCTGCTGGCGCTGGATGCCGTCCTGCCACCGCTCCTGCTGGTGCCCCTGGCGGTGCTGGCCGCCGCCGCCTTCGGCGCCGCCTGGGCGGCGGTGCCGGCCTACCTGCAGGCGTGGCGCGGCAGCCACATCGTCATCACCACCATCATGTTCAACTTCATCGCCGCGGCGGTGATGGTCTACCTGATGGTGAATGTGCTGATCGCGCCCGGTTCGATGTCGCCCGAGAGCCGCGAGTTCGCCGCGCCAGGTCACCTGCCCTTCGCCCATGAGCTGCTGGCCGGTATCGGCATCACCATGGGCCAGTCGCCGCTCAACCTGACGATCGTGCTCGCCGCCATCTGCTGCGCGCTGGTCTGGCTTTTTCTGTGGCACACGCCGTGGGGCTACGCGCTGCGCACCATGGGCCACAACCCCAACGCCGCGATCTATGCCGGCATCGACATCCGCCGCATGACCCTGCTGGCGATGGGTCTCTCGGGCGCGCTGGCGGGTTTCGTCGGCGTCAACGAGATCATGGGCGTGCATCATCGCCTGCTGCTGAACTTCACCGCCGGCTACGGCTTCGCCGGCATCGCCGTGGCGCTGATGGGCCGCAACCATCCAATCGGCATCGTTCTGGCCAGCCTGCTGTTCGGCATCCTGCAGCAGGGTGGCGCCGAACTGGCGTTCGACATCCCGGCCATCACCCGCGAGATGGTCGTGGTGATCCAGGGCCTGATCATCCTGTTCTGCGGCGCGCTGGCCAATGTCACCAAGCCGGCGCTGGAGGCGCTATTCCAGTGGCTGCACACGCGAAGCGACAACGCCCCGGCAGCCGATGCGGCGGAGGCGTAGGCGCATGAAGACCAACCACAGAGACACAGAGGCGCAGAGACAAGAGCAGCGAAAGAAGACGCTGCGCGCCTGCGGCACGCGGAGAGTTCTCCTCTGTGTGACTTCTGCGTCTCTGTGCCTCTGTGGTTGGACTTCTCTTCATCAGGACACACGCTGAGATGGACGACTGGATCACCTTTCCGGTGCTGATCCTGTCGGCCACCTTGCGGGTCGCCACGCCACTGATCCTGTGCGCCATGGGCGGCCTGTTCTCCGAACGCAGTGGCCTGATCGACATCGGCCTGGAAGGCAAGATGCTGGCGGCCGCCTTCGCCGCCGCCGCCATGGCATCGGTGACGGGCTCCGCCTGGGCCGGGTTGGGTGCCGCCATCCTGGTCGCCGAAGTGCTGGCACTGCTGCATGGCTTCGCCTGCATCACGCATCGCGGCAACCAGGTGGTGAGCGGCGTCGCCATCAACATCCTGGTGTCCGGCCTTACCGTCGTGTTCGGCATGGCCTGGTTCCAGCGTGGCGGCCAGACGCCGGCGCTGCCGCCCGAAGCGCGCTTCATGCCGATCAACTTGCGCGGCAGCCGCGCGTTCGCCGACGTGCCGCTGCTGGGCCGGCTGTACGGCGACCTGCTGGGCGGGCACAACCTCATCGTCTATCTGGCGCTGCTGATCGTGCCGCTGACGTGGTGGGTGCTCAACCGGACGCGCTTCGGGCTGCGGCTGCGGGCGGTGGGCGAGGTGCCGCTGGCGGTCGACGCCGCCGGTATTTCGGTCGCCTGGCTGCGCTATCGCGCCGTGCTGATCTGCGGCCTGTTCACCGGCATCGCCGGCACCTACCTGTCGATCGCGCAGAACGCCGCCTTCAGCCGCGACATGACGGCGGGCCAGGGCTATATCGCCCTGGCCGCCATGATCTTCGGCAAGTGGCGGCCGGTGCCGGCGCTGGGCGCCTGCCTGATGTTCGGTTTCCTCGACGCCGTCGCCATCCGCCTGCAGGGCGTGCGGCTGCCCCTGATCGGCGAAGTGCCGGTACAGTTCATCCAGGTGCTGCCCTACGTGTTGACCGTGATCCTGCTGGCCGGTTTCATCGGCCGTGCCGTGGCCCCCAAGGCGATCGGGGTGCCCTACGAGAAGGAGCACTGAGCATGGCCGGCCCATCCGAGGAGATGCTGGCGCTGGCCCGCCAGGCGATGGCGCGGGCGCACGCGCCCTACTCGCGCTTCGCCGTCGGCGCCGTGCTGCGCGGTGCCAACGGCAAGCTCTATGCCGGTTGCAATGTCGAAAACGCCGCCTATCCCGAGGGCTGGTGCGCCGAGGCCTCGGCCATTGCCGCCATGGTGGTCGACGGCGAGCGGCGCATCGTCGAGGCCGTGGTGATGGGCCGCGGGGAGGCGCTGGTCACGCCCTGCGGCGGTTGCCGCCAGCGCCTGCGCGAGTTCGCCGACGACGCACTGCCGATCCACGTCTGCGGACCGGCGGGCTTGCGCCGCACCGTCACGCTGGGCGAACTGCTGCCGCTGTCGTTCGGGCCGGCCAATTTGCCTGCCCAGACCTGACTCTGCCGACGGAACGTGCACCCTCAAGTCAACGCCGGCCCGTCGAGGTCCTGACGAATTGGGTGCGACGCGTATCGGTCGGCGCCGTCGGCGTCTACCTGTTCGCGCGTGCCAGCACGGCGTGCATCAGCACATTGACGCCGGGATAGGCGTCTTCGGGCGACATGGTCTCAGCCTCGTTGTGCGAGATGCCCTTGTCGCAGGGTGCGAAGATCATGGCCGTGGGACAGACGCGGGTCATGTTGTAGGCGTCGTGCCCGGCCTGGCTCAGCATCTCGATGTAGGGAACCTTCAGGTCTTCGGCGGCGCTGCGGATCAGGCCGATGCACTCCGGATCGAAGGCCTCGTCGCCGAAGCGCCAGGTCTCGGCGATCTCCATGCGCACCCGCGCCCGCGCCGCCGCTTCGCCGATGGCGTCATCGAACTCGGCCTTCATCTTCTCGACGCCCTCGACCGTGGGGTGCCGGAAGTCGAGCGTGACGAGCGCATATTCCGGCAGGATGCCGGTCAGGTTGGGCCAGACCTCGATCTGCGCTGCCGTCGAGCGGCCGCCCTCGGGATGGTAGCGCCAGCCCAGCTCGTTGAGCGCCACGATCAGGTAAGCGGCACCGACCAGGGCATTGCGGCGCACGTCCATGGCGGCGCCGCCGGCGTGGGCGCATTCGCCATGGACCTTGATCCGCATGCCGCGGGTGGCGTAGCCGCCCACAACGATGCCGACCGGGACCTTCCTGTCATCGAGGATCGGTCCCTGCTCGATATGAAGCTCGAAATAGGCGTCGACGGGCCGGCCGCCGACCGGCGCCGGGCCGGCATAGCCGATGCGCTCGAGCTCGCCGCCGTAGGTGTTGCCTTGCAGGTCGGTACGGCCCAGCGCCCAGTCGAGCCTGCTGACCCCGGCGAACACACCGGATGCCAGCATCGGGGGATTGAAGCGGGCGCCCTCCTCGTTGGCCCAGTCGACCAGCTCGATGGGACGGCGGGTTTCGATGCCGGCGTCGTTGAGCGTGCGGATCAGCTCCAGGCCACCCAGCACGCCCAGGACGCCGTCGTAGTTGCCGGCGGCGATCTGGGTGTCGAGATGGCTGCCCACCATCACCGGCGGCAGATGGTCTTCGCGGCCCTTGCGCCGGGCGAAGATGCTGCCCATGCGGTCGACGGATACCTCCAGCCCGGCCTCCCTGCACCAGCCGACGAAAATATCGCGCATCTGCTTGTCGGCATCGCCCAGCGCCAGGCGCGACATGCCCGTGGTCCGGCCTCTGCCGATCTCGCCGGAGCGCGCCATGCTGGCCCAGAAACGCTGCTCGTTGATGCGAAGCTCGTTGGGACGGCGGGTCATAAGGCCTCCTGGGTGCCGGCACCAAGCATAGTCGCATCCAACTTTCATGCCATCGCCCAATCCACTCGCGGATTGGGGTGTCGGCACCGCGGATGTTGCGATGAGTGATCAAATTCAACGCTAGCTTGCATTGATCCGTGCATGTCACCGACGTTGGCCTGAGTCAGTGTGCCACGTCGGCCGAACGGCCAAGTATCGCCTGCTGTCAATTCAAGCGATGTCGTAGCCCCGGTTGTGACACTCAGGGTGACATCGGTTCGTAACCGCGGGCCGCCGCCTGGGCGCTGGCGGGATACCACGTGTTGAATGGCACCCAGACCGGCCCCTTGATGTTAATGGTCACGCGCCGGTCGACGTTCTTCGCGAGCCACGCCGCGGTTTCGTCGTCCTTGAACAGATAAAGGCGTGTCACGTCTTCCTTGTAGCCCATTTCACCATAATAGAGCTGAAAACAGGTCTTGGGGATCGTCATAATGTAGCCGTGCAGCTCGGTGCCATTCATATGATAGTGCGTTATGGCCTGAAGCAGGCCGCTGAGCGGACCGGACACCATGCAGGATGCCTTCCGACGTTCCGCGGTAAGCCAGCGCTGATAGCCGGCACTGTCATAAGTTTCCAAGTGGTTGGTGGCGATGACCACCGTATGGACGGCAGTTCCCTCGCCGGGCGACGAGAACGCAATCTCCCGGGTCGGCTGGCCGTGTGGCCGCAGTTCGAATCGCGAGTTGCAGATCTCGACCATCGTCTCAATGTCCTTGTCGATAAGGAAGTCTACGTAGGCCAACGGCATGTAGATCACGATGTGCGATGTTGCGCAGGTTTGATTGTCCCACTTCACTTCGAGGATGGCGACCGCACCGTCTTTAGTGGTCAGAAAGCCTGTGACAAACCTGGCGTCGACAATCGGTCGTCGCCTGATTTCATGGGCCATCCGCCAATTCCGGCCTTGCGCCTCAACGAGCAAGGAATCGCCGTCTGCATTGCGCCGGATCGTCAGCTTCCATCGGGACTCGCCGACCGACAGCTGCGATTTGCCAAGACGATCCCCTTCGGCAACGTCGGTGTCGCGCGCCTGCGCTGGCGCAACCCACATCAATGCCAACAGAACAATCCTCAGCAGACGCATCGGGGCACCTTGGTATCACCTGCGTCCGACCGGCGTAGGCGGACTGTTCCGCGCATACTCGCGATGAGCACTGGCTCGGTCCTCAATGGACAGCTGCACAGCGCCGGAACAACGACAGGATTTACGATATCATTGAAAATCGCCGAACAACAACATCTATAGGTTGCATATTCGGTCTTTTCTCAATCAAGGAATACCCTGATGCGGGCGCTTCCCGCTTGCGACAATGCCGCGATTGGCCGCTGTGACCATGTGCGACTGGTCCAACCAACGACGAAGCCTCGGCATGGCGCAGTTCTGGTGCCATGGGCGCCGGAATTGGGGCAGACTACACTTGGAAATGAGCGACGAAAGCCGGCGCCACGATGAACGATCAGGTCCAGCAATGCCTTGCGCTGATCCGCGCGCGGGCGCCCGGTTTCAGCCCACGAACCGGCGTGGTGCTGGGTTCGGGACTGGGCGGCCTGGCCGACGAGGTGCAGGCGGTCGTCACCCTGCCCTACGGCACGCTGCCGGGTTTTCCGCAGCCAAGCGTCGGCGGGCATGCCGGCCGGCTGGTGCTGGGCCGCCTCGCCGGCGCAGCCGTCGCCCTCCTGCACGGCCGCGCGCATTACTACGAGACCGGCCGCGCCGACGCCATGAAGGTGCCGGTGCGTACGCTGGCGGCACTGGGCTGCGAGATGCTGCTGCTGACCAATGCCGCCGGCAGCCTGCGGCGCGAGATGGTACCGGGCAGCGTCATGCTGGTCGCCGATCACATCAACTTCACAGGTGTGTCGCCGCTGTTCGGTGAAACCGGCGACAGCCGGTTCGTCGACATGGTCGACGCCTACGATCCAGGCCTGCGCCGCCGCCTGCACGACGTGGCGAAGGCGGCCGGCGTGACGTTGCATGAGGGCGTCTACATCTGGTTCGCCGGCCCCAGCTTCGAAACGCCGGCCGAGATCCGCGCCGCCGGCCGCCTGGGTGCCGACGCCGTCGGCATGTCGACCGTGCCCGAGGTCGTGGTGGCGCGGCACGCCG
>JAHCJT010000050.1 GCA_026126245.1 Alphaproteobacteria bacterium
GCCCTCGGCGCGCGGCCGGCCCGCCAGGGTGATCAGCGCCACCTTGCACTTGCCGGCGGCGATCGCCTCAGCGGCGTGCCCGACATGCAGCACGTAGGACGAACCACCGGTGTCGGTCGAATCGACGTGCTTGAGCTTGGTCAGGCCCATGTACTCGACCATCGACATCGGGCCCAGCCCGGGCGCGTCGCCGGCGCAGAAGTAGCCGTCGACGTCGCTCTTGCTCAGGCCGGCGTCTTCGAGCGCGCCCTTGGCCACTTCGGCATGGATCATCGCCAGCGACAGATCGGTCGCCAGTCGCGTGGGATGCTCGTAGATGCCGGCGATATAGGCTTTGCCTTTGAGACTCATGCGGCCGGCTCGGTCTCCCCTCATCGACGCCCGCGACACGGTCCGGTCGCGCTGCCGAGGCATGGTGGTGCATTTCGCGGTGACGGTCGAGCCGGCGATGCGCCCGTTCGGGCAACGCCGGCCGGCGCGTGAAGCATGGAAGGCTCGCTATGCGGAAGGCATGCGAGCGCAACGCCGGACGCCGCGGGCCGCGGCGGCCGCGCCGTGGTCAGGTCGCCACGTCGCGCGCGCCGGGCACACGCTGCGCATACTCGTCGGGGATCGCCTTGCCGGCATCGGTGTAGGCCTTGCGGATCGCCGCGACGTTGGGGCCGAAGATGGTGCGGCGATGCGAGCGCGCCCAGTCACGCGAGCCCACGATGGTGTCGAGCGAGCCCTGGAACCGCGGCATCACCCAGCGCGCGAACAGCTCGAAGCTGCGCATCGTCTGCTCGCGGTCGGCCCATTCGTGAGCCCGGAACATGACGCCGCCGATGCCGCCCTGGCTACGGGCGATCAGGCTCTCGATGCCGCGCGCCACGGTGTCCGGCGAGCCGACGAGGGTCGTGCCCATTGCGACACCCTCGCGCAACGGATCGTCGGCGCGGCCCGGCGGCCGGCCCAGCGTGTCCTCGAAATAGGTCACGGTCTCCAGGCGCTCGCCGACCTTGACCTGCTCGATCGCCGCCTCGTCGTCCTCGGCGGTGTGCATGTTGACCACCAGGCGCCAGTCCCTGCGGTCCATGGTGCGGCCGACCTTGGCGGCCTCGTCCTCGGCGATCTTCCACTGGTTGGCCAGCGCGTCCGGCCCGCCGGGCAGGCCGGCGCCCAGCGACAGCACGCCCAGCCCGTACTTCCCGGCGGCCTGCATGCCGGCGGGCGTCAGCGTGCTGGCGACGGCGATCGGGAAGCGCGGATAGGTGTAGGGCGCGAGGTGCAGGCGCGCCTCGCGCATCTCGAACCAGTCGGTCTTCATGGTCACCGGCTCCTCGCAGGCGAGCAGCCGGGTGATCGCGTCGAGCGACTCGTCCATGCGGCGGCGCTGCGTGTCGGGGGCGATGCCCAGCATGTAGGCATCCGACACCAGCGCGCCAGGGCCGACGCCCAGCATGGCGCGGCCGCGCGTCATGTGGTCGAGCTGCACGAAGCGGTTCGCCACCATCAGCGGGTGGTGATAGGGCAGGCTGGTGACGCCCGAGCCCAGGCGGATGTTGCGCGTGCGCTCGGCCGCGGCGGCGATGATCAGCTCGGGCGAGGCGATCAGCTCCCAGCCGGCGGAATGGTGTTCGCCGATCCAGGCCTCGTCGTAACCGAGATGGTCGAGCCACTCGATCAGCTCGATATCGCGCGCGATCGCCAGGTTGGGATTGTCGCCGACACGATGGAAGGGGGCCAGGAAGATGCCGAAAATCAGTCCCTTGTGCGCCATCGCCCGCTCCCCTCACCGTGCAAAACCGCCAATGCCAGGCGTTCCGCCGCCCGGAACGGCGGCGTCAGTCGATCTACGCGATGCCGGTGGCGGTGTCGATCCGAGGGCTGCCATGCGCTAAAGATGGACGTCGTGATCGCCCCGCCAAGCCGGAGCGGACGCAGCGATGGAGCGCGCCATGGATCTGACGTTCAGCAAGGCCGATCTCGCCTTCCGCGACGAAGTGCGCAGCTTCCTGCACGAGAACGTGCCGACCGAATTGCGCGACAAGGTGCGCCGCAACCTGCAGCTCGAGCGCGACGACTATGTCGCCCTGCACCGCATCCTCTACCGCAAGGGCTGGATCGCACCGGCCTGGCCCAAGGAGTATGGCGGCACCGGCTGGACCCTCACCCAGCGCTACATTTTCGGCGAGGAGCTGGCCTTCGCCGACACGCCGCGCATCATGCCGTTCGGCCTCCAGATGGTCGGGCCGGTGATCTACACCTTCGGTTCGCCCGAGCAGAAGGCGAAGTATTTGCCGCGCATCCTGTCGGGCGAAGACTGGTGGTGCCAAGGCTACTCCGAGCCGGGATCCGGTTCCGACCTCGCCAGCCTGCGCACCCGCGCCGTGCGTGATGCCAGCGGTTATACCGTCAACGGCCAGAAGACCTGGACCAGCTTCGCGCACTACGCCGACCACATGTTCTGCCTGGCGCGCACCAATGCCGACGCCAAACCGCAGGACGGCATCTCGTTCCTGCTGATCGATATGCGCCAGCCCGGCGTCGAGGTGCAGCCGATCGTCACCATCGACGGCACCAGCGACGTGAACTCGGTGTTCCTCACCGACGTAAAGGTGCCGCTCGAGGACCGTGTCGGCGAGGAGAACAAGGGCTGGACCTACGCCAAGTTCCTGCTCGGGCATGAACGCGCCGGCATCGCCGCCGTCGGCCGCTCGAAGAATGCGCTGCGCCGGCTGAAGGACATCGCGCGCGTCGAGCGCGTCGGCAGCAAGCCGCTGATCGAGGACAACGCCTTCGCCAACAAGATCGCCGCGGTTGAGATCGAGCTGACGGCGCTGGAGTACATCGAGCTCGACGCGCTGTCGCGCGAGAACGCCGGCCAGGGACCGGGCGCCGGCGCCTCGATGCTCAAGGTCAAGGGCACCGACGTGCAGCAGGGCATCACCGAGCTGGTGTTCGAGGCGCTGGGCTACTACGCCCTGCCCTATGTGAAGAAGGCGATGTACGACGGCTGGAACGAGCCGCCGATCGGGCCCGACTACGCCGCCACGCAGGCGCCGACCTACGGCAACTGGCGCAAGGCCTCGATCTACGGCGGCTCGACCGAGGTGCAGAAGAACATCATGGCCAAGATGGTGCTGGGGTTGTGAGGCGTGGCCGGCGGCCCCGGGCAGTCACATCGACCGCGCATGACACAGGATCATATCCATCGTTGCGACAGGCCTCGGCGCGGGTCCGACAGTTGTCGCCGCGCCACACGTGAGCGCCAACACCGGGCTGGCTTGACCAGCTTTCCAAATTGACGAATCGCGGAGCTACGGCTACTGTGAAAATATGAAAAATATCACAGTTTCCGTGGACGACGCCACCTATCGCCGGGCGCGGATAAAGGCGGCCGAACGCGAAACGTCTCTGTCGGCCCTTGTTCGGCAATTCCTCATCGACTTGGCGTCGGCGGAGAGTGAGCCGGAGCGGCTCAAGCGCCAGGAGGCAGAGCTGCGCGCGTCGATCCGCTCTTTCCGGGCGGCCGACCGTCTGTCGCGCGACGATCTGCATGCGCGCCGGCGCTGAGAATGGCGGTCTTCCTCGACACCAACATCCTGCTCTATTCGATCAGCACCGACGCCAAGGAACGGCGCAAGCGCGACCGGGCGCTCGCGCTGCTGGATCGCGATGACTGCAATCTCTCGGTGCAAGTGCTGCAGGAGTTCTACGTGCAGGCAACGCGCCCGTCACGGGCCGACCCATTGCCGCATGACGTCGCAACCGGGCTGATTCGAACCTGGCTGCGTTTTCGGATCCAGGACAACACCGTGGCGGTCCTCAACGGCGCCCTCGAAATCAAGGCGACGCACGGATATTCGTTCTGGGACAGCGCCATCATTGCGGCCGCCCGTGCCGGTGGCTGCGGGCAGCTCTACACCGAGGACCTTTCGCACGGCCACGTGATCGACGGGGTCAACATCGTCAACCCGTTCCGGTGATCAATCGCCGACGGCGCCGGAGCGCCGCTTGCGGTCGCCTGCCGCGGTTGAGGCGTCGCCGTTCCTTCCGATCATCGCCCCTTGAACACCGGCTGCCGCTTTTCGACGAAGGCTTTTGACGCCTCCTTGTGATCCTCGGTCTCGCCGGTGCGGCTGTGGCCCCAGGCCTCGATGTCGAACGCCTCCTTCAGCGTCGCGCTCTCGGCGGCGTTGAAGTTGCGCTTCATGTAGCGGTAGGCGATGCGCGGCCCGGCCGCCAGCCGCTTGGCCACTTTCATCGTCTCCTCGCGCAGGCCAGCGTCGGGATAGACGCGGTTGACGATGCCCAGCCGCAGCGCCTCGGCGGCGTCAACCCGCTCGGCCAGCAGATACAGTTCGCGCGCCTTGGCGGTGCCCACGAGGTGGCTGAGGAAATAGCTGCCGCCGAAGTCGCCGGAATAGCCGACATTGGCGAAGGCGGTCGAGATGCGCGCGCCCTGCGCCATGAACCGCATGTCGCAGGCCAGCGCCAGGCTCAACCCGGCGCCGGCCGCCGGGCCGTTGATCATGGCGATGGTCGGCTTGGGCGATTCGTGCAGCAGACGCGAGGCCTCCATGCGCTCGCGCAGGTCGTTGGCGCGGCTTTCCAGGGTGACCGGCGCCTGGTCGGCGCGCTCGGCCATGGCGCGCACGTCACCGCCGGAGCAGAAGCCGCGACCGGCGCCGGTCAGCACGACGCAACCCACCGCATCGTCGGTGGCGATGCGCCGCATGGCCGCGATGAGCTGCTCGATCATCGACCGCGACATGGCGTTGAGCACGTCGGGCCGGTTCAAGGTCAGTACCGCGACGCCGTCCTCGTTGGTTTCCAGCAGATGGTCGGTGGACATGAGGCGTTCCTTCCGTGGTTTCGTGTTCCTTGTGGTTCCGCCGATCGGCAGCCGGACAGACGTCTCAATCGGCCCGCATGCCGGCGGCCTTGATGACATCGGCCCACTTGGCACGGTCGGCGGCGATGGTCGCCTTCAACTCGTCGCTCGAGCCGATCAGGTTCTCCATGCCGTTCTCGACCATGCGCTTCTGGAACGTCTCGTTGGCCACCGCGGCGCGCAGCGAGCGGTTCCAGAACTGCACCATCTCGGCCGGCATGCCGGCCGGACCGAAGACAGCGAACCAGTTCACCACCCGGAAGTCGGGCAGCCATTGCGAGATCAGCGGCAGCTCCTTGAACAGCGGCGAGGGCCTCGGTCCGCCGAACGCCACCGGAATGAGGTTGCGGCCGCCGATCTGACCGAGGAACTCCGGCATGTTGCCGAACATCATCTGCACGTTGCCGCTGACCATGTCCTGGACCGCCGGCGCACCGCCACGGTAGGGGATATGCAGCAGGTTGACGCCGGCCAGCTTCTTGAACAGCTCGCCCGCCAGGTGCTGCGAGGTGCCGTTGCCCGCAGAGGCATAGGTCAGCTTGCCGGGATCCTTCTTCGCCAGCTCGATGATCTCCGGCACGGTGCGGAAGCTGGCGTGCTTGCTGACCACCAGCATGTTGTAGACGCCCGCGACGTTGGCGATCGGCGTGAGGTCCTTGTCGACGTCGATCGGCAGCTTCTGGCCGGGCATGACGGGCGCGACGCAGAAGGCGGCCATCGCCGCCAGCAGGATGGTGTGGCCGTCCGGCGCGGCCCGCGCCACGGTTTCGTTCGCAATGAAGCCGCTGGCGCCGGTTTTGGTCTCGACGATCACTTTCTGGCCGACCACCGGCGTGGCGGCGTCGGCCAGCAGCCGACACAGCAGGTCGGCGGTGCCGCCCGGCGGAAAGCCGCAGAAGATGCGCACCTCCTGCTTCAGGCCCTGCGCCCGCGCCGGCGCCACGAGGCCCGCCGCCGCGGCACTGCCGACAAACGTCCGTCTCAACATGTTCGCTCCTCCCCCAAGACCCGCTTGCCCGCCCGCGGCCCGTGCCCGGCGGGTATGTCGCGCGGCCTCACGCGCTGCGCGCGTGACGGCGCACGAAATCCTCCTTCACCGTGATGCCCAGGCCCGGCCGGTCGGGCACCTCGACCATGCCATCCTCGACCGGAAAGCCTTCCTCGACCAGATCCTGCAGCAGCGGGTTGCTGCCCAGCGAATACTCCAGGATGAAGCCGGCCGGCGACGTCGCGGCCACCGCCAGCCCGGCCGCGAAGCCCGGCGCGCCCGACCACAGATGCGGCGCCAGCCGCAGGTTGAAGGCCGAAGCGATGGCCGAGATGCGCAGCGCCTCGCTGATGCCGCCGGCGATCGCCAGGTCGGGCTGCAGGATGTCGACGGCGCGCAGCTCCGCGAGCTCGCGAAAATCGTGACGCGTGAACTCGCTCTCGCCGGCGCTGATCGGCACCGCCGAAGAGCGGCGCACTTCGGCCATGCCGGCCTTGTCGTCGCCCGACACCGGCTCCTCGAACCACATCAGGTCGCAGTCCTCGACCATGCGCGCGAACGCCTTGGCCCCGGCCACGGTGAAGGTGCCGTGCGCGTCGCACGCCAGCCCGATGTCGGGACCCAGCGCGGCGCGCGCCGCCCTGACCCGCTCGGCCGAGCGCGCCGGCGTGCCGTCCATGACGCCGACCCGCATCTTCACGGCCCCGAAGCCGCCCTTCGCGATGTAGCCCTTGAGCTGCGCGCCGATGCCCCTGGCGTCGGCCCAGCCGCCCGACGCGTAGGCGGGCATGCGCTCGGCGCGGCGGCCGCCCAGCAGGCGCCACACCGGCGCGCCCAGCGACTTGCCCAGGATGTCCCACAGTGCGATGTCGATGCCGCCGATCGCCGACAGGGTCAGACCGCGCCGGCCGAGCTGCGGCATGCCGTGGCCACGCGCGATGGCGTGGCCGTGGCGCGGCGTGTTGTACATCACGTCCCACAGCCGGGCGATGTCGCGCGGGTCCTGACCCAGCAGCAGCGGCGCCAGATCGTCGCGGATGATGGCGGCCAGGCCGGCACAGGAGGCCGCCGACCCCACACCCGCCTTGGCCTCGCCCCAGCCGAGCAGACCGGTGTCGGTCTCGACGCGCACGATCACCGAGTCGAACGACGCCACCAGGCCGAAATTGCTGACGTGCTGGCCCGCTCCGGGAATCGGCACATGCACCCAGGTGGCGTCGATGCGGGCGATCTTCATGTGGCGGCTCCTCCCCTCGCACGCCGCGCGGCGGCGAGAAGACCTAGGCGACCTTGTACTGTTGCAGCACCTTGCGGTCGATCTCGATGCCCAGGCCCGGCCCGCCGGGCACTTTCACGACGCCGCCCTTCTGCGCGATCGGCGTCGTGGCGAGATGGTCGCGCAACGGATTGGGCGTCTGCTCGAACTCCAGCATCGGCGGCATCGGGCGCAGCGCCGGCGGCTGGTCGGGCAACGCCGCCAGGAACTGCACCGTCGCCGCCAGACCGATCGCCGAGCCCCAGGCGTGCGGGACGCACTCGACACCGAACGCCGAGGCCAAAGTCGCGATCTTGCGGCATTCGGAAAAGCCGCCGGCAGCGCACAGGTCGGGCTGCACGATGTCCATCGCCTTGCGGGCGATGATGTCGCGAAATCCCCAGCGCGTGAAATCGTTCTCGCCGCCGGCCACCGCGACGTCCAGCGCCCGCGTCACTTCGACATAGCCGTCGTGATCCTCGGGGCTGATCGGCTCCTCGAACCACAGGACGTCGTGCTCTTCCAGCATGCGGCCCAACCGGATGGCGTTGGGCACCGAAAAGCAGTGGTTGGCGTCGACTGCCAGCTTGACGCCCGGGCCGATGGCGCGGCGCACTGCCGCCACGCGCGCCGCGTCGAGCTTCAGATCGCCCAGCCCTATCTTCATCTTGATGGCGCGGAAGCCCTGGCGGGCGTAGTCGGTCGCCTCCTCCACCGCCTCCTCGATCAGTCGGTCCATGTCGATGAAGTAGAGCCCCGTCGCATAGGGCACCACCTCATCGCGATAGGCGCCGCCGATCAGCTTGTGGACCGGCTTGCCGGCGGCGCGGCCGACGATGTCCCACAACGCGATGTCGATGCCGGAGATGGCCGATATGGTCATGCCGGCGAGGCCGTAGTCCTTGATGCGGTTGTAGAGATCCTCCCACACCACCTCGACGTCGAACGGATCGCGGCCGATCACGCGCGGCTTGAGCTGGGTATCGATCACCGCCTTGGCGACGGCCGCGGGGCCGTAGCACTCGCCGAAGCCGGTGATGCCTTCATCGGTCGCGATCTCGACGACGCAGGAGCTGCGCGTGCCGTACAGCCAGCCGCGCGCCGAGGTGAAGGGCCGGTCGACCTTGCTCTGCAGGATATGGCACGTGACATCCGTCACTTTCATGCTGTCCGGGCTCCCCAGGCGTCGCGACGCGGCATCTTTGATTGAGGCGAGAGTGCCACGCGCGGCGCGACGACGGCAAACACGGCAGTCCGCGCGGCAACCATGCGCGCCGCACATGCCGTCGGCGCTGTTTGTCGCTAGTCCATCCGCTACAGTCGGCGGCAACGATGGAGGAGCGCCATGAAGATCACGGACGTCACCCTCACCCTGTTCGCGTGGGACAATATCCCGGCCACGACCTACGGCACGCACAGCGGCCGCTTCGGCGGCTCCAGCCAGCTCGGCCTGCTGCGGCTCATCACCGACCAGGGGCTCGAGGGTCACGCCTTTCTCGGCTCGGCGATGAACGGCGCCCATATCGATGGCCAGGGCATCATTGCGCATCTGAAGCCGGTGCTGATGGGCCGCGATCCGCTGGCGCGCGAGCTTTTGAACCAGGACATCTGGCGGCGCCAGCGCGCCGCCGGCGTGCGCTGCATCGGGGCCGTCGACGTGGCGCTGTGGGACCTTGCCGGCAAGGCGGCCGGCGTGCCGATCCACCGCCTGCTGGGCACCTACCGCGACAGCATTCCGGCCTATGCCAGTTCGGCGGTGCTGGCCGCGCCCGAGGCCTATGCCGAGGAAGCGGTGCGCCACCGCGATGCCGGCTGGGCCGCCTACAAGATCCATCCGCCGACCCGCTGGCGCGAGGACATCAAGGTCTGCGAGGCGGTGCGGAACGCTGTCGGCGACGACTACACGATCATGCTCGATTCGACCTGGAGCTACGACTTCCCGGCGGCGCTGCGCGTCGGGCTGGCGGCGCAGGAGCTCGACTTCCACTGGTACGAGGATCCGCTGGCCGACCAGGACATCTACAACTACATCAAGCTGAAGCAGAAGCTCAGCATTCCGATCCTCGCCACCGAATATCCGATCACCGGCTTCGACGGCTACGCGCCGTGGATCATGCAGCAGGCCACCGACTACCTGCGCGGCGACGTGGCGGTGAAGGGCGGCATCACCACCCTGGTGAAGGCGGCCCACCTGGCCGAGGCCTTCCGCATGAACTTCGAGGTCCATCACGGCGGCAATTCGCTCAACAACGTCGCCAACCTGCACGTCATCGCCGCCATCCGGAACACCGAGTTCTTCGAGGTGCTGCTGCCCGACGGGGCGCAGAAATACGGCCTTGAGCAGGACATCGTGGTCGGCCGCGACGGGCGGGTGCACGTGCCCAACGGCCCCGGCCTGGGTGCCGCCATCGACTTCGAGCTGATCAAGCGCAAGACGGTGGCGGTGCTGAAGTGAGCCCGCTTGCCGGCCTGCCTCCGCGACATACGCCGGGCCGATGACGGCGCACGCCGGCTTGAACCATCCGCAAGGTTTCCGTAAATCGGCGCCGGGCGGCACCGGCATGCCCTACACCCAGCCCGGAGGATCGTCGTGCCCCTGCAGCTTCCCGCCCTTTGCCTGATCGCCACGCCCGGCCGCCGCCGCGCCGTCATCGACACGGCGCGCGAGGCCGAGCGCCGCGGCTATCAGGGGATCTACGTCCCCAGCCGGTTCAGCAACATGTCGGTCTGCGAGGCGCTGGCGTGGAATACCGAGCGCATCACCTTCGGCACCGCCATCGCGCCGATCTACGCCCGCAGCGTCTCGGACTTCGCCGAGGCGACCGCGTTCATGCACGAGGTGTCCGGCGGCCGCTTCCGTTTCGGCATCGGCGTGGCGCATGCGCCGGGGCACGCACGCATGGAGGCCAAGGCCGGCAAGCCGCTGACCGACACCCGCGTCTTCGTCGAGAAGTTTCGCGCCCAGCAAGGGCAAGGGCCGCAGCCGCCGGTCATCATCGCGGCGCTGCGGCGCAAGATGGTGGCGCTGGCCGGCGAGATCGGCGACGGCGTGGTCTTCGCCAATGCCTGCCGCTCGACCATGGGCGCCTCGCTGGCGCACCTGCCGCCGGCCAAGCGCACCGATCCGGCGTTCTTCGTCGGTTGCATGATCCCGACCTGCGTGTCCGACGACATCGAGGCCGCCAAGGCCGTGAACCGCCGCACGCTGGTCAACTATCTGCAGCTGCCGAACTACCGCAACTACTGGAAGGAGAGCGGCTACGTCGAGGAGATGACCGCTGTCGAACGCGCGATCGCCGAACAGCGGACCGACGAGCTGCCCAAGCTGATGAGCGACAAGTGGCTGGGCGACGTCACGCTGTTCGGGCCGGCCGCGCGCGTGCGCGAAGAGCTGGCGGCGTGGTACGCCGCGGGGGTGCGCACCCCGATCATCGTCGCCTCCTCCGCCACCGGCCACCAGCTGCAAGCCATCAATGAGGTGTTTTCGGCGCTGACCACCTGAGCTCGCCGCGGCGGTCCGGTGCTTCCGCCGGCCGCGAAGTCGGCGCAGAATGCCGCGGCCGGATCCTGCCTGTTGTTTGCCTGTCGCCAGCCAACCACCACCGGGAGAGCGACCCATGGCGCTGAAAGTCTCACAGGTCACGCCCGCCGTCGGCGCGGAAATTTCCGGCGTCGACCTGGCACGGCTGAGCGACATCGATTTCGCCGACATCGAAACGGCCTGGCACCGGCACGGCTTCGTGCTGTTTCGCGGGCAGACACTGTCGGACGACGACCTGCTGGCGTTCAGCCGCCGGCTGGGCGAACTCGATCCGCCGCCCAACCAGGAACGCGGCCGCATCAGTCCGCCCGGCTATCCCGACATCTACGTCGTGTCCAACGTGCTCGACGAGAAGGGCGATCCGATCGGCGCGCTGGGCGCAGGCGAAGCGGTGTGGCACACCGACATGAGCTATCTCGACGCGCCGCCTGACGCCTCGATGCTGTATGCGCTGGAGCTGCCGCCCACCGGCGGCGATACCTGGTTCTGCGGCATGCAGGCCGCCTTCGCCGCGATGCCCGAGGCGCTGAAGGCCAAATTGCGCGGCCGACGCATCAAGCACGACGGCACCTACAATTCGGGCGGCTACCTGCGCCAGGGCGTCACGCCGAGCGATGATCCGCACCAGGCGCCGGGTGCCTGGCATCCGGCCGTGTGCGTGCATCCCGACACCGGTGTGCCGACGCTCTATCTCGGCCGCCGTCGCAATTCCTATGTCGAGGGCTATTCGCCCGCCGAGTCGGAAGCACTGCTCGACGCGGTGTGGGCGCACGCGACGCAGCCCCGCTTCACCTACGCGCATCGCTGGCGGGTCGGCGATCTGGTGATGTGGGACAATCGCACCACCATGCACCGCCGCGACCCGTTCGACACCACGGCGCGACGCATCATGCACCGCACCCAGATCAAGGGCAGCGCCCAGCCGGTGGCCTACGCCGCGTAGCGGTCCAAGCCGGCGCCACGGTCGCGTCTCCAGCGGATCGGCGACAACAAAAACGCCCGGTTGGAACAACCGGGCGTTTTCGTTTTCGACCGTGACGCGGCGCCGCCGGCGGCGGCGCGCCGTGCGATCAGACCGCTTCCTTCAGGTCCTTGGCGACGCGGAAGGCAACCTTCCTCGAGGCCTTGATCTTGATCGGCTCGCCCGTCGCGGGGTTGCGGCCCATGCGCGCCGGACGGTTGCGGACCTGCATGATGCCCAGGCCGGTAATGCGGACCTTGTTGCCTTTCTTGAGGTTCTTCACCGTCAAGCCGACGAAATCGTCGAACAGCGCGCCGACGGCCTTCTTCGACATCTCATGCTTTTCCGCCAGCTCAGCGAGGAGCTTCGACAGAGGAACGGTGGTGACTGAAGCCTTCGCAGCCATGGCTTTTTCCTTCTCTACAGGGGGCCTCCGCCCGACCGCACCCCCTAACGACGCGGCCGACGAAGCGCAGGTAGAATACGAAGAATCATCGGCCGCGCAACGATTAACGTGGGCCGCAAGTGCCAAAAATGCCGATTTTTGGCCCTTTTTTGGGGATTCCTCATGATCCGGCCAACATTCGAGGGCAGTCCGATGGGCCAAATGACGGCATTTTCGGCGCACGCGCCGGCCACGACCGGGCGGGCCAGGGCCGCTTGCGCCTGTCTTGCCGCACGACGATGGCGTGCCGAGGCGCCTGTGGCGGCGCGCCTGCGACGGCCGGTGCGGCGCCGGATGGCGTCATCGCCGCGCTGTCATCGTCGCCAACGCGGCGCGCCGACTCCCACGGCGCGAGGCATGCAGGGAATGCCCTGACGCTGCTGCCTTTTGTCAACGCTCCCCTTCGTCGGGCGCGGGTTCCCCCGTGCCACGCGAGATATAGACTGCGCCTCAACACGAACGGAGGAAGCGGCATGACGGTGCGCGGCATCGGCAAGGCGACCATCGCCAAGGTGGAAGAGCTGTGCGGCCCGGGCTTCAAGCCCAACCGCATGTTCCCGCGCTTCAATCAGGAAGCGTTCGACGCGCAGAAGCACTGGATGGTATCCGACCACGTCGAACCGGGCAGCGACCGCCTGGTCGGCAGCGTGCACACCTGGATCGTGCGCACGCCGCGCCACACCATCCTGATCGACACCTGCCTGGGCAATCACAAGACGCGCAGCGCGCCCAACTGGAACAATCTCGATACGCCCTTTCTCGAACGCTTGCGCGAGGCCGGCGTGGCGCCCGAGAGCGTCGACTTCGTGATGTGCACCCATTTGCATGTCGATCACGTCGGATGGAACACGCGGCTGGAGAACGGCCGCTGGGTGCCGACGTTTCCCAACGCCCGCTATCTCTTCGCGCGCAAGGAATACGCGCACTGGGAGGCGGAGCGCCGCCACAAGAGCGGCGAAGAGGTCAATGGCGGCTCGTTCGATGACAGCGTGCTGCCGGTGGTCGAGGCGAAACAGGCGGTGATGATCGACGTTGACCATCAGCCCGACGCGCTGCTGACCATCCGGGAGGCCCCGGGCCACACGCCGGGCTCGATCGCGATCCACCTCGCCGATGGCGGGCGCGAGGCCGTCTTCAGCGGCGACATCATGCATCACCCGGTGCAGGTCTATTACCCCGACTGGTCGAGCCAGTTCTGCTGGGACCAGGACATGTCGGCCCGCTCGCGCCGCATGGTGCTGGAGCACTGCGCCGAACATCAAAGCCTGCTGTGCCCGGCGCATTTCCCGGGCGCCAACGCCGGCTACATCCATCGCGCCGGCGAGGCGTTCCGCATCGAGTGGGACCGCCAGTGACGGGGCCCGGCTGCCGCACCTCCGCCATTCACCCGACCGCAGGGACCTGACATGCCCGATCCCGCCACGCTGACGACGCTGGTCGATGGCCTGACGTTTCCCGAGGGGCCGCGCTGGCATGACGGGCGGCTGTGGTTCTCCGACTTCTATTCGCACCGCGTCCTGGCGGTCGACGAGGCCGGCAAGCTCGAAACCATCGCGAGCGTGCCGCAGCAGCCTTCCGGTCTGGGCTGGACGCGCGACGGCAAACTGCTCGTGGTTTCCATGCTCGACCGCCGCCTGCTGCGGCTGGAGGGCGACCGCTTCACCCAGGTCGCCGACCTCTCAGCATTGGCCGGCGGCCCGTGCAACGACATGGTGGTCGATGCCCAGGGTCGCGCCTATGTCGGCAATTTCGGCTTCGACCGCCACAAGGGCGAAGAGCAGCGCACCACCTGCATCGTCAGGGTCGATCCCGACGGCAGGCTTACGACCGCGGCCGACAATCTGCTGTTTCCCAACGGTACCGTCATCACGCCCGACGGCAAGACCATGATCGTCGGCGAGACCTTCGCGCATCGCCTCACCGCGTTCGACGTCGCCGCCGACGGCACGTTGTCCAACCGCCGGCAATGGGCGCACGTCGCGGGCTGCTATCCCGATGGCATCTGCCTGGATGCCGAAGGCGCGATCTGGGTGTCGGATCCCTTCGGCCACCGGCTGGTGCGGGTGTTCGAGGGCGGCCGTATCGCGCGCGAAATCCCGCTGGCGCCACGCGGCGCCTACGCCTGCATGCTGGGCGGCGCCGACCGGCGCACGCTCTTCGTCTGCAGTAATTCCGGCAGCGGCCCGTCGATGGCCGGCAAGCGCGACGGCCGCATCGAGACGCTGCGAGTCGAAGTGCCGGGCGCCGGCTGGCCATGAGGTGAAACGATGGCGGACACGATGCGCGAGAGCGATGCCGGCCTGGACGGCAAGGTGGCGATCGTCACTGGCGGCGGCGCCGCCGGCGACGGCATGGGCAATGGTCGCGCCGCGGCCGTGCTGCTGGCGCGTGCCGGCACACGCGTGCTGGTGGTCGATCTGCAGCGCGAGCTGGCGCAGCGCACGGTCGAGATGATCCAGGCCGAGGGCGGCACGGCCGCCGCATTCGCCGCCGATGTCACCGACGAGGCGCAGTGCGCGGCGATGGTCAACGAAGCGGTGTCGCGCTACGGCCGGCTCGACTTCCTCGACAACAACGTCGGCATCGGCAGCCGCGGCAGCGTCGTCGAGGAAAAGCCCGAGGTCTGGCGACGCGTCATGCAGGTCAACGTCGAAACCATGTTCCTGACGGCCAAGCACGCCATCCCGGCGATGATGCGCACCGCGCGCGGCGGCGCCATCGTCAACGTCTCGTCGATCTCGGCCTTGCGACCGCGCGGCCTGACGACCTATTCGACCTCCAAGGGCGCGGTCATCGCGCTGACGCGCGCCATGGCTGTCGATCACGGCCCCGACGGCATCCGCGTCAACTGCGTGGCACCCGGTCCGGTCTACACGCCGATGGTCTATGCCGGCGGCATGACTGACACCGCCCGCGACCAGCGGCGGCGCGCCTCGGTGCTGGGTCGCGAGGGCACCGGCTGGGACATCGGCCACGCCGTGCGCTTCCTGATGTCGGACCACGCGCGCTACATCACCGGCCAGACGCTGGTCGTCGACGGCGGCGCGACGCTGGTCGGGCCGTCGCGCGAGTCGCAGCCGCAGCATTGACATCTTTTTCGGAGCAGGGGCGCATCGATGGCGCGGTTCAAGTATCTGTCCAAGGAAGACCTCGCGCCGCAGAACCTGGATCTGCTGGCACGCGACATCGCGCTCAACCGCATCCTTGCCCACAGCCCCGGCGCGGCGCGCGCCTTCCAGGGGCTGGGCGGCTACATCCGCCATCGCAGCACGCTGGACGGCCGGCTGCGCGAACTGGCGATCCTGCAGGTCGGCTACCTGGCGCGGTCGCCCTATGAGTACTCGCACCACGTCAAGATCGGCATGGAGTTCGGCGTCAGCGAAAGCGATATCCGCGCCATGGTCGACGAAACCGAGGGACGCGGCTCGTCGCTCGAACCGCTGGCCAAGACCGTGCTACGCGGCGCCCGCGAGATGACCCGCGATCTCGCGATGTCCGACGCGACGTTCGCCGAACTGCGCCAGCATCTGAGCGAAGCGCATCTGCTCGACCTCGTGCTGACGATCGCGTTCTACAACGCCGTGGTGCGCGTGCTGGCGACGATGCAGATCGACGTCGAACCGGAATACCGCAAGTATCTCGAGCAGTTTCCCCTGCCCGTCACCTGAAAGAAGCGAGGAACGCCATGCGTCTGGCCAACAAGTTCGCAATCGTCGTCGGCGCCGGCCAGGGGCCGGGCGAAGGCATGGGCAACGGCCGCGCCACGGCGCTGCGCTTCGCACAGGAGGGCGCCAGGGTGATGGCCGCAGACCGCAACCTCGCCTCGGCGCAGGAGACGGTCGCCATGATCGCCAAGGCCGGCGGCGAGGCCGTCGCCTTCGAGGCGGACGTCACCAAGGAGGCGACCCTGGCCGCCATGGTGGCGGACGCGCACAAGCGCTGGGGCCGCATCGATATCCTGCACTACAACGTCGGCGTCAGCATCTCGGGCGGCGATGCCCCGCCGACCGAGATCACCGAGGAGGCCTTCGACCGCTGCGTTGCCATCAACCTGCGCGGCACGGTGCTGGCCTGCAAGCATGTGCTGCCGATCATGCGCCAGCAGCAGTCGGGCGTGATCCTCAACATCTCCTCGATGGCGGCGTGGACCGACTATCCGTTTGTCGCCTACAAGGCGACGAAGTCGGCGATGATCGCCTTCACCGAGCAGCTGGCGATCCAGAATGCGCCCTACGGCGTGCGCGCCAACGTCATCCTGCCCGGCCTGATGGACACGCCGATGGCCGTCGACACCCGTGCCCGTACCGGCAACCGCAGCCGCGCCGACGTCGCCGCCGAGCGCGACGCCAAGGTGCCGCTGCGGCGCAAGATGGGCACGGCCTGGGATGTCGCCAACGCGGCGCTGTTCCTGGCGTCGGACGAAGCCAACTTCATCACCGGCGTCGCCCTGCCGGTCGACGGTGGCTCCAGCGTGCGGGTGGGGTGAGACTCTTCCCTTCCCCGCGCGCGCCGTGGGGAAGGTGACCGAAGGCCGGATGGGGAGCCGACGACGTCTCTGCAACGGGGACTGCGGACCCAGTCACAAGAGACGACGAGTTCTGGTTGCTGGTACCACGTGGGCTCCCCTCCGCCCCTTCGGGGCCTCCCCAACTTCGTTGGGGAGGAAGCTTCAGGGCGTCGGCCCCCACGGCGCCGACTTCATGATCTTGTTCTCCTGCGAGTGCAGCATCGGCCGGATCTTGCGGCCGAACTGGGCGAAGGCGGGACTGGCGCGCAACGTCGTCCACTGATGGTCGCGCGCGTCGTGGTTCTCGAACTTCCACAGATGCACGATCTGGTGCAGCGGACCGATGTCGGTGAAGAAATAGCCGACGAGATTCTGGCTCCATTTCTGCAGTTCCGGCCAGCCTTCCGCCTGGTAGAGCGCGACCACGTCGGCCGCCGCCTCCGGCTTCACGTTGTAGGTGCGCAGTTCGTAGATCATCGGCATCCCTCCGTCCTCGCTCGCGCGGCCGCTCCATGGACCTGTCGCCCCGGCACTGTATAGGATCGGGCGCCCGCCGCATCCCGGCCTGCCGAGGTAAATCATGGTTTCGACTTTGACGCGCGCGCTGCTGTGCGCGGCCGTTGCCACCGCTGCGCTGGCCGCGCCCGCCATCGCCCAGGACTGGCCGACGGCGCGGCCGATCACCATCCTGATGGGCTTTCCGGCCGGCTCGGCCGTCGACGTCGTGGCCCGCACCCTGCAGGAGCCGCTGGAGAAGGCGCTCGGCGCCAAGATCGTGATCGACTACAAGTCCGGCGCCGGTGGCAACGTTGCGTCGGAGGCCGTGGCCCGCGCCAAGCCCGACGGCTACACCATCCTGCTGGGCACCTCGGCGACGCACGGCGTCAATGCCGCGCTCTACAAGCGCCTGCCGTTCGACGTCGAGGCCGACTTCACGCCGATCGCGCCGCTGGTCGACACGTCGAACGCGCTGACCGTCAACCCGGCGGTGATCGACGTGAGCTCGGTCAAGGACCTGATCGCCAAGGTCAAGGCGGCGCCCGGCACGTTCAACTACGCCTCGACCGGCAACGGCACCGGCACCCACCTCGCCTTCGCCGAGTTCAACGCGCGCGCCGGGCTGAATATGGTGCACGTGCCCTACAAGGGCGGTCCCGACGCGATGCAGGCGGTGCTGAAGGGCGACGTCTGCTGCACCTTCAATCAGGTGCAGACCGTGCTCGGCCAGTGGCGCGCCGGCAAGGTTCGGCTGCTGGGCGTCACGACGAAGAAGCGTGTCGCCGCTTTGCCCGACATTCCGACCATCGACGAAGCTGGTGTGCCCGGCTACGAGAGCTACATCTGGTTCGGCCTGCTGGGCCCGAAGGGGCTCGACCCCAGGATCGCCGAGCGGTTCAATGCCGCCGTCAAGGCGGCGCTCGAGCTGCCGGCCGTCCGCCAGAAGTTCGCCGAGTCAGGCAACACCGTGCGCATCGCGTCCGTCGAGCAGTTCCGCGCCACGGTGAAGGCCGACCGGGCGCGCTGGGCCGAGGTCGTGAAGTCTGTCGGCGCCGTGATCGAGTGAAGCGGCCCGCGCCCACCGCGCACCACGGCCGGCCACAGCCGGCGCGGTCGGCTCATGCGCCGCGCCGCTCGCGTGGCACGAAATAGGGCGTCGGCGCCAGCTCGGGCTCTTCGTGTGCCAGCAGCGCCTCGAAATGCCGGTCGGCATCGGCGACGAACAGGTCGCGCACGATCGCCTCGGCCAGCCGCGTCGCGCCGATCGCCAGGCCGGGAATGTCGCCGGCCAGCGGCCCCTGGCTCATGGTGCAACCCCAGTTGAAGACGTGGATGTCGGCCAGCGCGGCGGGCGCATCGTCGCCTTTGGCCCGCAGCTCGAAGCCGTCGCCGAGATAGGGAAAGCGCGCCGCCTCTGGTGCCGCCGCAATCTCGCGTGCCGAGCGCCGGTCGCCCCACAGCAGGATGACGTCGCTGAGTGCCGCCAGCTCGGGCCGCCGCATCAGATCGACGTCGAAGCCCGTGGCGATGATTGCCGCGTCGAAGCGCTCCTCGCCGCCCGGCGTCGTGGCGATGGCGCCGTCGGGCCCGGCGCGCAGGTCGGTCCAGGGCGTGGCGAAGCGGATGCTGAAGCCGGGGTGGCGCTGGCAGCGCAGCACCGACTCGTGCGGCGGCGGCGCCTGCTCGTCGAAGATGTAGGTCATGAACTTCCAGCGCCGCTCGTCGTCCAGCGCCGCGAAGCCGCGCTGGAAGCCGGGGAACGACGCGCCCTTGGACTTGTTGACCTGCGGCAGGAAAGGCCGGCGGGCGAACATGACGACGTCGCGTGCGCCGGCCTCCAGGGCACAGGCGGCGTTGTCGAATGCCGAGGCGCCGACGCCCAGCACGCCGATGCGCCGGCCATGCAGGGCGGCAAAATCGATATCGTCGGCCGAATGGAACACCCGCCCGCCGCCGGCCGCCGGGTCGAACGATGGGAAGGCCGGCCAGCGCAGCGCGCCGCTGCCCTCGCGGCCCAGCGCCAGCACGACCTTGCGGGCGCAGACGCTTTCCTCGCCGCGCGGCCCGCGCAGGCGGGCACGCAGCCACGGCCCCTCGGCCGCGAGCGCTGTCATCTCGGTGCCGTTCTCGACCGCCAGCCCGGCGACGCGCCGCACCCACAGCAGGTAGTCGAGCCAGTCCAGGCGGGGCGCCTTGTGCAGCGCCGCCCAGCCGTCGACGCCGTGCCGCGCCTCGTACCAGGCGCGGTAGGTCAGGCTCGCGACACCGAGGTCGGGACCGGTGAGCTGCTTGGGCGACCGCAGGGTCTCCATGCGCGCGAAGGTGCCCCACGGCCCTTCGCGTCCCGCGGCGCATCGGTCGATCACCCGGATGTTGCGCACGCCCTCGCGCTGCAGCGCGAAGGCGACGGTCTGGCCGCACATGCCGCCGCCCACGACCAGCACGTCCAGCGCCGGCCGGCCGTCGGGCGCGGCCGTCGGCGGTACCCAGTTCGCTGCCGGATAGTTCAGCCGCGCCAGATCGTGGCGCGCGGCCTGCTCCAGTGCCGCGAGGCCGGCCGCCGCGTCGTCGCTGTCGGCCTTGCGCCCGTCCGCCTTGTCGAGGATTTTGCCCACGCCGTCCGTCACCGCCTCATCCCTGCCCGGCTCGCCGTCGCCCTATAGCAGAGTCCCCCCCGATGTTCGAACTGCCCTGCTACTACAGTCTGTCCTCGCCCTGGGCGTATTTCGCCGGTCCCAGGCTGCAGGACATCGTGCGGCGCCACCGCGTGCGGCTGGTGCTCAAGCCCTACGACTTCCAGGCCGTGGTGCCGAAGACCGGCGGCGTGCCGCTGCGCACCCGCCCGCAGCCGCGCCGCAGCTACCACGAGCTGGAACTCGACCGCTGGCGCAAGTATCTCGGCATGCCGCTGAACCTGAAGCCCAGGCACTATCCGCAGGTCGTGACCGACCCCGACTGGAACAAGCCGCCGGGCTGGATGGTAATCGCCGCCCAGGACGCCGGGCTCGACGCGTTTCGCCTCTCGCACGCGCTGCTGCGCGCGCTGTGGGCCGAGGAGCGCGACATCGCCAGGCCCGAGGTGCGCCGCCAGGTCGCCGACGAGAACGGCCTTGACGGCGCCGCCCTGGTGGCGGCCGAACGGAGCCCACCGGTGCAGGCGCTCTACCGGCAGTACAGCGAAGAGGCCGAGGCGCTGGGCGTGTTCGGCGCGCCGACCTTCATTGTCGAGGGCGAGCGCTTCTGGGGCCAGGACAGGCTCGACTTCGTCGACCGCGCGCTCGATGGCCTGCGCGCCCGGCAGGGGTGGTAGAGTGCCGACCGGGCAATACGGCGGGATCGGGAGATGAGCAAGGCCTTCACCAAGGAAAGCGACGACGTCGAGGACGATCTGCCCGACGACGCACCCGCGCTGCCGGGCGGCGTGAAGAACTACATCACGCCGCAGGGCTTCGGCCGCCTGCGCGAAGAGATGCTCAAACTGATGAACGTCGAGCGGCCGGACGTGGTGAAGGTGGTGGCGTGGGCCGCCGCCAACGGCGACCGCTCGGAGAACGGCGACTATCTCTACGGCAAGAAACGGCTGCGCGAGATCGACCGGCGCATCCGCTTCCTCACGCGACGGCTCGAGACCGCCGAGGTCGTCGACCCGGCACGCCAGCCGCGGCGCGATCAGGTGTTCTTCGGCGCCACCGTCACCTACGTCAACGGCCGCGACGAGGAGCACACCATCACCATCGTCGGCGCCGACGAGGTCGATCTCGCCCGCGGCCACGTCAGCTGGATCTCGCCGGTCGCCCGCGCGCTACTGAAGGCGCGCGTCGGCGACGCCGTGCCGGTGCGCACGCCGGCCGGCATGGACACCATCGAGGTGCTGGCCGTGCGCTATCCCGATGCCGCCACCTGACGCAGGCCCATGACCAGCGATCTTCTGTTCCTGTCCGCCGTCGAGGCCGCCAGCCTCATCCGCCGCCGTAAGCTCTCGCCGGTGGCCTATGTCGATGCCGTGCTGGCCGCGATCGAGCGCGCCCAGCCGCGGCTCAACGCCTTCGTCACCGTCATGGCCGAACAGGCGGGCGCCGCCGCGCGCACCGCCGAGGCGGCCGTGACTGGCGGCGCGGCGCTGGGGCCGCTGCACGGCGTGCCGGTCAGCATCAAGGACCTGATCGACGTCGCTGGCGTGCGCACGACGCATGGCTCGCACGTCTTCGCCGACAACATCGCCGCCGCCGACGGCGTCACGCCGGCGCGGCTGAAAGCCGCCGGCGCCATCATCATCGGCAAGACGACGACGCCGGAGTTCGGCCACAAGGGACTGACCGACAGCCCGCTGCAGGGCGTCACGCGCAATCCCTGGGCGCTCGACCGCACGCCCGGCGGCTCCAGCGGCGGCGCGGCGGCGGCGATCGCGGCCGGACTGGCGCCGCTGGCCGTCGGCACCGACGGTGCCGGTTCGATCCGCGGCCCGGCCGCGACCTGCGGCATCGTTGGCCTGAAGCCGACGCTGGGCGCCGTCCCGATGGAGACCGCCAGCGACGTGTTCGCCAACAACGCCTATGCCGGGCCGATGACGCGCACGGTGGCCGACGCGGCACTGATGTTCTCGACCATGGTCGGACCCGACGAGCGCGATCCCTGGTCGCTGGCCGATCGCGGCGTGCGGCCGATCTCGCCGCTGCTGGCGGGTCAACGGCTGACCGGCATCCGGATCGGCTACATCGCCAAGATGGCCAACAAGCTGGTCGACGACGAGGTGCAAGCCAACACCGAGGCGGCGCTGGCCGCTCTTGCCGGGCTGGGCGCCGAGATCGAGCCGGTAAGCGAGACGATCGACTGGATCGAATACGAGGGCCGCGTGCTCTACCAGTCGGCGATCGCCGCCAAGATGCGGCCGCGCTTCGGGCAATGGCGCGACAAGATGGACAAATCGCTGGTCGCTTTCGCCGAATGGGGTGCCGCCTTCAGCATGAGCGATGTGCGCAACGCCGAGTATGCGCGTACCACCCTGTTCCAGAACGTACAGCGCCTCTTTCGACGCTACGATTTTCTGGTCTCGCCCACGACGGCGCGCGCCGCGCTGGATGCGTCGTTCGATGCTACCCAGGACGTGATCATCAACAACCAGCCCTGCGGGCTTACCCGCCAGAGCTGGACCGCCTACCAGTATCCCTTCAACCTCACCGGCCACCCGGCGATC
>JAHCJT010000051.1 GCA_026126245.1 Alphaproteobacteria bacterium
GCCGACCTGCGACAGCGCCGACATCCTGTACGAGAAGACCGAGTATCGTCTGCCGCTGGCGCTGAAGGTGGGCGACAAGGTGGAGATCCAGGCCACCGGCGCCTACACCACGACCTACTCGGCCGTGAACTTCAACGGGTTCGCGCCGCTGAAGGCCTATTGCATTTGACCCGCGCCGCCGCGCGCGGGTAGCAAACGGGGCCCCTCGGGCCCCGTTTCGCGTTCCAGCTTCGATCTCGCGAATTCCAGGAGAACATGATGGTCAGGACGGCGAAGAAGGCCGCGGCGTCGGCGCGTGGCAAGACGACGACACGGGCGGCTCGGACGGCCTATCGCAAGCATGCCGCCTTCGGCGGACGCATGGTGATCCTGGGCCTGGGCTCGATCACCCAGGGCGTGCTGCCGCTGATCCTGCGCCACATCGATATCAAGCCGTCGCAGATCACCGTCATCTCCGCCGAGGACCGCGGTGGCCTGCCGGAGCTGGCGCGCTATGGCGTGGCCTTCATCCGCAAACGTCTGACGCACGACAATCTGCGCCCGACACTCGACAAGCGCATCGCCCGGGGCGACTTCCTGGTGAACCTGTCGGTCGAGGTGTCGTCCACGGCGCTGATCGAGTTCTGCCAGGAAAAGGGCGCGCTCTACATCGACACCTGCATCGAGCCTTGGCCGGGCGGCTATACCGATCCCGACCTGACGGTGTCGCACCGCTCGAACTACGCGCTGCGCGAGCGGGCAATGGCGCTGCGCGAGAAGTTCAGCGGCGGCCCCACGGCGGTGATCGCGCACGGCGCCAACCCCGGACTGGTGTCGCACTTCGTCAAGCGCGCCCTGCTCAACGTCGCGCGTGACACCGGCCTCAAAGTCGCCAGGCCGGCGACGCGGCGCGCCTGGGGCGAGCTGGCCCGCGACCTCGGCGTCAAGGTCATCCACATCGCCGAGCGCGACACCCAGGTGTCGTCGCGGCCCAAGGCGGTCGGCGAGTTCGTCAACACCTGGTCGATCGACGGCTTCGTGTCGGAGGGCAGCCAGCCGGCCGAGATGGGCTGGGGCACGCATGAGAAGGCGTTGCCGCCGGACGGGGCGCGGCACGAGTTCGGCTGCGATGCGGCGATCTACCTGAACCGGCCCGGGCTGCTGACCCGCGTGCGCACGTGGACGCCCAAGGAGGGGCCGTTCCACGGCTTCATCATCACGCACAACGAGTCGATCTCGATCGCCGACTACTTCACGCTGCGCGACGGCGCCACGGCGGTCTACCGGCCAACGGTGCACTACGCCTATCACCCGTGCGACCAGGCGATCATGTCGATGCACGAGATCGCCGGCAAAAACCTCAGCCAGCAGAAGCGCCAGCGGCTGATCGTCGAGGAGATCACAGCGGGCATCGACGAGCTGGGCGTGCTGCTGATGGGCCACAAGAAGGGCGCCTACTGGTACGGCTCGCAACTGTCGATCGCCGAGGCCCGAAAGCTGGCGCCGTATAACAATGCAACGTCGCTGCAGGTTTGCGCGCCGGTGCTCAGCGGCATCGTCTGGGCACTGGAAAATCCGCATGCCGGCATCGTCGAGGCCGACGAGATGGATTTCGAGCGTAACCTCGAGATCTGCATGCCCTATCTCGGCCCGGTGGTCGGCCGCTACTCGGACTGGACCCCGGTGCAGGGCCGCGGCCTGCTGTTCCCCGAGCCGCTCGACCGGGACGATCCCTGGCAGTTCGGGAATTTCCGGGTTGTCTAGGCTAAACTCGGACTGGGTTCGGTAACTGCCGTCCCGGCGTGGTTGCATAGCTGGGATTGCCTCGCCGCCGGAATAATCCAGAATAGGGCGTGTTTTGAGAGGCGACGGGTCGGTAGCGAAGGGCGCCGCCGGTCCGTCGAATGGCCTTTGTGAGCGAAGTCTCCGATCTGCTGCCCCAGCACGTACCCGCCTTGCGGCGCTACGCGCGCGCGCTGACCGGCGACGGAGCGGCGGCGGACGACCTTGTGCAGGATTGTGTCGAGCGGGCACTCACACGTGCCCATCTGTGGCGGCAACCGGGAAACCTCCGGGCCTGGCTGTTCACGATCATGCACAACATCAACGCCAACGAGCGGCGCCGGGCGGCCTCGCGGCCGCGCCTGGCCACGATCGACGACATTCCCGAGCCGGCACAGCCGGCCTCGCAGATCGGCAAACTGATGGCCAGCGAGACCTTTGCAGCACTGAAAATGCTGTCGATGGAGCATCGCCAGGTGCTGTTGCTGGTCGCGCTCGAAGGCCTGCAATACGCCGAGGTGGCGGAAGTGCTGGGCGTGCCGGTCGGCACCGTGATGTCACGCCTGTCGCGGGCGCGGGACAGGCTGACGCAGCTGGCCAGCGGCGAGCGCGCCGCCCAGCCGAGGAGCGTGACATGACCCCGCCGGTCGCCGCCAACGAGCCGGTGCGGGACGAGGATCTGCACGCCTACGTCGATGGCTTCCTCGATGCCGAGCGCCGCCGTGCGGTGGAGGCGTATCTCGCCACCGATCCCGAGGCGGCGGCGCGCGTCGCCGAATGGACGGAGCAGAACCGCCGCCTGTCGGCACTCTTCGATCCGGTGCTCGATGAGCCGATTCCGGCACCGATCGCGGCCGCGATCGAGAAGGGGTCGCGCCTGATGCCAGGCTGGTCGCCGGGCGGCTGGGCGATGCGCGCGGCCGCGTCGATCGCCATTCTGGCCGTGGGTGCGGCACTGGGCTTCGGCGCCGCGCGATACGCTGGCGGCGGCGCGACGGCGCGTCTGGAAACCACGTTGCCGAGCGAGGCGCAGGCCGCCTTCAAGGTCTACGTCGCCGAACGGCGGCACGCGGTCGAGGTGGCGGCGGCCGAGGTCGACCACATGACGCAGTGGCTGTCGACCAAGATGAAGACCAAGGTGAAGCCGCCGGATCTGGCGCCGCTCGGGTGGACCCTGATCGGCGGCCGGCTGCTGCCCAGCCAGGAGGGACCCGCCTGCCTGTTCATCTATGACGACAAGGCCGGCCGCCGGGTGATGGTCTACCTGGTATCCAACGCGCGCAACGAGGGCACCACCATTCAGTTCCGCGAGCACAACGGCGTGCGCTCGTTCTACTGGCTGGAAGGACCGTTGGGCTACGCCATCACCGGCAACCTGCAGCGCGGCGACCTGATGCCGATCGCCGACGTGGTCAAGGAGAAGATGCGCTTCTGACGGCCGACTCGGCGGCGAACGGCGATCAGTAGGGCCTGACCACCAGGACGTCGCAGGGCGGGTCGTCGAGCAGGGCGGCTGCGACGCTGCCCCAGACGGCACGGGAAACGCCAGTCCTGCCGTGCGTGCCGATCACCAGCAGATCGGCGTTCAGCCGGCCACATTCCGAACGCAGCACGGCGGCCGGTTCGCCCTCGCGGATGGTTGTCGCCAGGCTGTCCGCGCTGATGCCGGCGGCGCTGGCCCTGTCGCCCAATGCCTCGATCTCGTCCCTGAGAAAAGTCTCGAGGCGCTCCTGCTCCGCCCTCGCGACTTCCTGCGGAAAGCTTGCGCCGCCGAACAGGCCGCGGAACGGCACGTGGTAGGCGTGCACCAGCGCAAGCGTCGCCGCCGGCGCGACGCGCCGCGCCTGGATGATGGCGGTACGGGAGAACAGCGAGAAATCGACAGCGATCACGACTCGCCGGTAAGGCGCCGACGCCGCGTCGCGGACCAGCAGCATCGGCGCCACGCTCGATCGCAGGACCGCGCCCGCCGTGGTCTCGCCAAGCGCGCCGCTCTGCGAGGCGGCTCTGTTGTGGATGCCCACGATGACCAGGTCGGTCTTGTCGGGATGCGTCTGCGCCGTGACGTCGGTCTTGGGATGGCCAGCGCGAATCTCCAGGGATGCCTGAACGCCGGTCTGCGCCGTCAGGCGCTGCACCGTTCGTGACAGGGCGTCGCGGCCCCATGCCATGGCGTGCGCCTGAAGGTCCTCGGGCAGATCGGCGTCGACGACGTGCAGGATGCGCAGCGTGGCCTGAAGCTCGCGGGCCAGCACGAAGCCGCGTGCAACCGCTCTGTCCGAACGGGCCGAGAGATCCGAAGCGACGAGAATCCGCATCGCAGGCGCTCCGTGGATTGTGGCGGTGCCTGGGCGGTCGGCCTAGTGGTGGACGAACAGGGCCGTCGGACAGTCCGACAGCAGGTGCGTGGTGAACGAGCCGAGCAGCGTTTCCCGCCAGCCGCGATGGCCGAAGGCCCCCATCACCACCAGGTCGGCGCCGATCGATCGCGCATGCGTATCCACCACGTCGGCGGGATCGGACGCCGACGCGATCGGCGCCGGCCGGCAGACGATGCCGTGCAGCCTGAGATAGGCGGCGGCGTGCCGGGTGCGACGCTCGGCCTCGTCCTGGTGTGGCGCGACCGCAATCACGTGAACCTCAGCGCCGCGCGCCATCCCGAGCAGGACGAAGAGCTGCAATGCCCGCGCCGCCGGGGCGCTGGCGTCGAAGGCGATCAGGATCTGCTTCGGAAGACGCGCTGCCTGCGGAACAATGATCAGCGGCCGCGGGCAGGTTTTCACCATCCGCTCGACGACGGGCGCGGGGGCGTCGGCGACGTCGCCGTGAAAGTCACTGTCGCGGGCGACGACGACGAGATCGTGCTCGACCGCCGCCGCGCCGAGCTGTTCGGCCGGCCGGCCCTCGAGGGCAATCATGTGTGGTGAGACATTCTCGCTGCGGCACAGCACCTGGAACCGGTCGATGAGCCGCTCGTTGCGCTCGCGACCGCGCTGCACGCGGGCCAGATCAGCCTGCAGCTTGAAGGCGGCGGTGCCGATGGCGGCCGGCTGCGGCGCGGTCAGGTAGTCGATATCGAGGATGGTGGCACCCGTCAGTGCCGCCTTGTGTGCCTGTGCCAGCTGCAGGGCCAACTGCTGCGCGCCCGTGCTGGCCGGCGTGTCGTCGAGCGCGACGAGCAGGCTTCTCAGTTGATCTTGCGCTTCGCCGGCCATGTGTGCTCTCCGCCACGTGCGCTGTCGGGATATCGGCCGCCCGGGAAGCGGGCCGCGTGCCGTTATCGTCTGCTGTCCAGCCCCGGATTCCCGGCCCCGAACGCCATTGACGCCAGGCACCCTGTGCCATCCGTAGCCACATCACATGGCAGGCGCAACACGGCCTTGACCCGCATCAACGCGGTTCGGGCCAACACCGGTCTTCGGCCGGAACCCGGTGTTGTCGCGGCCGTCGTCGACGGCGCGATTGCCGGCGGCGCCGTCTTACCGGGTCAGCGGAAGAAGATGAAGGTCATGACGACGAACAGTGGCACCAGGATGCCGCACGACCACGCCATGTAGCCGAAGAAGCTCGGCATGCGGATGCCGGCGGCCTCGACCACGGACTTGACCATGAAGTTCGGCGCGTTGCCGATATAGGTGTTGGCGCCCATGAAGACGGCGCCGCAGGAAATCGCCGCCAATGTCGCCGCCATCGAACCCATCAGCGTGGCGGCGTCGCCGCCGGCGAGATTGAAGAACACCAGGTAGGTCGGCGCGTTGTCGAGGAAGCTCGACAGCGCGCCGGACAGCCAGAAATACCAGGCGTCGATCGGCGTGCCGTCGGGGTGGTTGACCAGGCTGACCAGCGGCTCCATGGCGCCGCTCTTGCCCGCCTTCAGGATCGCGATGGCGGGAATGATGGTCAGGAAGATGCCGGCGAACAGCTTCGCGACCTCGACAATCGGTCCCCAGGTGAAACCGTTGCCGTCGCGTACGTCCTTCGGTGTCAGACGCATGGACAGGAACGTGATCGCCAGCAGCAGTATGTCGCGCGCCAGGTTCTGCAGCTCGATCTGGATATGGTTGACCGTCCACACGACGCCGGGCTTCCAGGTACCGCTCATCAGCACCGCGCCAATCACGGCCAGCAACAGGACCACGTTGATGCCACCCTGGATGTCGATCGGGCTGTCCGGCGTCGGATCGCGCGGCAGATGACCTTCCTTGGCATACCAGTAGCTGTCGAGCGCATAGAAGACGCCGAGCAGCACGATGGCGCAGACCAGCATCTCGGTGAACAGATGCGAGGTCGGCCAGAAAAATTCGACGCCCTTCAGGAAGCCGAGGAACAGCGGTGGATCGCCCAGCGGCGTCAGCGCCCCGCCGATATTGGCGACCAGGAAGATGAAGAAGACGAAGACGTGCACCTTGTGCTTGCGGTCGTCGTTGGCGCGAATCAGCGGGCGGATCAGCAGCATCGCCGCGCCGGTGGTGCCCATCCAGCCGGCCAGCACCGTGCCGATGGTCAGCAGCACGGTGTTCATGGTCGGCGAGCCGTGCAGGTTGCCGGTCACACGGATGCCGCCGGTCACGGTGAACAGCGCCAGCAGCAGGATGATGAACGGCACGTACTCGAGGACCAGCGTGTGCATGACCTCGTAGACCGCGGTCGGCAGCCCGAAGAGGGCGGCGAAGGGCACGACGAAGAGCAGCGACCAGGCGGCCGAGACCTTGCCGAAGTGGTGGTGCCAGAATGCCGGCGCGGCCAGCGGCATGATCGCGATGGACAGCAGCACCCCGACGAATGGCAGGACCCAGATGACTCCGAGCCGTGCGCCGTCGGCATGCGGTGCGTCACCGGCCGCCATCGCCACGCCGGCGCCCGTTGCCCAGAGCAACGCGGCCAGTGCCGCGAAAAGAACTCCACGCTTCATTCGCCTTCCCCTGCCTGAACGGTCCCGGTTCTCGTCCGTGCTTCTTGTCTTGGTCGTTGCGGCGCCGTACGCCGCCGTCGCCGACGGCCGAAAGTCTCTCTCGCACATTCTCGCCAGCCGGTACAATGCCGAGACCGCCCCGGATCAACCCCAAGCCGACGTGAGGCGCCGGACGTGTTATCCACATTCGACCTGCTCGCCGTCCTGCTGACTCTCACCGCCGTCTTCGGCTGGCTCAATCACCGCTACATCGGTCTGCCACACACCATCGGCCTGCTGGTGATGGGCCTTGTGGCGTCCCTGCTGCTGGTGGGCGTCGAACTGGCAATCACGCACACCAGCCTGTATGCCGACGTGGTGTCGGCGGTCCGCCAGATCGACTTCTACGAAGCGGTCATGAACGGCATGCTGGCGTTCCTGCTGTTTGCCGGCGCGCTGCATGTCGATCTCGGCTCGCTGAGGAGGCGCGGTCTGGTGGTCGGGCTGACCGCAACCTTGGGCGTCGTCGTCTCGACGGCGCTCATTGGCGTCGGGCTGTGGCTGGTCGCCGGCTGGCTCGGCGTGGCGCTGCCGCTGGCCTGGGCGCTGGTGTTCGGCGCCCTCATCAGCCCGACCGATCCGGTGGCGGTGCTCAGCACGCTGAAGGCGGTCAGCGTGCCGGCTTCGCTCGAGACCGACATGACCGGCGAGTCGCTGTTCAACGACGGCGTCGGCGTGGTCGTCTTCAGCGTGCTATTGGCGGTCGCCGCCGGCACCATGGGCACGGTCGACGCGGGCACGGTGGGCAAGCTGCTGCTCGTCGAGGCGGTCGGCGGCGGCCTCCTGGGGCTGGTCACAGGCTATGTCGCCTACCGCGCCATGCGGGCGATCGACAACTACCCCGTCGAGATCCTGATCTCCCTGGCGCTGGTGGCCGGGACCTATGCGCTGGCCGCCAAGTTGCACACGAGCGGGCCGATTGCCGTCGTGGTCGCCGGCCTGCTGATCGGCACCCGCGGTCCGGCCGACGCGATGAGCGACCAGACGCAGCAGTATCTCTTCGCGTTCTGGACCCTGATCGACGAGATCCTGAACTCGATCCTCTTCCTGCTGATCGGTCTGGAGGTGCTGGTCCTGCGCTTCGAGCTCTCGCTGGGCTGGTTCGCCCTGGCGGCGGTGCCGCTGGCGCTGTTCGCGCGCCTCGTGTCGGTTGCGCTGCCGGTGCTTCTGCTGCGGCTGTTCGGCCAGACATTCACCTCGGGCACCATCGCGGTGCTGACCTGGGGTGGTTTGCGCGGCGGCATTTCCATTGCGCTGGCGCTGTCGCTGCCGGAAGTCGCCGAGAAGCCCGTGCTGCTGGCGGCGACCTACGCCATCGTGCTCTTCACTATCGTCGTGCAGGGCCTGACCCTGGCGAAGGTCGTGCGGCGCACGGTGCCGGTCGAACTCAAGTGATCGACGGCGTGCCGCGCCGCTGCCAGTCCTCGCGCGTCATGGCGTAGCGCAGGATGGTGCGGCCGTCCTTTTCCAGCGTTTCCTCCAGCCGCCAGCCGATGCGGCTGAGCACGCGCTGCGCCACCGGGTTGCTGGCGCGCGTGATCGACACCAGCCGCTGCAGGCCGGCGACCTCGAAGGCGTAGCGCAGGATCGCCTGGCCGGCCTCGGCGGCGAAGCCCTGTCCCCAGGCGGCGCGCGCGATGGCGACGCGGGTGGCGACCCCCAGCCCGTCGTCGCGGTTCCACAGGCCGCAGACACCCACGAAGGCGCCGCCGTCACGCCGCCGCAGCGACCACATGCCGTAGCCGTGCGCGCGCCACGTGTCCTCGAAGGTTTCCAGCAGCGCCGCGGCTGCGGCGGCATCGAGCACGCCGTGATACAGCCGGCCGGCGACATCGGGGTCGGCCATCAGCGCGGTCAGGTCCGCGAGGTCGGCGTCCGATGCCGGCCGCATGATCAGCCGCGCCGTCGTGATGGTTCGCGGATCGGCCGGCGTCACGCTCAGCGCATCATGAAGGTGGCCGAGACGCCGCCGTCGACGGTCAGGGTGTGGCCGTTGACATAGGACGCGGCATCCGATGCCAGGTACAGTGCGGCACCGGCGATCTCCTCGGGCCGGGCGAAGCGCCGCATCGGCACCCGGTCGCGCCACAGGTGGCCGGCCGGCGAGGTGAACAGCGTATCGTTGGTCTCGGTGTGGAAGAAACCCGGCGCGATGGCGTTGCAGGTGACGCCGTGCACGCCGACTTCCGAGGCCATGGCCCGTACAAGCGCGGCCAGGCCGCCCTTGGCCGCGATATAGGACGCCGCCCCGGGCGCGCCCAGGCTGGCGGCAATCGACGTCACCATGATGATGCGGCCGGCGCGGCGCTCGATCATGCCCGGCAGCACCAGTTTGGCCAGCGCATAGGCGGCGTTGAGGTCGACGTCGACCAGCCGCTCGAAGTCGGCGGTCGACAACTCGTCTAGCTTGCGCCGGTCGCGCTCGCCGACATTGTTGATGAGGATGTCGATGCGGCCGGCCGCGAGCCGACCACGCACGGCGGTCTCCATGGCGGCACGGTCCGCCATGTCGAAGACCAGCGGCGTGGCGGACAGCCCGGCGGCGCGCAATTCTTCCACTCGCTGTTGCAGCCGCTCGGGCGCACGGCCGTTGAGCAGCACATGGGCGCCGGCCTCGGCCAGCGCCTTGGCCATCTCCCAGCCCAGGCCGCGGCCGGCGCCGGTGATGAGCGCCGCCCGGCCGTCGAGCCTGAAGCAGTCGAGGATCGACACGTCAGCCGGCTGCCGGCGGCGCAGCCGCGGCTTTCACCTTGCCCGCCGATGCCTCGAGCAGCGCCAGCAGACCTTCCAGCAGCTGCAGCGGCGTTGGCGGACAGCCGGCAATGCGCAGGTCGACCGGCACGACCGAGTCAAGCGCGCCGGCGCAAGCGTAGGAGCCGGCGAACAGTCCGCCGGTGCAGGCGCAGTCGCCCGCCGCCACGATCCAGCGCGGTTGCGGCGTGGCGTTGATGGTGCGCAGCAGGGCCTCGTGCATGTTCAGGCTCACGGGCCCGGTGACCAGCAGCACGTCGGCGTGCCGCGGCGAGGCGACAAAACGGATGCCGAAGCGTTCCAGGTCATAGATCGGGTTGTTCAGCGCATGGATCTCCAGCTCGCAGCCGTTGCAGGAGCCGGCGTCGATCTCGCGGATCGACAGGCTGCGGCCCAGTCGACGCCGGGCCAGGGCCTCAACTTTTGCGGCCAGCTCGCGCAGCGCGGCGTCGCCGGCGGCGGGGCCGTCGATCGTCACGGGCCGGGCGAAGAGGGAACGAACCATGTGTTTCAGCATGGCGGCGTCACAGGTCGTGCCCCGAGTAGGAGCAGTTGAAGGATTTGTTGCACAGCGGGAAGTCGGCGACGATGTTGTCGTAGACGGCGGTTTCCAGCAGCGGCCATTGCAGCCACGACGCGTCGCGTGCGTGATAGCGCGCCACGGTGCCGTCGGCCGCCAGGCGCACCCACCCCAGGACTTCGCCGCGGAACGCCTCGACCAGCGACATGCCTTCGCCCGGCGCGGCCGGCACGTCGACGCGCAGCGGCCCGTCGGGCATGGCCACCAACATGCGCTGGATCATGCGCACGCTCTGGCGCACCTCCTCCATGCGCACGCGCACGCGGGCATCGACGTCGCCGGCCGTGAATCGCGGCACGGCGAAGGACAGTTCGGTGTACGGCGGATAGCCGGGAACCAGCCGCGCGTCGCGGCCGGCGCCGGCTGCGCGGCCGACGTGGCCCGGCGGCCAGAAGCGCTCGATCTCCGCCCGCGGCGTGATGCCGGTCGTCACCGTGCGGTCGAGCAGCGATCCCTTCGAGTCGTAGATGCGGCACATGTCCTCGAACGGCGGCAGCAGATCGACCGCCAGGCCGGCGAAGGCGGCCGCCTGTTCCGGCGCCAGGTCGACGGCGACGCCGCCGGGCACGACGAGGTCCATCATCAGCCGGTGGCCGAACGCCTTGGCGCAGGCCTGCAGCACGCGTTCGCGCAGCACCGTGCAGTGTGCCTGGATGAAGGCGAAGGCGGCATCGTTGCAGATGGCGCCGATGTCACCGAGGTGATTGGCGGTCCGTTCCCACTCGGCCATCACCGCGCGCACCCAGTGGGCGCGAGCCGGGATGTCGACGCCGGTGGCCGCTTCGACGGCGCGGCAGAAGGCCAGCGCGTGCGCCACCGTCGAGTCGCCCGAGATGCGGCCGGCAAGCCGCGCGGCATCGGCCACGCTCTTGCCCTGCATCAGCGCTTCGGTGCCCTTGTGCACATAACCCAGCCGTGCCTCCAGCCGCACCAGCGTCTCGCCGTTGGCATGGAAGCGGAAATGGCCCGGCTCGATGATGCCGGCATGCACCGGCCCGACCGGGATCTGGTGCAGCCCCTCGCCCTCGACCGGCAGGAAGCGATAGTCGGTGGCGGCGCGGCGGACTGCCGGCCGCACGCCCGCCGCATCCAGCGGCGTGGTGATGCGCCACTGGCCGTGATCCAGCCACGGCCGATCGTCGACGCCGCCGACGGCGTTCAGTCCGGCGAGGTCACGGATGGCGCGCTCCATGCGGATCGCCGCCGGCCGCGCCGCCCCCAGCGAGTGGTAGGTCGCATCGCGCGTCTCCAATGAGGCGACGGCGAACTCGGCCGCGGAATGGTCTTCAAGCGCCACATGCACGGTGCGGCCATCGGCCCACAGCCCGAGCAACGGCCAGCGTCGCACGCCCAGCGCGTCGACCAGCTGACCCCAGCCGGCGACGTCCAGCACGTAGCGCGGCCAGGGCCGGTGGCCATCGACGATGTGACCGAACGCGGCCAGGGCGGCGTGCAACGGGCGCAGGGCCGATTCGCTCATCGTTCTATCCCAGCAGCCGGGCGACGGCCTGGAACCACGCTACCAGCGGCGCCGGCAAGTAGATGCCGGCGATCAGCGCCAACGCAAGGTGCAGCCAGACCGGGATCAGCGACAGCCGCAGCGCGCCGGTCCTGGCAGTGGCAGGACCGGGGCTCGGCGCGCCGAAGGCGAGGTGGTGCAGGCGCAGCATCAGCGCGCCGAAGCCGACCAGCAGGCCGACAACCAGCGGTACGGCCAGCAGCGGCTGGCGCGCGAAGGTCGACGACACGACAAGGAATTCGCTGGTGAAGACGCCGAACGGCGGCAGGCCGGCGATGGCCACGACGCCGGCGACCAGTGCCCAGCCGAGCAACGGGTGGCTGACCGTCAGGCCGCGAATGTCGGCGATCCGCTGGGTGCCCTTGGCCTGCGAGACGTGCCCGACCGTGAAGAAGATCGCGGCCTTCACCAGGCTGTGCATGGTCATGTGCATCAGACCGGCGAAATTGGCCAGCGGTCCACCCATGCCGAAGGCAAAGGCGGCGATGCCCATGTGCTCGATGGAGGAATAGGCGAACAGCCGCTTGATGTCGCGCCGCCGGTAGAGCATCAGCGAGGCCAGCGACAGCGACAGCAAACCCATGCCGATCATCAGCGGTCCCGGCGCCAGCGCCTGGGGGTTGGCGGCCAGCAGCATCTTGAAGCGCAGCACGGCGTACAGCGCCACGTTCAGCAGCAGGCCCGACAACACCGCCGAGATCGGCGTCGGGCCTTCGGCATGCGCGTCGGGCAACCAGGCATGGAACGGCGCCAGGCCAACCTTGGTGCCGTATCCGACCAGCAGGAACACGAAGGCGACGTTCAGCAGCGCCGGGTTGAAGCGCGCCGCCTGGGCCAGCAGCGCCGACCACGTGATCGACCCCATGCCGTCGCCCAGCACCGGCTGGGCCGCGAGATACATCAGCATGGTGCCGAACAGCGCCAGCGCGATGCCGACGCCGCACAGGATGAAGTACTTCCATGCCGCCTCGATGGCCGACGGCGTGCGGTAGAGGCTGACCATCAGCGCCGTCGACAGCGTCGCGGCCTCGACCGCGACCCACATCAGGCCGAGATTGTCGGCCGACAGCGCCATCAGCATCGACCAGATGAACGCCTGGTACATCGCGTGATAGAAGCGCAACAGCCGTGGCGTCAGGCGCCGACGCCGGACCTCGTGGGTGATGTAGGTGGCACTGAAGATGGCGGTGGTCAGCGCCACGAACGCCGTCAGGGCGATCAGGTAGATGTTGAAATCGTCGACCAGCAGCAGGCCGCCGGGTGCCGGCCGTTCGGCGACGAACAGCGTCAGCGACGCAACAAAGGTGACCGACGAGGCGGCGACGTTGAGCCAGGCCGCCAGCCGCCAGCTGGTGATGAACGCCAGCAGCAGCGCCGCGCCGGCCGGCACGCCGAGGACCACCAGCTGGACCATCACGAGTGCCGCTCTCCCTGCATTTCCTCGAGGCGGGAGACGTCCAGCGAGTCGAAGCGCTCCCGGATGTGGAAGAAGAACACGCCGAAGATGAAGGTCGCGACCATGACCGAGAAGGCGACGCTGGCCTCGACGACCAGCGGCATTCCCTTGACGCCGACCGCGGCCAGGATCAGCCCGTTCTCCATCGACATGAAGCCGACGACCTGGATCACCGCATTGCGGCGCGCGATCATCAGCAGCGGCCCGATTAGCGCCACTGCCAGCGCGAAGGCCAGGTCCTCGCGCAGCAACAGCGTCTCGCCGGCGGTCAGCGGCAGCACCAGCAGGATCGACAGCGTCGACACGCCGACGCCCAGTCCCATGGTCAGGGTGACGCCGAAGGCGGCCTCGACCGTGGTGCTGATGTTGAGGCGCCGGATCAGCCAGTGCAGCAGCAGCGGTACGGCGATCGCCTTGAAGATCAGCGCGATGGCGGCCGTCACGAACAGGTGACCGGCGTCGCGCGTCACGGCCTGCCAGGCGGCGGCGGCGGCCAGCACGGCGGCCTGCATCGCGACCACATTGATCGCCGCCGAAAGCCGGCGCTGGTAGAGCAGTGCGAAGCTCAGCGTCAGCACGAGCGCGCCGAGCAGATGGGCGATGTCGAACGCCAGCCCGGTCATTTCAGGTGCTGCGAGATGTAGAGGAAGATGGCGCCGAGCACCGAGAACAGCAGCGCGGCGCCAAGGAACTCGGGATAGCGGAACACGCGCATCTTGGCGATGGTCGTCTCGAACACGGCCAGTGCCACGCCGCCGACGGCCAGCTTGCCGAGCCACAGCGCCAGGCCCGACGCGACGGCCTGGGCATCGGCCTCGCGCGCGATGCCCCACGGCACGAAGATGCAGGCGATCAGCGACAGATACAGCGTCAGCTTCAGCATGGCGCCGAGCTCGACCATCGCCAGATGCCGGCCGGAGTATTCCAGCACCATCGCCTCGTGGACCATGGTGAGTTCCAGGTGGGTCGCCGGATTGTCGATCGGAATGCGGCCGGTTTCAGCCATCGCCACCATCACGATGGCACCCAGGGCCAGCGCCAGCGATACCCGCAAGCCGACACCCTCGTGCAGGACCCGGGACATGTCCGGCAAGGCCGTCGAGTTGACGATCAGCGCCAGCGCGATGATGGCGATGAACATGGCCGGCTCGGCCAGCGCGCCGATGGTGATCTCGCGGCTGGTCCCGATGCCGCCGAAACTGGTGCCGACGTCCATCCCCGCCAGTGCCGTCAGAATGCGCGCCAGACCAAGCAGGCCGGCGATGGCGATCATGTCCAGGCCCAGTCCCAGGGTCGGGCTGGACGCAAAGGTGGGGATCGCCGACATCGCCAGCCACATGGCGGCAAAGGCGCCATAGGGCGCGCCGCGGAACAGCCATGAGGCGTTCTCGGCCAGCACCGGCTCCTTGCGGAACAGCCGCGCCAGGTCACGGTAGGGCTGCAGCAGCGACGGCCCGCGCCGGCCCAGCAGGCGGGCCTTGACCTTGCGCACCAGGCCGGTCAGCAGCGGCGCCACCGCCGCCGGCACGACGAGCTGGACGACGAGCAGCAGCGGATCGGTCATCGCGCCACCGCGACGATGATCAGCAGCCCGATCAAGGCGGCGAACATCAGGCTGAGATAGACGCGGATCGCAAGGAACTGCAGGGCGTTGACGCGCTCGGTCGCGCGGTTGATGGCGGCAATCAGCGGATCGAACAGGAAGTGCCAGGCGGGATCGCGGATCGTGCTGGTCAGTGTCGCCGGTTGCTGGTCGCCGGCCGGCGGCATGTCGACGCGGTCGCGTGCCGCCAGCACGACGCTGCCGAAGATGCGACGCAACGGCTGACCGACGCTGGACGCGGTGTATTGCGTGGCGGGGTTTGGGTCGGGAAAGCCGCAATCCCAGGCCGGACCGCGCCGCGCCCGCGCCCCGGATACGAGGCTCGCCAACCCGACGGCAATTCCGGTCAATGCCGCCAGGCCCAACGCCGCCATCATGCCGGAATAGGCGGCGGTCAGATTGCCGCGCGGCGCCACGGCCAGCCATGCCGTGTGTCCGTCGCCGCCGCCGACGAAAAGCAAAGTCGTGGCACCCGACGGATCGGCGGCCGCGGCCGCGACGCGGGCCAGCGGTTCCAGGGGCACGCCGGGCCAGGCGCCAAAGGCGAGGCAGAGCGCGGCCAGCCCAGCCATGGCGGCGAGCATTGCCGGCGACACCTCGTGGGCCTGGGCCGCGGCCGCATCACGCGGCCGGCCGAGGAAGGCGATTCCGAAGAAGCGCACGAAGCTGGCGGCCGCCAGCGCCGCCGCCAGTGCCACCAGCGCGCCAATCAGCGGCGTGGTGAATTTCAGCTCCCAATGCTGCAGGCTGGTGGCATCGAGGATGGACTGGAACACCAGCCATTCCGAGGCGAACCCGTTGAGCGGCGGGACGGCGGAAATCGCGATGCAGCCGACCAGCACCAGCGGTGCGGTCCAGCGCAGCCGGTGGATCAGCCCACCCAGCCGGTCCAGCTCGCGCGTGCCAGTGCTGTGCAGCACCGCGCCGGCGCCAAAGAATAGCAGCGACTTGAAGAGGCCGTGATTGAGGGCGTGGAAGAGGGCCGCCACCAGCGCCAGACCGGCTTCCAGCGGTTGCCCCGATGCCCGGAACGCGATGGCGAGGCCGAGCGCCGCCGCGATCACACCGATGTTCTCGATGGTCGAAAAGGCCAGCACCGTCTTGGTGTCGGTCTGCGTCAGCGACTGCAGCGCGCCGAGGGCCGCCGTCAGGGCACCGATCACGGCGAGCAACCCGCCCCACCACCATTGCGGCGGCCCGGCCAGCTCCAGCAGGCCGCGCATCAGGGCGTAGATCGCCACCTTGGTCATGGCGCCCGACATCAGCGCCGACACGTGGCTGGGCGCCGCCGGGTGCGCCAGCGGCAGCCAGACATGCAGCGGCGCCAGGCCGGCCTTCGAGCCGGCGCCCAGCAGCAGCGCCAACGCTGCCAGCGTCGCAATGCCGGGCGACGGCGTCATGGCGCGCATGGCATCGAAGCTGTAGCCGCCGCCGGCGCCGGCCAGCGCGCCGAACGCCATCAGCAGGGCCAGCGCGCCGAACGCCGCCATCGTCAGGTAGACCAGGGCGGCCCGGCGATTCTCCTCGCGATCGTGGCCCGCCAGCACCATCAGCCACGATGCCAGCGACATGAACTCCCAGCCGACCAGGAACGTGAAGGCGTCGTCCGCGAGCGGTACGATATTCATGCCGGCGAGAAACAGCGGGAACGGCGCCAGCACGCGTGCCGGCTCGGGCGTGTGCGCGTCGTATCCGACGCCATACAACGCGGCGGCGATGGCGGCGATGTTGACGATCACCAGAAAGACCGCCGCAAGGCCGTCCAGCCGCAGATGCGACTTGATGTCGGGCAGGCCGACCGGCAGGAGGCGCTTGCTGACCACGACAGCATCGCTGGCGAACAGGGCTCCCAGCGCGGCGATGAGCATGACCAGGGAAGCCAGCGCCGCCAGCGCGTACAGCGGCGTGACCAGCACGCGACGGCGGTTCGTCAGGCAGCCGGCGACTGCGAGTCCCACGAACGTGGCTTGCGCCACGCCGATCAGAGTCCACTGATCGACGCCGGACATCTGGATTCCTGCTCCCCCGTCGCGTGCCTGATTTTCGGTGCTTCAAGGCGCATTTAAGGGCACGGCGACTCCCTTGCAAAGCAGAAACCGCCGCTGGCTGCAATGCGGACGTGTCGATGGTGCGCCGCCGGCAGCCCGTCGTATGTATCGCTTCATGCCGGAATTTCGTTTGCCGCGGATCATCGGTCACCGCGGCGCCGCCACGTATGCGCCGGAGAATACACTGGCCTCGCTGCGCGAGGCGAAGCGGCGCGGCGCGTCGTGGGTCGAGTTCGACGTCAAGCTGTCGGGCGATGGCGTGCCCATCCTGATGCATGATGAGTCGCTGAAACGCACGACCGGCCTGGATCGGCTTGTGGCCGACACGCCATGGGCCAAAATTGCGCGTCTGGATGCGGGCGGCTGGAAGGCACCGCGCTTTGCCGGCGAGGGGGTGCCGACGTTCGAGGCGGCCATCGCCTGCCTTGCGGAGGAAGGGCTGGGTGCCAACGTCGAGATCAAGCCTTGTCCCGGACGCGAGGCGGCAACGGCCGTCGCCGTGGTGGAGGTGCTGTGCCGCAGTTGGCCGGCCGGGCTGCCGACGCCGCTGCTGTCGAGCTTTAAGGATGCCGCGCTGGCGGCGGCGCGCGACGCGGCACCGGATTTGCCACGCGCCATCCTGATCGACGAGTTGGGCGACGACTGGCGCCGGCGCGCCGAGGCACTGGGTGCGATCGGCGTGAATACCAATGGCCGGAGGCTTGCCGCGGCGCGGGCCCGCGCCGTGAAGGCAGCGGGCTTTCTGCTCAGCGTCTACACGATCAACGACCCGGCACTCGCGACCGACCTGTTTGCGCTGGGCGTCGACTGCGTGATCACGGACTCGCCGGATACGATCGCCGCTGCCACAGCGACCTGACCGCGGCCTCGTTCTGCCTCGGGCCACTGCGCGCCGCACAGGTGGCGCGGATATCGGCCGGGGTGGCGCCGACTTTCTCTCCGAGGATCCGGCAGGCGGTGCGCGAGGCCGCGACGGGGGCCATGCCGGGGACGAGGCGCCGGTCATACAACGTCTGCAGGAGTAGCCGGTCGGTTTCCGTCAGGCTGGACCGGCCGGACACATAGCTGAGCACGCTGTCGGCCGCGTGGGCATGCGACTGGAATCCGAACCCGTGCAGCGCCTCATGGACGATGCAGCGATTGATGCGCTGCCAGTTCCTGAAGTTGATGAACAACTCGACCCGCACGATGGCGCCGTCGTTGCTGCGCTGCCACTGCGCGTAGCAGGTCTGGGAGCCGCTGGGCCCCTCGTTGTCGTCGAACCTGGCGACGATGTTGGCGCGCCCATCGCCAGCCGCGACTTCGACCACCTGCAGCCCGGCGATCGCCGCTATCTCGCGCACTGCCGTCAGGACGTCACGCGCGATCGACGGTTGGGCTGCCACGTTGTGGACCGCGTAGTAGAGCGGCCTGGTCCACTTCGTGACCGTCTCGGGCCGCGAGTCGGCAACCCGCAAGGCACCGTCGTCAAACGCCCGGGCCAGCGTCGGGAGGTCGGGCGGTGCTGCCGGCGCGCTCGTCGCCGCGGCAGCCAGAATCGTTACGCCCAACATCACCGCTGCTGCCCTGGCTCGCATCACATATCTCCTGTCCGCTCGGGTGTTGGTCCGGACCACGCGGTCCGGGTGGTATCAATGGGGGGCGCTATGGCGGCGCGTCTCGCCGTGGTCGACTACCGCTGCGCCGGTCGATGCAACGTGTGTTACGCGGTACTCCTCAAATGGTTCCGGGGCCGGCGGGCTCAGCCGTGTAACGCAAGGTCCCTTGACCCGGCTCGTGACATGCCCCACTGGTGGGCAGACGCTGCAAATATGCCGCTATCTTAGGGCGGCTCGACGGCCGGCGGCCAGCGAACCATCCCAAGGCGCCTGTGCATGAAATGTCGAGGCTGTCGCACCACACGCCCTCGTGTCAGTACGCACCGATTTTCCCCTCTTTTCGCCAGGGCCATGGGCGGAGTAACGTGACTGTCATAAATCCGCAATCAAGCGGTGACGTGGCGGCCCTAGTCGGGGACGTCGATTCAATTCGCAAGGGGAGGCGCCGACTCATGCGCACCAAGCTGTTTCTGTCCGCTAGTTTTGCTGTCGCGATGGCGGCGCTGCCGGCCCATGCCCAGAAGGAAATCCAGTGGTGGCACGCCATGGGCGGCAATCTGGGCGAAACCGTCAATGAACTCGCCGCCGAGTTCAACAAGTCGCAGACCCAGTACAAGGTCGTGCCGGTCTACAAGGGCTCCTACACCGAGACCCTGACGGCCGCGATCGCGGCGTTTCGCGCCCGCCAGAACGCGCATCCGCACATCGTGCAGGTCTTCGAGGTCGGTACCGCCACGATGATGGCCGCCAAGGGCGCCATCTATCCGGTGCACCAGCTGATGGCCGACTCCAAGGAGCCGTTCGATCCCAAGACCTATATCGGCCCGGTCTACGGCTATTACTCGACGACCGACGGCAAGCTGCTGTCGATGCCGTTCAACTCCTCGACGCCGGTGCTGTACTGGAACAAGGAGCTGTTCCAGAAGGCCGGCCTCGATCCCAACAAGCCGCCCAAGACCTGGCCGGAACTGGGCGAGATGGGCAAGAAGCTGGTCGCGTCCGGGGCCAAGTGCGGGTTCACGCCGCAGTGGCAGACCTGGACGATGATCGAGAATTTCGGCGCCTGGCATAACCTGCCGTTCGCCACCAAGCAGAACGGCTTCGGCGGCATCGACATCGAGCTGAAGTTCAACAGCCCGGCGCACGTCAAGCACATCCAGACGCTGGCCGACTGGGGCAAGGACAAGGTCTTTGTCTATGGCGGTCGCGAGGGCAAGTCGACGGCCACCTTCAACAGCGGCGACTGCGCCATGCACATCGCCTCGTCGGCATCCGCCGCCGGCATCCAGAAGGCGGTCGGCGCCGAGAAGGTCGGCATCGCCATGATGCCGTACTGGCCCGATGTGATCGCCAAGCCGCAGAACTCGATCATCGGCGGTGCGACGCTGTGGGTGCTGCAGGGCAAGCCCAAAGACGAGTATCCCGGCGTGGCGAAGTTCTTCACCTTCCTCTCGAAGGCCGAAATCCAGGCGAAGTGGCATCAGGAGACCGGCTACGTGCCGATCACGCTGGCGGCCTCGAAGCTGACCGAGGAAGCGGGCTTCTACAAGAAGTTCCCCGGCAGAGAGATCGCGGTGCAGCAGCTGACGCTCAACCCGCCGACCGAGAACTCCAAGGGCCTGCGCATCGGCAACTTCGTGCAGATCCGCGACGTGATGGACGAGGAGCTTGAGTCGGTGTGGGGTGGCAAGAAGACGGCCAAGCAGGCGCTCGACGACGCCGTGGCCCGTGGCAACAAGCTGCTCAAGGACTTCGCGGCGGCGAACAAGTAGACTGCCTGTCCGGCACGCCTCCCGCCGTCTGGCGGGGGCGCGCCGGCCACGGCGCTTGCGCTGACCTACCGTCGGCGACCACGCCAAGCGCCCCGCGGACCGACCGGCAATGCAAAAGCGCGTCACCTTCGACACCAAGCTGCTGCCCTATCTGCTGCTGGCGCCGCAGGTCTTCATCACGATCGCGTTCTTCATCTGGCCGGCGGTGGAGGTCGTGCGACAGTCGTTCCTGCTCGAGGACGCGTTCGGCGGCAACTCACAGTTCCTGTGCACAGGTCTGCTCACCGATCCGCTGGGCGGCGAGGCGTGGCAACGCTGCTTCCGCCATTTCGACCGGCTGCTGAGCGATCCCGGCTACTGGCATTCGATCAACGTCACGGTGTTCTTCAGCCTGATGGTGGCCCTCATCGGCCTGGCGCTGGCGCTGCTGCTGGCGGTGATGGCTGACCGCACCTTGCGCGGCGCCACCGCCTACAAGACCTTCCTGGTGTGGCCCTATGCCGTGGCGCCGGCGGTGGCGGGCGTGCTGTTCGGCTTCCTCTTCAATCCGCGGGTCGGCGTTCTGGCCTACTGGCTCGACCGTATCGGCGTCGATTGGAACCACCAGCTCGACGGCAACCAGGCGATGTGGCTGGTGATCTTCGCCGCCTGCTGGAACCAGATCAGTTACAACTTCATCTTCTTCCTCGCCGGCCTGCAGTCGATTCCCAAGTCGCTGATCGAGGCGGCGGCGATCGACGGCGCCGGGCCGGGACGGCGCTTCTGGACGATCATGTTCCCGTTGCTGTCGCCCACCGGCTTCTTCCTGCTGGTGGTCAACATCATCTATGCCTTCTTCGGCACCTTCGGCGTGATCGACGCGCTCACCCAGGGCGGACCCGGGCTGCGCAACCAACATCCTGGTCTACAAGGTCTACAACGACGGCTTCCGCGGCAGCGATTTCGGCGGTTCGGCGGCGCAGTCGGCCATCCTGATGATCATCGTCATGACCCTTACCGTCGTGCAGTTCCGCTTCATCGAGCGGCGTGTCCACTACTGAGGCGCCGATGATCGAGAACCGCCCCTGGCTGACCTTCTTCGCCCATGTCGTGCTGATCCTTGGCGTGGTCGTGATCGCGTTCCCGGTATGGATGACGTTCGTAGCCTCGACGCACGACGCCGACACCATGCTGCGCTCGCCGGTCCCGCTGCTGCCCGGCGGGCAAATCATCGACAACTACCGTGTGGTGCTGACCGAGGGGTTCGCCCAAGCGTCGCGCACGCCCTTGTGGAAAGTGCTGTTCAACAGCCTGGTCATGGCGCTGGCCATCGCCATCGGCAAGATCGCCATCTCGATCATCGCCTCCTTCGCCATCGTCTATTTCCGCTTTCCGCTGCGCAATTTCTTCTTCTGGATGATCTTCGTCACCCTCATGCTGCCGGTCGAGGTGCGCATCATCCCGACCTTCAAGGTCGTCTCCGACCTGGGCATGATCGACACCTACGTCGGCCTGACCCTGCCGCTGATCGCCTCCGCCACCGCCACCTTCCTCTTCCGCCAGTTCTTCCTGACGGTGCCCGACGAACTGGCCGAGGCGGCGCGCATCGACGGCGCCGGGCCGTTGCGCTTCTTCTGGGACGTGCTGCTGCCGCTCTCCAAGACCAGCATCGCCGCCCTTTTCGTCATCCAGTTCATCTACGGCTGGAACCAGTATCTGTGGCCGCTCCTCATCACCACGCAGGAGAGCATGTACACGGCGGTGATCGGCATCAAGCGCATGATCACCAGCGGCGACGCACTGACCGAATGGCACCTGGTGATGGCCACCGCCATGCTGGCCATGCTGCCGCCGGTGGCAGTGGTGATCCTCATGCAGCGCTGGTTCGTGCGCGGACTGGTTGAAACGGAGAAATGAGATGGCCGGCGTGAGCCTGCGCGGCGTCAAGAAAACCTACGATGCCAAGGTCGACGTCATCCACGGCTTCGACATGGACGTGAAGGACGGCGAGTTCGTCGTCATCGTCGGCCCCTCCGGCTGCGGCAAGTCGACCCTGCTGCGCATGGTGGCCGGGCTGGAGCGCATCACCGGCGGCGAC
>JAHCJT010000052.1 GCA_026126245.1 Alphaproteobacteria bacterium
TCTGGCGCTCGGCATCCGTCGCCGTGGTGACGCCCTGACCGTTCGGCGGCGCGGCGGCCACGGCAGGCATGTCGGCCAACATGCCGCGCTTGAGCCCGCCGGGGGCCGCCGGCGGTTGCAGCAGCGGCCACACGCCAACCGCCACCGCCGCCAGCGACGCGGCAATCACAGCCGCCGTGGCAAGCGGCGAGCGCCGCTCGACAATCACCACGCGACGCAAGGGCGCGTCTGCCTTGGAATCTGCGCCTTGGCGCGTGCTCGCCGGCGTGGCAGCGGCCGCCGGACCGGGTCGCGCCGCGGTCGGTGCCCTCACCGTCGGCGGGTCGATGGCCGCCCGCGATCCTGCCGGCGCCGCTGCCGGACGCATCGCCCGAACGGACGATGGCGCCGCGGCAATCGACGGAGCGGCCTCGAGCAGTTGTCGCCAGTCGGTGATCGACTGCGGCCGCGCGGTGGGATCGGTCTTGAGGCCAGCCAGGATCGCCGTCATCAGCCCGGCCGGCAGGGCGCTCCCCTCAACATTTATCGCCGGAGTGAAAATATCCCTGCCCTGCTGCGTGCCGCCGCGCGCTGGTGTCTGCCCGGTCACACAATGATAAAGTGTGCATGACAAATTATAGATGTCGGTCCACGGACCCGCGCTCCGCATCGGCGCGAGTTCAGGTGCGGTGTAGATGCCCGACGCATGCCCGGTGGCCGATTGCAGGCGCGCGCTGAACGCCGTGCGCGCGCCGCTGAACCCGATCAGGGTCGGCCGCCCGGCGCTGTCGATCAAGATGTTGTTGGGCTGGATGTCGCCATGCACGAGACCGGCCTCGTGCGCGGCTTGCACGCCTTCCAGCAGCGGCATCAGAAGTCGCTCGATGCCGTGATGCGACAGCCGCCGTTCGCGCTGCAGCCGCATCGCCAGCGTCTCACCGTGCGCCCACGCCATCACCGCGTAGGCTGTGCCGTTGTCCTCCACGACATCGAGGACCCGGACGATACCGGATGACGTATCGAGGCGCTTGAGGCGCTGCGCTTCCTCGACAAACTGGCCGAGGCCCCAGTGGAACAGATCGGCCACGCGTGGCGATGACGGCAGCACGGCGCGCCCGCCCTGTCGGTCCGCGACGGCCGTCGGCAGGAACTCCTTGATGACGACGTCGTCGTGAAAGCGGCTGGCGAGCCCCCGATACGTGACGCCGTAGCCGCTGCGACCGATCGGCGCGGCAATCACATACGTGCCAATGCGCGTGCCTTGCGGCAGCGGACCCGACGGTTCGCCTACCACGCAACGTCCTACTATCGCCCGCATCGCCAGCGGGTCGCTCCCACTCATTGCACGCCCCTCGTCCCGGGGCGACTATGCCTCAAACAGGAACAAATTGCGAGGCACGAGGGCTTGTGTCGCCACACCGCAACACAACTGCCGAGCCGTGAACGAGGCGGCCTCGTTGCCCGACATCACCTGCCAACCAGTTGGTCTTTTGCGACGACTTTCGAAGGTCCGACCCGGCAACGCGCTGGTGGCAGGTCGACGGCGCGAGACACATTTCCTTGATACAGAACAAGGTAACCTCGGCAAGGTGGTTTGAAATGCCGACGCGTTGCCCGCTCGAACCGTGCGGCTCGCGTCGCGCAGGATCGCAGAGGGCCCGACCTGATGCCGTTTCAGGATTGCTGCCGCGCGTGTCGGCGTCCCGCACCCTTGGCGACGCACAGATGTCGCAAGCCGTTTCGTCCATGTATCGCGTATCTGACTGGCAGATGACATGATCACCACACTCTGCTGGCCCAGCGAGATGATCCCATGGCCTTGAGCCGGCAATCCGTCCTGACCGTCGATGGACTGGACGCCCTGATCGGAAAGCTGCGGGAGCGCGGCTATCGCGTCATCGGCCCGTCAGTGCGCGACCACGCCATCGTCTATGACGACATCGGCGACGTCGCCGACCTGCCGCGCGGCTGGACCGACGAACAGGATGCCGGCCAATACCGGCTGCGCCGCCGCGACGACGATGCGCTGTTCGGCTACGTCGTCGGCCCGCAGTCCTGGAAAAAGTACCTCCACCCGCCGCACGTCGCCCTGTGGCGTGCGCGGCGCACCGGCAAGGACGTGCGCATCGAGCCCGCGCCCGAGCCGACCGAGCGACTTGCCCTGCTCGGCGTGCGCTCCTGCGAGCTGCATGCCATCGCCATTCAGGATCGCGTCTTGCTGTCGGGCGCGCATGTCGATCCCGGCTACCGGGCACGACGCGAAGCGGCCTTCATCGTTGCCGTCAACTGCGGCGTCACCGGCGGCACCTGCTTCTGTGTCTCGATGCGAACCGGCCCCAAGGTCGACGCCGGCGCCGACATCGCCCTGACCGAGATCGTCACCGCAGGCGAACGCGTGTTCGTTCTCGAAACGGGCTCCGACAAGGGCGCCGCGCTGCTCGCCGACTTGCCGCACCGCTGGGCGAGCGCCGCGGAAATCGCCGAAGCCAAGGCGGTCGTGGCACGGGCCGCCGCCGCGATGGGACGCGATCTGGCGGCCGACGACGTGCCCGAGCTGCTGCTGCGCAATCTGGAGCATCCGCGCTGGGACGACGTGGCGCAGCGGTGCCTGACCTGCGGCAATTGCACGATGGTCTGTCCGACCTGCTTCTGCACGACTGTCGAGGACACGAGCTCGCTGGACGGCACCGAAACGGCACGCACGCAGCGCTGGGACTCCTGCTTCACCATGGATTTTTCCTACATCCACGGCGGAAGCGTGCGGACCAGCAGCCGTTCGCGCTATCGCCAATGGATGACCCACAAGCTCGCGACCTGGCACCAGCAGTTCGGCACGTCCGGCTGCGTTGGCTGCGGCCGTTGCATCACCTGGTGCCCGGTCGGCATCGACATCACTGAAGAGGTGCGTGCCATCCGCGCCGGCAGCCGCGCCGAGGGAGACCGCCATGGCGATTGAAGGCCTCGAACGCATCGTCCGCGCGCACCCGTTCTTTGCCGGCCTCGACGACTCGTTCTGCAAGCTGATCTGCGGCTGCGCCAAGAACGTCCGGTTCGACGCCGGTCAGTACCTGTTCCGCGAGGGCGATGCCGCCGATGCGTTCTTCCTGCTGCGTCACGGTCGCGTGGCGCTGGAGGTCTCGGCGCCGGGCCGCGGGTCCGTCACCTTCCAGACCGTGCGCGAGGGCGAGATCGTCGGCGTGTCGTGGCTGATACCGCCCTATCGCTGGACCTATGACGCCAAGGCGCTCGATCTGGTCCGCGCCATCGCCATGGATGCGACCTGCCTGCGGCAGAAATGCGAGGCCGATCACCATCTCGGCTACGACATGATGAAGCGCTTCGTGCCCGTGCTCGTCGAACGACTGCACACCACCCGGCTGCAGCTCCTCGATGTCTACGGCACGCCGGCCTGACGTGACCGTGCCTGATCCGATGTTGCCGCGCGTTGCGCGTGTGCGCCGCCGCCGCCGCGACGGGCCGCAGGTTTGGACGCTCGACATCGAAACCGGCGAGACGGATACCGCGACGTTGCCTGGGCAGTTCAACATGCTGACGGCCTTCGGGATCGGCGAGGTGCCGATCAGCCTGAGCGGCCTCGGCGAGAGCTCTGCGGCCTCGCAACGCCTGCTGCACACGGTCCGCGCCGTCGGCCCGGTGTCGGCGGCGCTGGCCCGCCTCGGTCCCGGTGACGCGCTGGGCCTGCGCGGGCCGTTCGGCGTCGGCTGGCCGATGGCGGCGGCGGCCGGTCGCGACGTGGTGATCGTCGCGGGCGGCCTCGGGCTGGCGCCGCTGCGCCCCGCCCTGCACCACTTGCTGGCCGATCGCGGCCGCTACGGCAATGTCACGTTGCTGTATGGCACGCGCAGCCCCGACGACATCCTGTTCCGCCGCGAGCTGGAGGCTTGGCGCCGCCGTCTCGATATTGACATCGAAGTCACGGTAGATCATGCGCGGTCGGGGTGGCATGGGCATGTCGGCGTGGTGACCACGCTGGTCGCGCATGCCAGCTTCGATCCGCAGAACGCGATTGCCCTGGTCTGCGGTCCGGAAGTGATGATGCGGTTCACGATCAACGCGCTGCGCGACGCCGGGTTGACGGACGACACGATCTACCTGTCGGTTGAGCGCAATATGAAGTGCGCCGTCGGGCTGTGCGGTCACTGCCAGTACGGTCCGACGCTGGTGTGCCGCGACGGCCCGGTGATGCGCTACGATCGGGTGCGCGGCCTGCTCGCCCTGAAGGAGATCTGACGTGGCGGCAAACCGGAAGAAGCCGAGGCTGGGTGTCTGGAAGTTCGCCTCGTGCGACGGCTGCCAGCTGACCCTGCTCGACTGCGAGGACGATCTGCTGGCGGTCGCCGGCGCCGTCGATATCGCCTATTTCCCGGAGGCCACCCGCGCCGAGATCAGCGGCCGCTACGATCTGTCGCTGGTCGAGGGCTCGATCACCACGCCGCACGATGCCGAGCGCATCCATGCCATCCGCCGTCGCTCGCGCAAGCTGATCACCATCGGCGCCTGCGCCACCGCCGGCGGCATCCAGGCGCTGCGCAACTTCGCCGACGTGCAGGCCTATACCTCCGTGGTCTATGCCCGGCCCGACTACATCGAGACGCTGGCCACGTCGACCGCGATCGCCGACCATGTGCCGGTCGATTTCGAGCTGCGCGGTTGTCCTATTTCCGGCCGCCAGCTGATCGAGGTCATTGCCGCCTTTCTGGTCGGCCGGCGTCCGGTCACGCCGGCGCACAGCGTCTGCGTCGAGTGCAAGTTGCGCGGCACTGTCTGCGTGATGGTGGCGCATGGCACGCCCTGCCTGGGACCGGTGACGCACGCCGGCTGCGGCGCCATCTGTCCGGCATACAACCGCGGCTGCTATGGCTGCTACGGGCCGATGGAATCGCCCAATCCGGTTTCGCTCAGCCATGGGCTGGCGGCGCTGGGCATGGACGCGCGCGCCTTGCAGCGCGTCTACCGGACCTTCAACGCCAATGCCCCGGCCTTCCGCGACGAGAGCGCGCGCCATGGCAAGTAGGACCATCAAGGTCAACTACCTGGCCCGCGTCGAAGGTGAAAGCGGCCTGAAGGTCGTGGTGCGCGACGGCAAGGTACGATCGGCCGAACTCAGCATCTTCGAGCCGCCGCGCTTCTTCGAGGCGCTGTTGCGCGGGCGCGCCTTCACCGAGGCGCCGGACATCACGGCGCGCATCTGCGGCATCTGCCCCGTCGCCTACCAGATGAGCGCCGTGCACGCCATGGAGAACGCGCTCGGCGTCGCGGTCGGCGGACCGCTGCGCGAACTGCGGCGGCTTCTGTATTGTGGCGAGTGGATCGAGAGCCACACGCTGCACATCTACATGCTGCACGCGCCGGATTTCCTCGGCTATGCCGGCGCCATCGACATGGCGCGCGAGCACGGCGACGCGGTGCGCCGCGGACTGGAGCTCAAGAAGGCCGGCAACGCGATCGTCGCCTGCCTCGGCGGCCGCGAGATCCATCCGATCAACGTGCGGGTCGGCGGCTTCTACCGCGTGCCGTCGCGCCGCGACCTGGCACCGCTGGCCGAGCACCTCGAGCGCGCCCGCGACCTCGCCCTCGACACGGTGCGCTGGGTCGCCGGCTTCGACTTCCCGGATCGCGCCCGAGACTATGTCTTCGTGGCGCTGCGACACGCCCGCGAGTACCCGTTCAACGAGGGCCATATCGTCTCCAATCGCGGACTCGACATCCCGGCCTCGGCCTACGACGCGCATTTCGAGGAGTCGCATGTGACGCGCTCGACGGCGCTGCATTCGCAGCTGCGCGGCGGCGGGTCGTATCTCGTCGGGCCGCTGGCCCGCTACAGTCTGAACTTCGACCGGCTCTCGCCGCTGGCGCAGGCGGCGGCACGCGACGCCGGTCTCGGCGCGACCTGCACCAATCCCTACCAAAGCATTGTCGTGCGGGCGGTCGAAGTGCTGTACGCCTGCGACGAGGCGCTGCGTGTCATCGCCGCCTACGAGCCGCCCGACCAGCCGGTGGCGATCGTCGCGCCGCGCGCTGGTACCGGCCAGGCCGCCACCGAGGCGCCGCGCGGCCTGCTCTACCACAGCTACCGCCTGGAAGCCGACGGCACCATTGCCGACGCCCGCATCGTGCCGCCGACGTCGCAGAACCAGCCGAGCATCGAAGCCGACCTCGCCAGCTACATCGACGGCTTCCTCGACCTGCCCGACGAAGCACTGCGTCATCGTTGCGAGCAGACCGTGCGAAATTACGATCCCTGCATATCCTGCGCCGCGCATTTCCTGCGGCTCGACATGGACAGGGGCTGACCCGTGAGCGGCGCCCGCACTCGCCGTCTTGTCATCGGCGTCGGCAATCCCGAGCGGGGCGACGACGCGGCCGGGCGGGCGGTGGCGCGGCTCCTGCCCGGCACGCTGCCCGCCGATGTCGAGATCGCCGAGGGCGATGGCGAGGCGACCTCGCTGCTGGCCCAGATCGAGGCGTGCGGCACCGCCGTGCTCGTCGACGCCAGCGCCTCGGGCGCGCCGGCCGGAACGGTACGCCGCTTCGATGTCGCCGCCGCGCCCCTGCCCCAGGATGCCGGCAGCTTATCGAGCCACGGCCTGGGTCTGGCGGCGGCCATCGAGCTGGCGCGTGCGCTTGGCCAGCTGCCGCCGCGCTGCGTGGTGTACGCCATCGAAGGAGCGTCCTTCACGGATGGCGAACCGCTGAGCCCGGCGGTCGCCGCCGCGGTCGACGACGTTGCCGGACGGTTGCGCGCCGAGTTCGGCCCCCCGACCGCGACGGAAGGGTAACGCGATGCACGAGGCATCGTTGATGAGGGGCCTGATGCGGCGCATCGAGTCGGTCGCCGCCGCGGAGGGGGCGCGCCGCGTCGTGCGGGTCGCGGTGCGTCTGGGCGCGCTCAGCCATTTCTCGCCCGAGCATTTCCGCGAGCACTTCGTCCAGGCCGCCGCCGGCACCATCGCGCGCGACGCCAAGGTCGATATCAGCGTGTCGCGCGACACGCGGGACCCGACCGCCCAGGATGTCGTTCTCGAAGACATCGAGATCGAGACCTGATCGCATGACCGCGCCCGACGCCCTGCCCGCCACCGTCGACACCGCCCCGCGCCGGCTGAGGATCGTCGTGCGCGGCGCGGTGCAGGGCGTCGGCTTCCGGCCGTTCGTGCATCGCACGGCCTCGGCGCTCGGGCTGACCGGCTGGGTCGGCAATACGCCCGAAGGCGTTGTCATTGAGGCCGAAGGCGCGCGCGAGACGTTGCAGGCGCTGCTCACCGCAATTCGCACGACGCCGCCGCCGCATGCCGATGTTGTCGCCGTTGAGACACATGCCCTGGCTGCGCAAGGCGACAGCGGGTTTGCCGTGCGCGCCAGTGATACGCAAGGCGCGCGGACCGCCCAGGTGCAGCCCGACCTGGCAACCTGCGGCGACTGCCTGCGCGAGTTGTTCGACCCGGCCAACCGCCGCTACCGCTACCCCTTCATCAACTGCACGCAGTGTGGTCCGCGCCACAGCATCGTCGAGGACCTGCCCTATGACCGGGCACGTACGGCAATGCGGCAGTTCCCGATGTGCCCGGCCTGCCAGGCCGAATACGCCGATCCCGGCGACCGGCGCTTTCACGCCGAGGCCACCGCCTGCGCCGTCTGCGGACCGCGATTGGCCTTGTGGGACGCCACCGGTGGCGACTTGGCTCGTGACGATGATGCGCTGCGCGGCGCCGTGGATGCCCTGCGGCAAGGCCAGATCGTCGCGGTCAAGGGTATCGGCGGCTTCCATCTGGTCGTCGACGCCGCCAACGAGGCGGCGGTGCATCGGTTGCGTGTCGCCAAGGGGCGCGAAGAAAAGCCGTTCGCCGTCATGTTTCCGTCGCTCGGCGCCGTTGCCGAATGCTGCCGGCTCGGTCCCGATGAACAGGCGCTGCTGGCCAGTCCGGCGCGGCCGATCGTGTTGTTGCGTCGGTGTGGCGGGTCGCTGGCGCCATCGGTCGCGCCCGACAATCCTCGGATCGGCGCGCTGCTGCCGTACGCGCCGGTGCATCACCTGCTGTTGCGCGCGTTCGGTGCACCGGTCGTGGCGACCAGCGGCAACCTGCGTGACGAGCCGATCGTCACCGACGAGCGCGACGCGCTGGTTGCCTTGCACATCGCCGACCTGTTCCTCGTCCACGACCGGCCGATCGTGCGGCCGCTCGAGGACTCGATCGCCCAGGTCGTTTGCGGCGCGCCACAACTGCTGCGCCGGGCCCGCGGCTATGGCGCGGCCCTCAGCGTCGGCGGACATCTGAGTGACGGCATCGCGGCTTATGGCGGCCATTTCAAGTCGACCGTGGCCCTCACCCGTGGCGGCGAAGTCGTGCTCAGTCCGCATCTTGGCGACCTCGTCACCGCCAGGGCCCGCGACGCCCATGGCCGGGCCCTGGCCGACATGATGCGCCTGCACGCCGCGCCGGCCTGCATCGCGGCCCGTGACAATCATCCCGACTATGCCTCAAGCCGCGCCGCGGCGGCGTCGGGCCTGCCGGTCCGCCGGGTGCAGCATCACGTGGCCCATGTCGTGGCCTGCATGGCCGAGCACGAAGTCCCGTCGCCGGTGCTGGGCGTCGCCTGGGACGGCACCGGCCACGGGCCCGACGGAACGATCTGGGGCGGCGAGTTCCTGCGCGTGACGCCAGACGGCTGGCAGCGGCTCGGGCACCTGCGTCCGTTTCGGCTGCCGGGCGGCGATGCCGCCGTGCGCGAACCGCGACGCGCCGCGATCGGACTGCTGTTCGCCGCCTATGCCGACGACGCCTTCGCCATGACCGATCTGGCGCCGATCGCCGCCTTCGCCCCGGCCGAGCACGAGGTGCTGCGCGCCATGCTCGTGCGCGGCATCAACGCGCCGATGACCAGCAGCGCCGGTCGCCTGTTCGATGCCTTCGCCGCACTGTGCGATCTGCGGCAAAAATCCAGCTACGAAGGTCAGGCCGCGATCGCTCTGGAATGGGTGGCCGACGGCGGCCGCACGGACCGCGCCTACGATTTTCCGCTCGAGACCGCCCGGACGGCGCCCGTGACGATCGACTGGCGGCCGGCGCTGGCCGCTGCCCTGGCCGACCTGCGCGCCGGCGTGACCGCCGCCAGCATTTCGGCGGCGCTGCACAACGGCCTCGCCAACGCAATCACCAATGTCGCCAAACGAAGCGGCGAGAAGCGCGTGGTGCTGACCGGCGGCTGCTTCCAGAATGTCCGCCTGACCGAGGCGTGCGTCGCCGCGCTCAGGGCGGCCGGTTGCGTGCCCTACTGGCACCAGCGCCTGCCGCCCAACGACGGCGGCATCGCGGTCGGGCAGGCCATATGGGCATCGTGGTGCGAGGCGCCGGAGGCTATGTCATGTGTCTAGCGGTCCCGGGTCGGGTGCTCAGCGTCGCCGGCGACGATCCCATCCTGCGCACCGGACGGGTCGACTTCGGCGGCATCGTCAAGCAGATCAACCTCGCTTTCGTGCCTGACGCCAGGGTCGGCGACTACGTGCTGGTGCATGTCGGCATCGCGATCGCAGTGTTCGATGAGGCCGAGGCACAGCGCAGCTTCGAGCACCTGCAGGAGATCGGGGCGCTGGCCGATGCGGAGAGCGCGCCGTCATGAGGTTCCGCGACGAGTATCGCGACGCCGGCCAGGCGCGACGCCTCGCCGCCGCCATCGCCCGCCGCCTGACGCGCGCCTGGACGCTGATGGAAGTTTGCGGCGGACAGACCCACGCCATCGTGCGTTATGGCATCGACACGCTGCTGCCGCCTGAGATCAACCTGGTGCATGGCCCCGGCTGCCCGGTCTGCGTCACGCCGGCGGCCTATGTCGACAAGGCGATCGAGATCGCCGCCCGGCCCGAGATCACGCTGTGCTCGTTCGGCGACATGCTGCGCGTGCCGGGCAGCGCCGGCGACCTGCTGGCGGCGAAGTCGCGCGGTGCCGACGTACGCATCGTCTATTCGCCACTCGATGCGCTGGCCGTGGCGCGCGCCCATCCCGGCCGCCAGGTCGTGCTGTTCGCCGTCGGGTTCGAGACCACGGCCCCGGCCAACGCCATGGCCGCCCTGCAGGCCCGGCGCGAGGGGCTGGGCAACTTCTCGATGCTGGTGTCGCACGTGCTGGTGCCGCCGGCGATGCGCGCCATCCTCGACTCGCCGGACAACCGCATCCAGGCTTTCCTCGCCGCCGGCCATGTCTGCACCGTCATGGGCTATCACGACTACGAGCCGATCGCGGCCCGCTGGCGCGTGCCGATCGTCGTGACCGGTTTCGAGCCGCTCGACATCCTCGAAGGCGTCTACATGTGCATCTGCCAGCTCGAGGACGGCCGTGCCGACGTCGAGAACCAGTACAGCCGCTCGGTGCGCCGCGACGGCAACCAGCCGGCGCAAGCCGCCTTGCGCGAGGTGTTCCGCGTCGTGCCGCGGCACTGGCGCGGCATCGGCGACATCGCCGACAGCGGCCTTGGACTGGCCGACGCGTACGCCGATCTCGACGCCGAGCGCCGCTTCGGCCCGGTCGACGCCGGGATGGAGGCGGCTGGCGAGTGCATCAGCGGCCTGGTGCTGCGCGGCGAGCGCAAGCCGACGCAATGCCCGGCTTTCGGCACGCGCTGCACGCCGCAGCATCCGCTGGGCGTCACCATGGTGTCGGCCGAGGGCGCCTGCGCCGCCTACCACCGCTATCGCGGCCTGGCGGCCGTCGCGGGAGGCAGCCAGTGACCAACCGCAGCGGCTTTGCCGCAAGCTGTCCGCTGCCCGCCGACAGCGGCGACACGATCCAGCTGGCGCATGGCGGCGGCGGCCGGCAGATGGCGTGGCTGCTCGAGACGATCATCCGTCCAGCCTTCGACGATGCCGAACTCGACAGGCGGCACGACGGCGCCGTGCTGGCCGTCGACGGGCCGGTCGCCTTCACCACGGATTCCTACGTGGTGAGGCCGCTTGTCTTCCCCGGCGGCGACATCGGGTCACTGGCGGTCAACGGGACGGTCAACGATCTGGCCATGTGCGGCGCGCGGCCGCTGTGCCTCAGCGTCGGGCTGATCCTCGAGGAAGGGCTGCCACTCGACCTGCTGCGCCGCATCGTGGCCTCGATGCGCGACGCCGCCGCGGCGGCGGGCGTGCGGCTGGTCACCGGCGACACCAAGGTCGTCGACCGCGGCAAGGCCGACGGCATGTTCATCAGCACCGCCGGCATCGGCCGCGTCGTGGCGCCCACGCCCGTCGGACCGGCCGGCGTTTGCGTCGGCGACGCGCTGGTGCTCAGCGGCGACATCGGCCGGCACGGCATGGCGGTGATGGCGGCGCGTGAGGCGCTGGGCTTCGAATCGGCGCTGCAAAGCGATTGCGCGCCGTTGGTCGCGCCGGTGATGGCGCTGCTCGATGCAGGCATCGCGGTCCGCTGCCTGCGTGACCTGACGCGCGGCGGCCTCGCCGCCGCGGCCGTCGAGATCGCCGAAACGGCCGGTCGCGCCATCGAACTCGATGAAGAGGCCATCGCCGTGCGCGACGACGTGGCCGCCGCCTGCGAGCTGCTCGGACTGGACGCCCTGCATGTCGCCAACGAGGGCCGCTTCCTCGCCTTCATCGCCCCGCAGGATGCGGCGCGCGCCGTTGCGCTGCTGCGTCAGCTGCCCGTCTCGGCCGATGCGGCCATTGTGGGAGCGGTCAGCGAAGGACCGGCCGGACGCGTCTCATGCCGCGGCCCGCTGGGTGTGGCGCGCGTCATCGACATGCCCAGCGGCGAGCAGTTGCCGCGGATCTGCTGATCTGAAGGGTTGTGAACGCAGAGCGGCAGCCGGCGCCGTCGGGCAGCGCAAGGCGATGCCGGCGCGCGCCGGATCGCTAGCGATCCTTCCGCCGCAGCGGCAGGTCGAAGTCGGAACGGTGGCCCGCCGCCGCCAGGGGAGTCGTCGGATCGGCCAACGGACGGCTGGCGGTGAACCCGGTGGCGCCGCGGCCTTCGCGCGATGCCAGCATGACCACCAGCGCGACGAACACGGCGATGCCGACGCCGACGGAAATGGCGGCCATCTCCGGGTACGCGACCACGGCCGCGCTGACGGCGAGGACGACGGTGAGAGCGATGGGGCGACCGATCATGGCGGCCGGACCCTAGGCCCGGTGGCATGCACCCACAATGCGGATTGCCACCGGTCCGTCCGGACTGGATACGATTGACGGACGCCGGAACAGCTACCTACCGGGACAGCAGGCACTGCGCGCCGACAAGCACCAGTCCCAACGTCGCGATGTTCCAGCTGATGGTCCGCAACCATGGCACGCCCATCGCGTATAGCGGCAGAAAGGCAATGCGTCCGCCGAGGTAGAGCGCGCACCCCAGGTTGCCCAGACGTCCTGAAGCGTCGATCAGGTGCGCCACCAAAACGCAGACGGCAAAATAGGGAAATGTCTCCAGGAAGTTGCGTTGGCGCGGGCCGGGCGCGCCGCGATGCCGGTCGGCTGCAGACCGTCGTCGCGGGCGCCGACCGTGTATCGGTTGCCGACCTGCGCCTTGAACGCGAACGACGCCGCGGACAGGTGGACCAGCCCGAGCACCACCGCCGCCATCAGCGCATACAGCTGCCACGTCATCTGTGCCTCTCCGGTCGCTGCGCGACTTGCCGCGCAGGCGTGGTGCCCGGGCGGTGCGCAGGCATGCCGCCGTCGTGACCGCCTTGGCGCCGCGCCGGCTGCTGCGTTATCGGCCCCGCAGGTACCGGGACCGCCTAGCCCCTGCCTTCCCGCTGCGCGGCGTGCTGCTCGCACAGGCCTTGTGCCGCGGCCAGCGAAGTTGCCTGCCCGAGAACCTCGTCATCGGCAAAGGCCAGGAAGAACTTGCTGCTGCCGCCCGGCGCGGCGCGGTAGCGGATGCCGCCGGCCGTCATCTCGCGGCCATCGCCGGTCTGGGTCCATTCGCGCGGCATCGGCATGTTGTCTCCCTGGTCGGCGGCAGAGGCTGCCACAGGGAGGGAGCGGGCGCCAATCGCGTCAACCGGGCGACCGGCGGCGACGCCCGTCATGGTTCGTCGCGCCAGCTGCCCAGGAGGAACATCTTTCGACTGCGGCGCTTGTCCCCGGCGAGGTCGTGAACGTCCGACAGGTGCGAGCCGTGCATGTACCTGTCGATCACGCGCTTGGCCGCCCAGCCGATCACCACGAACGGCACGAGGTAGATGGCTGCCACGGTCAGCGCCCACATCGCCCGCCTCCGTCACCGCCGTTGTGCTGCCGCCCGCCGGGCGATGCCGGCGAGCGCCTGATACCCAACTCCCGGTGCGCGACGCCTACCTCCTGATCACGTCGTCCGACGGCGTGGTGCCGGCGGCATCGCCATGATCCACGCTCGTTTCGACAACGACTCGCCGCGACCGCGTGGCGCCACGACCGACCGGCGGCCGGTAGTCGAGATGGCGCCCGCTTGGCAACTCCGCCAGCTCGGGCAGCCGGCCGGGCAGGTTCGCCGGGCCGGCACGGTGGACCCGGCCACGATCGCCGCGGGCCCGTCCGGCGCGGCCGGCAGCCGCGTCCATCCTGGCATAGACGACAAACGCCACGACGATGACGACAACGCTGGCGGCCGCCGCGACCGCGGCCGGCAACAGCGCGTCCAGCGCCCAGACGAGCGCCACGACAGCCGCCGTCGACAGGATTGCCCGTCCGACCATGCCCGAACCCTACCGCGCGGCCCGGTCGGCGTCGACGGCGCCGCTCGCCCGGGTGCCGGAAGCGGCCCGCCGCGCGCCGCCGGGGCCGGCCACAGACGAGCGCAGACAACGCCACGGGCGATGGTCGCCGGCGCATCTGAGCCGTCCGACCGTCACCGCGCGAGCACTGTGAAGCGCTTCAGCGTGCCGGCGGAAGGTCGCGCCTATCTTGGCGCACACGACGGCCCAGGCAGCCGACCACCAGGGAGCCGAGCATGTTCACGTCGACCCAACGTCAGATCGTCTGGACCATCGCAGGTGCCTTGTGCATCGCGAGTCTTCTCGCCACAGAGGCCGCGGCGCGCGGCCCGCAGCAGCAGCGCCCGGCCCGCGGCTCGCTGCTCAATCACAAACCTGCAGCAGAGCCCGAAGATCAGCCCGTGCCGCAGCGTGGCTCGCTGCTCAACCGCAAGCCCGCGGTACAAAGCCCGAAGATCCAGCCCGTGCCGCAGCGCGGCGCCGGCGGCGTCAATCCGCAGCCGCGGCGCATGCACCAGGGCTACACGCCGGCCCCCAACCCGCAGCACGGCGCGAATCCGGTCGGCAGCCTGCTCGACTGGAAACAGCGCTCGAGCATCGGGCCGGGCAACCGCGCGCCCAACACCTTTCCGCAGCACTCCGGCGGCGTCACCAGCGGCTACAATCCCAACTACCCGGGCTACACGCCGCGCGGCCAGGGGAACCGCTCGCGGCCGACGGGCAGCCAGGCGCCGCAATCCGCCGGCAAGCAGACGCCGAAGGTTGCCCCGACACAGGCGCCAAAGCCGGCCTCGACGCCGAAGGTGGTCGACCCCGACTGGAAGAAGCGCCAGCAGGCGATCGCCGCGCAGCGCAAGGCATGGGTCGACCACTGCTTCGAGGCGCGCAAGAGCGATCCGGCAAACCACAAGCGCGACTGCAATCCGCCGATGAAATTCGAGTCGCCGCGCACCGCCGTGGTGCCCGGTACCTCCGGCTACGAGGAGAGGCTCACCGGCGCCCGATAACCCCCGGCGCGCCACGCAGGTCCCGATCGGGCAACGCCCCCGACCGGGGCCGCCGCCCCTCGGTCGACTACCCGCAGCAACAAATACGTCGAGGGCCGCCCTTGTGGACGCTAGCGTCACCACACTAGGTTGGTATCGGCCCGAAGTGGGCCACAGGGGGAGGACGCTGCATGACAGTCACTGTAGTTACGCGCTGGACCACCAAGGATGTTCCGGCAGCGACAGAGAACGCGAAACGCGCAAAAGAATTCTGGATGAAGCATGGCGCCTTGGATGTCAGGTTGAACCAGGTGTTCACTGGCGAATTCACGGGCCAGTACATCATGGCGCAAGTGTTCGCGGACATGGCCTCATACGGGAAGGCACAGGCGTCGGCAGCGGGTGACCGCAATTTTCAGAAGATCCTTGCTACCAACGTGAAGGTCGGGGCGCAGCTACAGGAGCGCGAGATACTCGTCAGCGTCGATATCGGTTAGACTGCTCGGCCTGATCTTGTAGGCGCCGTGGTCGTTCTCCTAGAAGGAGCATGACCACGGCGTGTCTGCGTTGGCAACTCGCGCCGGTTCGGCACGCGTACATCACCTCGCAAACTGATCTGAACTTTCTAAGCTCCGCCGAGCGGTGGTAGCGCACCAACACGAGACTCCGTTTGCCGTGCCGCGTTCGCCGCAGCGACGTCTCGCGCGTATCGCTCGTCAGATGACGCCCCTTCGGCGGGCCGTCTGCGAAGCAGGCTGACGAGCCAGTGCCACAGTTTCATGGTCACCTCCGCATTATTAAACACTAGCACGATCACGCCTCGTCATCGACCGACCGCCTCTATGTTGAAGCTGATCCACTGCCGAACTGGCGCTGCCCTTGACTCATTGTTCCCGTTCCGTTCTCATGCTTGGCATGCGCCGCCGCAGCAACCCGTACGACACCTTCAAGACGCTCTATCGCCACCCCTACGACCTTCCCATCCCGGCCGGTGGATGGGGTGCTGAACGGTTCCGTCTGTTGCACGAGAAGGCCAGGCAGATCGCGCCGGATCGGCACGCGTCATGGTCTTTGTCCGAGCCGCCGGACAGGACGCGTTTCGTGTTCTTGTTCGACCTCGAACGGGACGCGTTCAGGGACTGGATCGAGACGTGTGGGGTGGATTTCGGGGAGCCGAACTGGCGCGTGATCAGGGGGTAGTGCTGCCATGACGTTTCCGCCGGACCGCGGCGCGCAAGACTGAAGGCCGCAGCACATTGGCAACGAGTCTGGACGCCGTCGACGCGTGGCGCGCGCGATTGCCAGAGTCTGACGGATCCACCCGCCAACCAGTGATCTCAGCTCCGGCCGGTACGAGTCGCAACACGCCCGGCATGCATTCCAAACCGCTACCTGATCACCGCCCGCCCCGGGCGCCCACGCCACAGCGGATGCTTTCCTGCTCCGGCGTTGACACTCACCGGTTCACCATATTGGATCATTGGAACAGCGATTTGCACGAGAGGGATCGGTCGGCCGCCGATCGGGATCAAGGGCTGCGCTGCTCCACCTGACAGATTGAGCGCGATGGCGCGAGAAACCAACAATTGCCAAGAAAAGCGGGAGGAGACTGACCATGAAGGCTGCCGTTCTGTCGGAGATCAACAAGCCGTTGACCATCGAGGAGGTGAGCGTCAACAAGCCGGGCCCTCACGAAGTCCTGCTTCGCACCACGGCAGCCGGGCTCTGCCACTCGGACCTTCATTTCATCGAGGGCCTCTTTCCGACTCCGCTGCCGGTCATTCCCGGACACGAATCCGCCGGTGTCGTTGAGCAAGTCGGCGCCGAAGTCACCTATGTGAAGCCAGGCGACCATGTGATCACGTGCCTCTCCGTTTTCTGCGGCACCTGCGAGATGTGCACCGCAGGCCGGCCGGTGCTGTGCACCAACGCGCAGGTGAAGATGCCGCCGGGCGCGGCCAGCCGCTTTACCTGGAGTCGCGCGGAAAAGCTCAATCAGTTCGCCAACCTCTCGTCTTTCGCCGAGCAGATGCTCGTGCACGAGAACGCGGTCGTGAAGATAAGGAAAGAGATGCCGCTCGACCTTGCGGCATTGATCGGCTGTGGCGTGATGACGGGGTATGGTGCCGTCGTCAACACCGCCCGAATCAAGGCGGGTGACACAGTCGCGGTCATTGGATGCGGCGGTGTCGGCATGGCCGGCATCAACGGTGCGGCGATCGCTGGCGCCGGCCGAATCATCGCCGTCGACACCAGTCCGACCAAGTTGCAGCTGGCCGCCAAGCTGGGGGCAACGGATTTGGTAAATCCGAAAGAGGTGGATCCAGTCGAAAAGGTGAAGGAACTCACCAACGGTGGCGTGGAGTACTCATTCGAGATGCTCGGCACGAAGCAAACCGTTGAACAGGCCTTCGCCATGCTGCGGGCGGGCGGCACGGCGACACTGGTCGGCATGGTGCCGTTCGGGCAAAAGGTGGAATTCCACGGCTATGACTTCTTGCGTGAACGTCGTGTGCAGGGGTCGCTGATGGGATCCAACCGGTTCCGCACCGACATGCCGACTCTCGTGGACTTCTACCTGAGCGGCAAGCTGCACCTGGAAGACTGGATGTCGGCCAAAATCAAACTGTCTGAGATCAACGAAGGCTTTGCAAACATGAAGGCCGGCAAGGTGATGCGAAGCGTCATTGTCTTTTAGGGCAGACCTGACTGGAGTCCGGCACCCGCACTGAAGCTGCGGCCGCCAGGTATGCCCGGCACGAACTCGACGGCGAACACGGCCGAGAGCACGCTGCTGGCGCAGCTGCAGCTCTCCAACCAGATGAAGGATGAGCAGATGGAGATGCTCATCGAGCGCCTCGACTCGCTCGAGCGCACGCTCCGCCAGTACATCGCCGCCTAGGGAGCCATCGCATGTCCAGCGATGAAGCGGTCGCAGCGCTCGCAAGCGATCTTCGCAACCTGGCGCACCGACTGCGGACGGTCGAACTCACGGTGCCCGAATTCATGGCCCTGGCCTCACCCTTGCGGGACCTGCTGCACGGTCTGAAGGCCTACGAGGCCGAGGCTCGCGCGCTTGCTGCCGCCCACTTTGGCCATGGCATCACTGTGACCAGGCCGGCACGGCCGAGCCTGTCGCTGGTGTCCAACGACGGGCCAGGCGGCGAACCGCCCCGAGGTGCTTCTGCTGTCTGAGGCCCAAGGCTCTGTCATGGACAGCAATCCGCTCACCCTCGGCGATCTCCAAGACCGCGAGCTTGGCCTCGACCTGGAGTGTCAGCACTGTCACCGCCGCGTGCGGGTATTCCGTGACCAGTTTGTCGCTCGGCACGGCCGACGAATCACGCTCTCAAATCTCGGGGCCCAAGCCCGTTGCGTACGATGCACACATATCGGGGCGACCGTGCGCCTTTCGCGGGCATCTACAGGTCTATGGGATGTCACCGAGAAGTGGCGTCGAACCAAGGCCAACCGCTTCCCCCACAGAACCATCACCAGCATCAGCAGAGCCAGGGACGGATTCGCTGGCTGCTGATCGTCTACGCGGACCACAATCCGAAGTGACACCGGCAAGGTGGTCGACAACGGTCGACCACCTTGCTGCTGATGTCCGTTACTTCAACTGGTGCCGAGATGATCCAAGAGCTGCTGGCAAAGCCGCTGCGAGAACTCACCCGGGCCGATCTCGATCGACTCATCGGCGCAACCGAGAGCGAAGATCTAGAGTTCAACGGCCCGCTACCATGGAAAGAATGGAGCTCAGTTGAACCGTGGGAAGATGGTCGCCAGCGACTCGCGGACTACACCCGAGACGAAATCGTCAAGGAAGTGGTGGCGTTCGCCAACGCCGGCGGTGGGACTTACTTTCTCGGTATTGACGACGACGCCAGCACCGGCGTTGCAACTGGGCTTCATCCGCTGCCGGACCCCTCAAGTCTCGCCGAGCGACTGCACCAGATTTTCGACACCATGATCGATCCGCGATTGCCCGACATCCAGGTTTGGGCAATCGAAACAGAACCGGAGAAGGGTGTCGTGGCCATCCGAGTCCAGCAGTCCTGGCTGCGGCCGCACAAGCATACATCCTATGGCCACTGCTTCGCGCGCCGCGGCACACGCGCTGACAGGCTCTCGATGCGAGAAGTGCGGGACATGATCTACCTCTCAGACCGTGGGATTGCTGATATCGACCGGCGATTCAAAGCGCAGTCGGATACGCTTAACCCCAAGCGGAACGCAGCGAGATCCGTATTTGCTTGTCGGATGACTGCTCAGCCGCTCGTTGCGCTCGTGGCGAGGGCGATAGATCGCAAGTTCATGCGGGACCTGCCGCTCGATTCAGGTAAAGCCACGCGTCGCAATGGCGCGCGACACGAACTGCACAGCAACCTTATCCTAGGACAGCCTCGACCTGGCGTGCGGGCCTGGACGGCTGGGACCTCATTCTCGCTCGACACGACACAAATACGTGTGGAAGAGGCAGGACTGATCGACATCACATGGCTAACTGCGATCGAGCCCGGTGAATCGCGGGCGACGATCTATGCCGGATGGCTGCTGGCTCAATTGCGCGCCGTGCTGTCGACGATCGACCTTTTTCGCCAACGCGCCGCATCGCTAGCGGTGCAGTATCTGCTGGAGATTGAGACAGTCGTCCCCGTCGATGGCGTCTACAGCCTTGCTGAACTAGTCGACGATCGTCAGCGATTGCAGCCAACGCACGAGGATTTTGACCTCAAGTCCGAGGTATTCCCGCGGTACGTCGTCGGCCATCCCGATACCTTCAACGAAGTCGCCAATCTCTTTTACGTCGACCTATTGAACTCGGCGGGCATCGAACACCCAGGCCTACCAATTGCGATCGAAGGGTTTCCGGTTGTGGCAACGAGTTCGGCTCGTGTAGCGAAAACAATGACGACGGGAATAGTTCCGTCGAGGCAGGGGCGGTTGTCCGGCCAAGCGAGGAAGTATGGACCAAGGCGATGTACTGCGCCGCGTGGGTGAAGCCCTGTTCGGCGAGCGATGGCTGGGCGAGCTGGCGCAGGCACTCGAAATCAATGAGCGGACGATTCGTCGCTGGGCGGCCGGTGGCTTTCACGTCCCGTCCGGCGTGTGGCGGCAGATCAGCGACCTCGACCAGGTAAGGCGGCGGTTGGCAGACGATCAGTGGCAGGTCGTCGATACACTCGGGTGGCAAGACGATGTCCGGGCCGAAATCGGAGAAGGATGGAACGTCCTTCTCGATGAGTACGAAGAGGCGCGCGAGAGGTACCGAAATCTCGAGGTTCAAGTCAGAGGCGCCTTCTGGGGTATCGCCGCAGGTCGGCATCGCACCAATCCACCACTAGATCTTATCGAAGCAACCGACGCTGCTCACGCACACCTGCGTGCGATACAGGATCGGATGGCGGAGTATTGCGAAGTCAACGCGCCCCGCATGGTGGGAGACTGACAATTTGATCCTGGCGAGGAGCGCCATCTCCCGTGACCCGCCGCAGCAAGAACGGCCACCAGCTCAAGATCGAGGCTCATCCGCACCGCGTCGAACTGCCGGCGGTCGACGGCGCCGCGCCAAGCCCTCCGGGAGACCGCGGAAAGGCTGTCAGGCAGCCGGTGCTACAGCTGGGCGCCGCCGTCGCGGCCCTGGCCGCCGGTGACGGTGTTCGCGTTCGAGACCGAGGCGGTGCGGGATGCGTTCAGGACCTGGGTCGCCGAGCGCGCGGCTAAGCCGAGGCGGTGCGTGCCGCCGGCCTGATGCTGGTCATGCTGAGGCTTGAGGCGCCGGGCAAGTGGCCATCTGACGCCGCGTCAGAGTCGTTGGGGCATGCTGGGCGCCGGCGATGGGGCTCTATATGGCGTTCGCACCACAGGGCACCCTGGGCATCTCGATACCGCGGGCGAAACTCACAGTCCGGTTGAGCGCATACTTCTTCCGGCCCCAATAGCCATTCCCAGAAGGCGTGCCACCAATTCCCCATGTGCCTCCTCGTCGCGCGGAGACCATCCAATAACCCCCTTGGCTGTTTTGAAGATGACGACCGGCCAGCAGGTTACCTGCCGCCTGAACGGCGACCGCACGCACGATCGCTATGTCGGGGTCTGCAGCAACAGCCGCGGCGATCTCGCCGCGCAGCTCATCGCCGCCGGCCTGGGGCGCGACTGCCCGCGCTGGTCCGGCGGCCGCTACGCCCGGTACGAGACGCCGGCGGCTGCGCGGATGCCGCTGCCGGGATACTGCGTAAGGCGATACGCGACAGCGCGAAAGCGGCCTCTTTCTGCTGGGTCAACCTTTGTTGGTTGACCTGAACACATCCAACGCTTTCAGGAATGCTTCTCTGCCGTTTAGGGCGGCGTACGAGATTGACAGTGCGGCAGCAGCAGGCCAGCCGGTCCCACCAACCAAGATAGCGACGATTCCGGCGATCATGAGCTTAGCGCCTGGGCGAGAGGCAAGAACGCCGAAGAGCGACGCTACAATCGCCAAAGCCTTGTCAAAGAGTTGATCGACCCGATCAGGTGAAGAATCGAGAGACGCGCCGATCTCTCTACTCAGTTCTTCAAGAGCGGCGGCCTGCTCCCCGGCCTCATTGAATCCCGTTAAACGTAGTTCGGCGGCAACTTCATCGATACGTCTCCTGATCGCCACGACCGTTGGAGTTGACACCGCCCCTGCCGCTAGCTTCGTCGACTCGCGCCCTTCGTTGAAATCACTGGTCCGAACCGCAGATGACGCCGCTGCCGTAGCGCTCGACGGACCAGATTTATCCGGCGGATCACCGCCCCACGCGCCTTCATCCCATTTCCCCTCGCCCCATTTGGCGGTGGAACTGGGCCGTTCAGACTGATCTCGCTTAGGGCCGTCGTCTTTGTTGGCCATTTGTTGGACACCGAGAGGTAGGTGTACACCAACTGATTGATTTTATTGGCGCCCCCTAGGGGATTCGAACCCCTGTTTCAGCCGTGAGAGGGCGTCAAGTAGTGTCTATCACAGTCCGTGCACGTCCAATCCGATGCAGATAAGTCAACGTTTTGTTGACTTATCTGTCCGTGGTTGTGCGCCACCATCCGCTCGTGTTATTACCTAAACGTTACCGAAATCGATGGAGTGCCGCAAATGGCCCGAATCGTACGGGACGCGCGGATCGACACGAAGAACGCGCGTGCCAGACTGCGGCAACAGGCCGAGCCTTACTGGCGCCTGATCGCCGAAGGCCAACACCTGGGCTATTACCGCGGAAAGCTGGGCGGCACCTGGGTGGCGCGCTGGCGCCCTTCAAGGGACGA
>JAHCJT010000053.1 GCA_026126245.1 Alphaproteobacteria bacterium
AGGCGGCGATGGCGAAGGCAAGCCCGCCGCGCGCGGCGAGGAGCCGCAACTCCGCGTCGATCGCTTCGCGCGCACCGGCCGACAGCGCCTTCGAATCGTCGATCCGGGACGCGAGGCTGCGCGGCGGATCGGCATGGAAGATGACCGCGGCGGCCACGACCGGGCCGGCAAGCGGCCCGCGACCGGCCTCGTCGACACCGGCGACCAGGCCGCCCGCGCGGCGTTCGAGCGTCAGGGTCGGCATGGCGGGGCGAATCGATGCATCGCGCAGCATGGCGCCGAAGCTCGCCGCGCGTCAAAGCCGCGGCCCCGATCGGCCCGGCGGCGCAGGATCGGAGCATCGTCTATCCTTCGCTGCACTGGCGCCGCCGAAATTCAATTAAGCGTTTCTTAAGTATGCGGGAGCAAGACTTTCGTTGCACTGAAGGGCGTTGCACTGACGGGCGATCGAGGGGGATTGCTTGAATCTGGCGCTAAAGAATCTTCGCGTTCTCGTTGTCGACAATGCGCCGCAAATGCGCGACTTGCTTTGCGGCCTGCTGCATGCGGTCGGCGTCGGGGTCATCGAAACCGCCAATGACGGCGGCGAGGCGCTCGGCAAGTTCAAGACCTTTCCGGCCGACATCATCCTGAGCGACTGGGAGATGGAGCCGATGACCGGCGTCGAGTTCGTGCAGGCGGTGCGGCATTCCGTGCGCAGCCCGAACCCGTTCGTTCCGATCATCATGGTGACGTCGCATGCCGAAGCCGACCGCGTGTTCGAGGCCCGCGACGCCGGCATCCACGAATATCTCGTCAAGCCGATCACCGCGCAGGCGCTGCTCGCGCGGCTTTCGGAGGTGATCAACAACCCGCGCGACTTCATGCGCACGAGCACCTATTTCGGGCCGGTCCCGCGCCGCCGCGCCGACATCGCGCAGGCCCGGGCGGCGGACCTGCTGGCGATGCGCGCACGCGCCGCGCGGGCTGAAGCGTGAGCGCGCAGAGGGAGTGCAGGGAGCCATGGTCGTACCGATCGAAGATCCCCAGATCGTCAGTGCGCCGCGCGAGCTCGCGCAGAGATTCGCGCCCGTGACCTTCAAGCCCGAGGACATCGCCGCCGTTGAACGCGTCCTTGAGCGCTTCAAGGAGCAGAACCAGTCGATGATCGTCGACGAGGTCCGCCGGCTCGCCGAAGCGTGGCACGAGGCGGCGAAGGAGTTCCGCGCCGATCTCGTGAAGGCCTGCGTCTCAATTGCGCATGATCTTGGCGGCTACGGCGGCACGCTCGGCTTCCCGATGGTCACGAGCCTGTGCCGGTCGCTCTGCCGCTATCTCCGCCTCGACCGCTCGATACTGCCATCGGCCTGCACGGTCATCGATGCGCATGTGTCGGCGCTGCAGGTCGTCGCCACGCAGCAGATCAAGGGCGACGGCGGTGCGGTCGGCCGCGAACTTTCGGCCGAACTCGCGCGCGCGATCGACAAATTCGAGGGCGATCGCGCCAGGGCCGTAAAGCATGACGCCTAGAGCAGCCGGAGCTGGTCGCCTGACCTTGCCGGCGGTTTGAACTGCGTGATGTCCACCGACCAGTCGTTCTTGTTGAGGCCGAGCCGCGCGCAGGCGATGCGGAAGCGCTTCGCGATCAATTCGGCATAGGGGCCGTTGCCGCGCATCCGCTCGCCGAACTCGGCCGAGTTGAGCTTGCCGCCGCGCATGTCGCGGATCAGCGCCAGCACGTGCTTCGCCTTCAGCGGCGCATGCGCCTGCAGCCACTCCGTGAACAGGTCCTTGATCTCATAGGGCAGTCGCAACATGACGAAGCCGGCCGAAGCCGCGCCTGCGGCCTGGGCGGCCTCGAGGATGGTTTCGAGCTCGGCGTCGTTGAGTGCGGGAATCATCGGCGCCGCCATGACGCCGGCATGGACTCCCGCTTCGGCCAGCGCCTTGATCGCGGCGATGCGCCTGGCGGGCGTGCTGGCGCGCGGCTCCATCGTCCGCGCGAGCTCGCGATCGAGCGTCGTCACCGAGACGAAGATCTTGCACAGGCGGCGCGCGGCCATCGGCGCAATGATGTCGAGGTCGCGCGTCACCAGCGCGGACTTGGTGACGATGGTGAAAGGATGGTTGAACGCCGCCAGCACTTCGAGGATCGAGCGCGTGATCTTCAGCTCGCGCTCGACCGGCTGGTAGGGATCGGTGTTGGTGCCCATCGCCATGACGTTGCAGCGATAGGATTTCTTCGCCAGCTCCTGGCGCAGCAGGGCGGCGGCATCGGGCTTGAACAGTAGCCTGGTTTCGAAATCCAGCCCGGGTGACAGGCCGAGATAGGCGTGGCTGGGCCGCGCGAAGCAGTAGATGCAGCCGTGCTCGCAGCCGCGATAGGGGTTGATCGAGCGGTCGAACGGCACGTCGGGCGAGGTGTTGCGCGCGATGATGGTGCGGCTGGCGTCGCGAGTCAGGGTCGTCGCCAGCCGCGGTGGGTCGACGTCATCGGGATGCGGGTTCGCCGTGGCAGCGTCGCGATCGTCGGCCGAGCCCCAGCCGTCATCGACCGCGACCGTGGTCTGGCTGTCGTAGCGGCTCGCTGGATTGCCGATGGCGCCCCGACCCTTGCGGGCGCGCGCCGCCAGCGGCGCGTCCGGCTCGGCCGGCGCCGGGCCGAAGCCCTCGATGTCCGGTCCCGGCGATGACGGGGAACGGGGTTTCATGGCCGTGCCTATGTGAGAACAAAAGAAGAACAAACTGACTCCGAGCGGAGCGGGAGTCAAGCTTGCATGTCATTCTTACGCCGCAGCGGGGTACCCCCAGCGGCGCAGGGGACAGCTCGTGGTGGCGACGTTGCTGAGACCGCGTCAGCGCCCCTTCCGCTCTTCGGCCACCGTCATTGCCGAAAGGAACGGAACAAAGGCTGTCAGCCGCTGCGCGGGGTCTTGCCTTCGTTCAGCCGCGGCATGAGCTCGGCGAAATTGCAGGGTCGGTAGCGGATGTCGAGCTGGTATTTAAGGATCTCGTCCCAGCCGTCGCGGCAGGCGCCGGGTGAGCCAGGCAGGCCGAAGATATAGGTGCCGTTGGCGACGCCGGCGACGGCCCGGCTCTGCATGGTGGACGTGCCGATCTTCTGGAAGCTGATCCAGCGGAAGACCTCGCCGAAGCCCTCGATCTCCTTCTCGAACAGCGCCTTCAGTGCCTCGGGCGTCACATCGCGGCCGGTAACGCCGGTGCCGCCAGTGGTGATCACGACCTCGACCGCCGGATCGTCGATCCAGGCCCGGACGCGGGAGCGGATCTTCTCGACGTCGTCGGTGACGATATCGCGCGCCGCCAGGTGGTGGCCGGCGGCCTTCAGGCGCTCGACCAGGGTGTCGCCCGATTTGTCGTCGGCGAGCGTGCGCGTGTCGGAGATCGTCAGCACGGCGATGTTCACCGGCTTGAACGGCCGGCTCTCGTCGATGCGGTCCATGCGCGTCATGACATCCTCTGGCAGCTCGGCAGGCCGCCGCCTTTCCGGCCGGCCCACTGTCGGCAATATAGGCGGTGCAGCGGCGCAAACCGTGGCATTTTCTCTCATGGTTTGTCGCCAGCGGGATCATCACAAGGGCGCGGGCCCGGCGTCATGAGCGGCGCGGCCCCGTCAGTCGACGTCGTCGTCATCGGCGCCGGCCACAATGGCCTAGTCTGCGCCTTCTATCTCGCGGCCGCCGGCCTGAAGGTGAAAGTGGTCGAGCGCCGCGGCGTCGTGGGCGGGGCGGCGGTGACCGAGGAGTTCCATCCCGGCTTCCGCAATTCCGTGGCGTCCTACACGGTCAGCCTGCTCAGCCCGAAAATCATCGCCGACCTCGATCTGCACCGCCACGGGCTGCGCATCGTCGAGCGCCGGCTGGCGAATTTCCTGCCGCTGCCCGACGGCAACTACCTGAAGGCCGGCGAGGGAGTGACGCGCGGCGAGATCGCGCGCTTCAGCGCCCGCGACGCCGAGCGCTACGATGCCTACGCGGCCGAAATCGAGGTCATCGCTGACGTGCTGCGCGACCTGGCGCTGCGCCCGCCGCCCAACCTCGTCGCGGGGTCGTGGTACGCCGCACTGAAGGAGGCATGGCGGGTGCTGGCGACCGGCAACCGGCTGCGCCGGCTTTCCATGTCAGGGCAACGCGCGCTGCTCGATCTGTTCACCAAGTCAGCCGGCGACGTGCTCGACTCCTGGTTCGAGACCGACTGCGTGAAGGCGCTGTTCGGCTTTGATGCGATCGTCGGCACCTTCGCCAGTCCTTACACGCCCAACACAGCCTACGTGCTGCTGCACCACGTCTTCGGCGAGGTCAACGGCAAGAAGGGCGCCTGGGGCCACGCCATCGGCGGCATGGGCGCCATCACCCAGGCGATGGCCCGGGCAGCACGCGAGCGCGGCGTCGAGATCGAGACAGATGCTGCCGTGCGCGAAGTCATCGTCGAGAAGGGGCGGGCCGCCGGCGTCGTGCTGCAGGACGGCCGCGCGCTGCGGGCGCGCGCCGTGGCGGCCAACGTCAACCCGAAGCTGCTGTTCGAGCACCTGCTGCCGGAGGGCGCCGTACCCGATGAGGTAATGCAGCGCATGGGGCGCTGGCGCTGCGGTTCGGGCACGTTCCGTATCAACGTGGCGCTGTCGCAGCTGCCGAGCTTCGCCTGCCTGCCCGGCCGGTCCGTCGCCGACCACCACACAGCCGGCATCATCATCGCCCCGTCGCTCGCCTACATGGATCGCGCCTGGGACGACGCGCGGCGCGAGGGCTGGAGCCGGGAGCCGGTCGTCGAGCTGCTGATCCCCTCGACCCTGGACGACAGCCTGGCCCCCGGGGGCGCGCATGTCGCCAGCCTGTTCTGCCAGCACGTCCAGCCGCAGCTGTCCGGCGGCCGCTCGTGGGATGATCACCGCGACGACGTCGCCGACCTGATGATCGCCACCGTCGATCGCCACGCGCCGGGTTTCGCCGCCAGCGTCGTCGGCCGGCAGGTTCTCAGCCCGCTCGATCTGGAGCGCACCTTCGGCCTGGTCGGCGGCGACATCTTTCATGGCGCGCTGTCGCTCGACCAGATCTTCAGCGCCCGGCCGATGCTGGGGCACGCAGATTATCGCGCGCCGTTGCGCGGCCTCTACATGTGCGGCGCCGGCACGCACCCCGGCGGCGGCGTCAGTGGCGCGCCGGGCCACAACGCAGCACGCGCGATGCTCGCCGACCGGCGCCGCTGGCCGTGAGTCGGCGCCGCGATCGATCCTCGGTTGGCACCCAACGGCAAACTCAATGACGGTCCGTCAATCGCGTCGGGGCGTGGCGGCAACACGCTGCGTGCCAGACGCCGGCATGAACGCCCGGCGCCGGCGCGCCGCCTCGTGCAGAGCAGCGTTGCTGTGACGGACGCGCACGACGTCGTCCGGTCGCTTGCCGATCGGAAGCGCAACAGCGTAGCGTTTTCATCCCGGAGCGGCAGGGCAAACGCGCGGCATCCGGTTGCCGGGCGTCAACGCCGCGCTTGCCCTTGCCGGGTCGAACCAGGGAGAGACGGATCATGCCGCTGGGCGTTCTGCAGCACTTCACTATCGAACCCTCCGACATGGAGCGTACCAAGGATTTCTACTGCGATGTCCTTGGCCTGGAGAATGGCGACCGCCCGCCGCTCGGCTTTCCGGGCTACTGGCTCTATTCCGGCGGTGTGGCCACCGTCCACCTGCTGGGCCCGCGCGAGCCGCGCGATGGCATCACGGTGCGCGGGACCGACAAGAAGTACGAGGACACCGGCCGGTTCGATCACATCGCTTTCGCCGCCACCGATCTGCCGGGTGTGCGCCAGCGGTTGCGGTCGAAGAACGTGAAGTTCCGCGAGCAGATCGTGCCGCGTACCGGGGCGGCCCAGATCTTCCTGTTCGATCCCGACGGCGTCGGCGTCGAGCTGAATTTCCCGCCGGAGGAAGCCAGACGGGACGGCAAGGTCTAGATGCTGCTGTCGCTCGACATCGACCGCATCGAGCCGCTGGCTGACGGCGCGCCGTTCGGCGCGCCCGGCGCCTACGAGCGCGTCATCGCTACGGCCAAAGGCGAAGTCGATCCGCGCGACCCGGCCAACAGTGGCATCGCGCTGCTCGACATGGCGCCGCGCAACGCCCGCGGCCGGGTCGAGTACGCCACCGATGTCTTCATCCTGCGGCCGCGCGACGCGGCGCGGAGCAGCGGCCGCATCCTATACGAGGTCAACAACCGCGGCCGCAAGATGCTGTTCGGCAACATAGCTGATGGCCCGCAGGGCATGAACGATCCCAGGACCGCCGCCGACGTCGGCAACGGATTCCCACTGCGCCGCGGCTATATCCTCGTATGGTCCGGCTGGGACCCCGATGCGCCGCGCGCCAACATGGGCCTGGGGCTGAGCGCGCCGGTCGCCACCGACGACGGCCGGCCGATCGTGCAGGTGGTGCGCGACGAATTCGTCTCGGGCACGCGCGCCGGCGCGCTGGAGGCCTTCAGGCTATCCTACGCCGCCGCCAGCCTCGACCAGACGAAGGCGCGACTGACGCTGCGCGAGCGCGAGGCCGATGCACCGCGCGAGGTGCCGGCCGGGCAGTGGACGTTCGTCGATGCCCGCTCGATCCGGCTGCGCGAGGGCGACAAGCCGCGTCCCGGCTGGATCTACGAGTTCCACTACGAGGCCACCAATCCCAAGGTGCTGGGTCTCGGCTTTGCCGCGACGCGCGATGTGGTGAGCTGGCTGCGCTACGAGCCGGCCGCCATCGCCGCCACCGGCCGGCCGGTGACGCATGCGCTGGCGATCGGCTTCTCGCAGGCCGGCCGCTATCTGCGCCACCACATTTCCGCCGGCTTCAACCGTGACGAGCGGGGGCGCCGGGTGTTCGACGGCATCCATGCGCATATCGCCGGTGTCGGCCGGATCTTCTTCAACACGCCGTTCGGCCAGCCGGCCCGGACCAACACGCAGCATGAGGATCACGGTTTTCCCGAGAACGAATTCCCGTTCTCGACCGCGACCATGGCCGACCCACTGACCGGCAAGAGCGGCGCGCTGTTGCGCGGCGATGATTCGGATCCCAGGCTGATCGAGACCAACACCTCGACCGAGTACTGGCAGAAGGGCGCCTCGCTGCTGCACACCGATCCGCTGGGCACGCGCGACGTGGCTCTGCCCGACAATTCGCGCGTCTACATGATCGCCGGCACGCAGCACGGTGGCCGCGCCGGCGCCACCGCCGATCCCGGCCCGAACGTCAACCCGCGCAACCCGCACAATCCCATGCCGGCGGTGCGCGCGCTGCTGGTGGCGCTCGAGGACTGGGTGGTTTCCGGAGCGCCGCCGCCGCCAAGCCGCGTGCCGACCCTGGCGGACGGCACGCTGGTCGCGCCGGACCGAACCGGCTTTCCCGCCATCCCCGGCGCCGCCGTCGTGAGGACCACCAACCGGGTGGCGCCGCCGGGCGACTGGGTGCATCCCGCGCCGCCCGCGCAGGCTTACCGCACGCTGGTCTGCAGGGTCGACGCCGACGGCAACGAGGTGGCCGGCGTGCGCCTGCCCGATATCGCCGTGCCGATGGCCACCTATACCGGCTGGAACGAGTACAAGCCGCCCTATCCGGCCGGCGAGCTAGCCGACCGCGACGGCAGCTGCCTGCCGTTCGCCCCCGACGCGGCGGCGCGCCAGGCGGCGGGCGATCCGCGGCCGGCGATCGCCGAGCGCTATGCCAGCCGCGCCGACTACGTCGCCAGGGTCGAGGCGGTCGTGTCGGCGCTGCTGGCCGAACGGCTGCTGCTGGCCGAAGACGCTGACCGCTATCTCGAGCGAGCCCGCGCCGAGTCGCGCGTGCCGGCCTGAACCCGGTCGCGACGATCGGGTGTCGGTCGGCGCCGACTCAATTGCCCGCTGGCGCCGGCGCCGTCCGTGACGTTCAATGGCGCATCCACCAGCGCGGGCCACCGACCATGAGCTCTTTGCCGAAATCCGTCACCATCACCGACGACACCATGCGCGAGGGGCTGCAGATCGAGAGCGCCAGCATCCCGGTCGAGGCCAAGCTGCGTCTGCTCGACGCGCTGGGCGAGACCGGCGCCAAGGTGATCTCGATCGGCTCGTTCGCGCATCCCAAGTGGACGCCGCAGATGGCCTGCATCGACGAGATCGCGCAGCGCTTCGTGCCCAAGCCCGGCATCAAGTACACCGCCGCGGTGTTCAACAAGACGGGCTACGATCGGGCCGACAGCTACTATCCCAAGCTCGACGTGCGGCGCGAAGGCCGTCTGCCCGGCAGCAACGTTGAGCTGTGCGACTCCTTCGCCCGGCGCAACTACAACCGCACCCAGGCGCAGCAGCTCGCCGCCATGGACGCCACCATCGCGGCGGCGCAGGCCAAGGGCGCGCAGTTCGCATCGGTCGGTATCGGCAATCCCTTCGGCTCGAACTTCGAGGGACCGTTCAGCCACCAGCAGCGCATGGACCTGCTGGCGCTGATGATCGGCAAGTGGCAGGCGGCCGGCATCACCGTGAAGCGCGTCGGGCTGATCGAGGCGATGGGCTGGAACCTGCCGCATCTGGTGCGCGAGACCATGCTGGCGATCCGCGAGCGCTGGCCGTCGGTCACCGACTTCCACCTGCACCTGCACAACCAGCGCGGCGCGGCGATCGCCAGCTACTACGAGGCGCTGCAGCTGGGCGCCCGCGAGTTCGACACCTGCCTCGGCGGCATGGGCGGCTGCCCCTATTGCGGCAACGGCCGCTCGGCGGGCCACGTGCCGACCGAAGACTTCGTCGATCTCTGTCATGAGATGGGCATCGAGACCGGCTATGACCTCGACAAGCTGATCGAGGCCGTCGCCATCGCCGAAGAGGTCGTCGGCCATCCGCTGTGGGGGCACGTCTCGAAGTCGGGGCCGCGGCCGCGCGGCAAGGCGCTCTATCCGATCGACATGCCGTTCGTGGAGACCCTCGAGGAGGCGGCGCATTTCCGCAAGGGCCCGCATGTCTACGAGGGCCAGCTCTCGCCGTGGCAGGGCAAGGACGCGCTACGCCGCGCCTGACTCTAGGCCGCCGCGACGCGTTGCCTGACCGGGCGGTCCGGCCGGCCGGTCGGCCGCCGGCCTGCGAAACCGAATCGGGCGCCACGGAATAACCGCCACGCCCCGGCTGTTGTGTTACGGTCCGCCGTCCGTACAGGCGACTCCGTGGCACCGCGCCGCCGGCCGCCGCGGGCGCTTACGCGTGCGACGACTTCCCGTCACCTGCAACCCGACAAGAGGTGCGATGATGCCAACGAACAGCCAGAATCCCGAAACCATCGTCCTGCACGCCGGCTACCGGTCAGATCCGACGACCAAGGCGGTCGCGGTGCCGATCTACCAGACGACGTCCTACCAGTTCGATTCGACCGAACACGCGGCCAACCTGTTCGCGCTCAAGGAACTGGGCAACATCTACACGCGGATCATGAATCCGACGCAGGCGGCATTCGAGGAGCGGGTGGCGGCGCTGGAAGGCGGCGTCGCGGCACTCGGCCTGGCGTCTGGCCAGGCGGCGTCGCTGTTTGCGGTCCAGAACATCTGCCACGCCGGCGACAACTTCGTGTGCTCGACCGACATCTACGGCGGCACCTGGAACCTGTTCGGCAACACGATGAAGACCATGGGCATCGAGTGCCGCTTCGTCGATCCGGCCGACCCCGAGAATTTCCGCCGCGCCACCGACGCGAAGACGCGCTGCTACTACGGCGAGACCCTGCCCAATCCCAAGCTGGCCGTGTTCCCGATCGGCGAGGTGGCGGCCATCGGCCGCTCGATGGGCGTGCCGCTGATCATGGACAACACGGCCGCGCCGATGATCTGCCGGCCCTTGCAGCACGGCGCCGCCGTCAGCATGCACTCGACGACCAAGTACATCGGCGGCCATGGCACGTCGATCGGCGGCATCATCGTCGATGGCGGCAACTTCGACTGGGAGAAGCACGCCGAACGGTTCCCGATGCTGAACACGCCCGACCCCAGCTACCACGGCGCGGTGTGGACGCAGGCCGTCAAGCCGCTGGGGCCGATCGCCTACATCCTGAAGGCGCGCGTCACGCTGCTGCGCGACCTCGGCGCGGCGATGTCGCCGTTCAACGCCTTCATGTTCATCCAGGGACTGGAGACGTTGGCGCTGCGCATGCGCCAGCATTGCGCCAACGGCGCCGCCGTCGCCGACTTCCTGGCCAAGCATCCCAAGGTCAACAAGGTGATCTATCCCAAGCACATGAGCGGCGAGGCGAAGCGGCGCGCCGACGCCTACCTGAAGGGCGGTTACGGCGGTCTGGTCGGCTTCGAACTCAAGGGCGGCCGTGACGCCGGCCGGCGCTTCATCGACAAGCTGGCGATGTTCTACCACGTCGCCAACATCGGCGACGCGCGGTCGCTGGCGATCCATCCCGCCAGCACGACGCACTCGCAGCTGACGCCCGAGGAGCAGCTGCAGACCGGCGTGACCGACGGCTACGTGCGGCTGTCGATTGGCATCGAGCATCCCGACGACATCATCGCCGACCTCGACCAGGCGCTCGCCGCCGCCTAGCCGTCCGCCGCGGTCCGGGAGCGCGGTGTGACGTCCGCTCCCGGGCCACGTGCATCGGTTCAGAACCAGCTGGCCTTGTCGACGACGTTCAGCAGTGCCTCGCCGCGCGCGAAGCGCTGGCAATTCTCCAGCAGGATTGCCTCGCGTTTGGGCTGGTAGGGCGTGCCCAGGATCGCGACGTGCGGCGTCAGCAGCACGCCCTGCATGGTCCACAGCGGATGCTCGGGCGGCAGCGGCTCGGGCGTCACCACGTCCAGCCCGGCGCCGGCCAGGTGGCCGGACATCAACGCCGCCACCAGGTCGTCGGTCACGACGCAGGCACCGCGGCCGATATTGATGAAATAGCTGCGGCGCTTCATGGCGGCAAAGCGGCCGGCGTCGAACAGGCGCAGCGTCTGCGGCGATTCCGGCACGGTCAGGATGACGAAGTCGGCTTCGCCCAGCCGCGCGTCCAGCGCATCCGGCGTCACCAGCTCGGCCATGCCGGCGGGCGGCGCCGCGACGCGCGGATCGACGCCGACGACGCGCATGCCGAAGGCGGCGCACAATCGCGCCGCCTCGGCGCCAGCGCCGCCGACGCCCACGATCAGGGCCGTCATGTGCGTCAGGTCGAGCATGCCCGGCCCGCGTTTCCAGGCGCGCTCGCGTTGCTGCGGCAGGTAGTGGTCGAAGCGGTGCGCGAAGGCCAGCACGAAGCCCATGATGTGGTGCGCCAGGCTCTCGTTGTAGATGCCGCGCAGGTTGGTGACGACCACCGGGCTGTTGACCAGCTCGTCGTAGAACCAGTCGCCGCCCAATCCGGCGCGCGGCGCGGCGATCCAGCGCAGGCGCTTGGCGCGCGCCAGCAGGTCGCGTGGCACGGTGCCGTAGGCGGCGTCGGCGGTGACGATCGCGTTGGCCGCCGCCGCCGGGCTGTCGTAGGCCGTCACCTCGACGCCCGGCACGGCGCGGCGGATCTTGTCCGGCCAGTCGCGCCCCATATCGGGCGGCAGCAGCACCATGCGGAAGCTCATTGTCCTCTCTCCGTGCACGCAATTGTCGGGCCGGCGGGGCCGCGCCGGCAGTGTGCGGCAAATCGCGGAGCCTGTCGCGGTGCGACGCGGGCAGACTTCCCGTTGTCCCGCATGCAGCGGCTGGCAGGCGGCGCGGCCGACGGATGCGAGATGTCCGGCGGCGCGGACGCGAACTGTCGTCGGTCACTTCGCGAAATCAAAGCTTCGCTTATCTCCGGGATAGGCAGGTTTCATTGGCATCGGCCGGCCTTCTGCGCCCACTTAGATAGCGCGCTTGACTCGCTGGGCGCATCACTGAGCGGGAGGCTGTCATGGCCGGTGTGTTGGCCGTCGTGTACGGCTCTGTCGTCTACGGGTTCTTCTTTGTCACCCTCGCCTATGCGGCCGGCTTTGTCGGCAATGTCGTCGTGCCAAAGTCGATCGACTCCGGCACGTCGGGGCCGCTCGTCGAGTCGCTGGTGATCAATACGCTGCTGCTGGGCCTGTTCGCCGTCCAGCACAGCGTCATGGCGCGGCCGGCGTTCAAGCGCTGGTGGACGCAGCTGGTGCCGCGCTATGTCGAGCGCAGCACCTTCGTGTTGCTGTCGAGCGCCATCCTCGCTTTGCTCTTCTGGCAGTGGCGGCCGCTGACCGACCCGGTGTGGACGGTGCATGGGTCGCTGGCCGCGATGCTGCTGCAGGCTGTGTCCTGGGCGGGTTGGGGCCTGGCGTTGTTCAGCACGTTCCTGATCAACCACTTCGAGCTGTTCGGGCTGCGCCAGGTGCTGGCCCGCATGCTGGGACACGAGCTGCCGGCGCCGGTCTTCCGCACGCCGCTGCTCTACCGCTGGGTGCGCCATCCGCTCTATCTCGGCTTCCTGCTCGCCTTCTGGGCGACGCCGGCGATGACGATCGGGCACCTGCTGTTCGCGGCCGCCACCACCGGTTACATCCTAATCGGCATCTGGTTCGAGGAACGCGATCTGATCGACCTGTTCGGCGAGCAGTACCGCGCCTATCGCCGGCGGGTGGCGATGCTGCTGCCGTTGCCCGGCCGCAGCGCCGCCGAGCCGCCGCTCGCGCCACGGTCGACCGTCACCGACTTCAGGCGGATGTAAGTCGCGGCGTCCGTCGGGCCCGGCCGCGCCGGCGACGCGCGGCCGGGCTCGATACGCGCCAACTGACAGCACACTGGCGACAACGGGGCCCTGCCATGAAACCGATCGAGAGTGTCAGCGATATCTCGGCCCTGACCTACGGCTTCATCGCCTCCCGGGCGCTCTTCGCCGCCCTGGAGGTGGACCTGTTCACGCACGTCGCGCGCGGTGCCGACACGCTGGAAGCCCTTGCGGGCGCCACCGGTATTGCGGCCAACCGGTTGCGCACCTTGCTCACGACGCTGAAGACGGTCGGCCTTGTCAGCGAGGCCGGCGGCCACTTCAGCAACGCGCCGGCGACCGCGACCTACCTGACAGCCGGCGGCCCTGGCGACTTCCGCGACTACGTGCGCGTCGTCAACGGCGGCTTCATGTATGAGGGCCTGCGGCATCTCGACAAGGCGCTGCGCGGCGAGCGCGTCTTTCCCGACAAGGGCTTCTACGAGGGTATCGTCTACGCCGAGGGCGGCGTCGGCGGTCCGGCGTTCAGCAAGGCGCAGCACGCCGGCTCGCTGGGTCCGGCGCGGCTGATGGCGAAACGTGTCGATCTGGCGGGCGCACGCACCTTGCTCGATGTCGGCGGCGGCAGCGGCGCCTACACCCTGGCGTTCCTGAACAAGAATCCGGAACTGCGCGCCACCATCCTCGACTTTCCCCAGACCGTCGCCACGGCGCGCTGCTATGCCGCCCATGCCGGGATGGGCGACCGCATCGCGCACATTGCCGGCAATGCCATTACGACGGACTGGCCGGGCGAGCAGGATGTGGTGCTGATGTCTTACTTGTGGAGCGCCGTCGGTGGTCCTGACATCGCCGAGCTGGCGCGGCGCGCTTTCGCGGCACTGCGGCCCGGCGGCCTGGTGCTGGTGCACGATTTCATGGTGGACGACGCGCACGATACACCGGCCTTTGCCGCGTGGTATCTGCTGCTCAGCGTGCTCGACAATCCGCAGGCGCAGTGCCTGACGCCGGGCATCGTGGAAGGTGCGCTCAGCGATGCAGGCTTCGCCATCGACGGCACCGAGACGATGCTGGAAGGCATCACCAGCCTGACCCGCGCACGCCGGCCGTCGTGAAACGACGATTTGCGGCGTCGTGCTGGCGCCGCGGCCGGGTTTCCGGGACGGCCCGGTGTCGATGATCCGCCGTTGCGCCCGTGCAACGGGAACCTGCCGACGCCGCTATGCCGCCGCTTCCTGCGAGCGGTCCCAGATGTTGGGCAGCGGCGTGGGGCTGTAGCCCGAGATGAAATCCAGGGTCGCGTCGTGCGCCAGGTCGAAACGGTGGCGCCGGATGGCGCCGATGTTGCCGCCGTAGACGTGAATGCTGATCGACGGTTTGTCGGTCAGCCCGTTGCTGACCTGATGGATGTCGCCCAGGGTCGGCGACACCACGCCGACGTCGCCCGGCAGCAGGCGGGTGGTGGTCGTCGGCACCAGCTTGCCGCTGGCGGAATCGCGTTCGTAGCGCTGGTCGTTCTCGACGCCGCGCAGCATGCCGATCAGGCCCCACACCGTATGGTCGTGCACGGGGGTCAATGCGCCGGGTCCCCAGACGAAGCTGACCACCGAGAAGCGCTCCTGCGGATCGCAGTACAGCAGGTGCTGCTGGTAGCCGCTGGCGCTGCTGGCGGCCTGCGCCTCGGGCAGCCAGTCGTCGTGCTTCACCAGATCGGCCAGCAGCTTGCGGCCGACCTCGACGATGGCCGCCTCGTCCTGGTGCTGCCTGGCGCCGCCGACCAGCGAGGTCATGTCGGCGAGGAACCGGCGCAGCCGGGCATGGTTGGGTGTCGTCATTGGCGCGCCTCCCTGGTCGCCGTCATGGTGCCTCGCCATCCCCCGCCGGGGGAAGGCACCCTGAAGGTGCGGTGGGCGGATATGCGAGCCACACAGATCTCGCCACACGGTGCCTTGTCCGCTGCTGTAGCCGGTTTGCGACGTGGTGTGCCATCGACCACCGGCGCGAGAGAAGCCGTCCGAGAGGTCGTCTTCGTTCAACCCGGCGGAAAGCCGGCGGCGTGGAGTGCGGCGGCGTCGGCTTCCAGGCGGGCCTTGTCGCGGCGAAACTGGGTCTTCCGCCACCCGGCGATGGTGAACCCCGGGCGGGCCGCCAGAAGACGGTCGGCCGACTGCTTGGCTTCCTCATGTCGACCATTCTGCCGATAGATGATCACGAGATCGACAAGTCCGAAGCCAAGGCCGGGGCTGCGCGCGTCATATTCCTTGAATGCGGCGATCGCGTCATCGATCCGCCCGGCCATATGATAGGCGTTGCCAAGCTGACCGAGATACACCGGCGGATGGTGCGGGCTCAGCATGATCGCCTTCTTGCTGAGTGCGATGGCTTCTTCCGGATGTCCACAAGGCGTGAGAACGAAGCTCGCCAGTTCCGCCGCGTCAGCCGAGCCCGGAGCGAGCTGCACCGCGAGCCTGGCTTCGCTCGCCGCTTCGTCGAAGCGCTCCTGCAACAGCAACAACAGGCTCAAACTCGTGTGCGCGTCAGCGTTGTTCGGATCGAGCTCGATCGCCCGGTTCGTGTAGTCCTGCGCCTTGCCCAGCGCCGTTTCCCGGTCGTCCCACCAGCCGAAGCGGGCGTCCAGACAATGCATGAGACCGAGCATGGCGCGTAGCGCCGCGGAGCCCGGATCGAGCGCGAGCGCCTTTTCCCAATACTGCCGCGCCGGGCCCATCGTGTCCTTAGTGACTGCTTGGCGAAAATGGGACAATCCTTGCACCCAGTTTGTCCAGGCCGCGATGTTGCTCGTCGTCGTGTAGCGAAGCCTGGCCTGTTCGCCCTCCGTCAGCCTGACCTGCAGTTCCGTCGCTACCACGAGGGTGATTTCATCCTGGATGGCGAAGATGTCGTCGATGGTTCGGTCATAGCGTTCGGCCCAGACGTGGGCGCCATCCGTCGCGTCGATCAGCTGCGCGGTAATGCGAACGCGGTCGCTCGACTTGCGAACGCTGCCTTCGAGAACGTATCGCACACCCAGCTGACGCGCGGCCTCGCGAACGTCGATCGAGCGCCCTTTGTAAACGAAGCTCGAATTGCGGGCGATGACCCGCAACCCGGCCAGTTTCGACAACGTCGTGATGATGTCCTCGACGAGACCGTCGCAAAAATGGGTCTGTTCCGGATCGCCGCTCATGTTGGCGAAGGGCAGCACCGCGATCGATGGCTTGTCCGGCATCGTCGGAGGCACGCCGGCCGCCACTTGTGGCGGCGGGGGCACGCCTTCCTGTGGCATCCACCGCCAAACCCTCACGGGATCCGAAATGTTCTTCAAGACTTGCACGCCGGCATCGATCCAGGCGGCATCGATCCGATTGCGCACCTGCCGGTAGGCGTCGTCGGAGATTGCGACGCCCCCTGCCTCGGCCAGGCCTTCCAGACGCGCCGCGACGTTCACTCCGTCGCCTAGCACATCGCTGCCCTCGCCCAACACGTCGCCGATGTTGATGCCCACCCGGAACAGCAGCTGTCCCTCGGCGGGCACGTCGGCATTGCGCTCCTTGATGGCCCGCTGCATCGCGAGGGCGTATTGCGTCGCCTCTACGACGCTGGAGAATTCGAGAAGCAAGCTGTCGCCGGCGGTATTGGCCACCCGTCCGCCGTAGTTGCTCAGCAGCGGGTTGACGATCTCACGCCGGATCGAGCGCAAGGCATCGAGAGTACCTTCTTCGTTGAGACCGACCAGCTTCGAGAAGCCGACTACATCGGCGGCCACGATGGCGGCGAGTCTGCGGCGTGGAGTATCCGGCATGGCCGGCATTGTATCTTTGCCGACAGGACGCGGACAGGGATTCGCCGGTGTCCCATCGACCGCGCCGGACCGTACCGACAGGCATCAACCGAGCCGTTGTCGATCGCATCCGGATTTCCGCGATGGCCTGAAAACTGCCGTCACCCTGGCGCCCGTTGACGGCGGACGCGGCTGTGATCCGGCCGTTGAGCAGGTCGGCTCCAACGTCCGAGGTCTTGCCGTGAAGCGGGCGTGTGGCCCGTGGCGGACACCCTGCTGATCCCGCGACTCAAGCTTCCCGGAAGGAGCCTCGAGCATGCGCCAAGGGGGCTGCTGGAAGGAGCATAGGGAGCAAGGTGAACACTGTAGGCGATGCCCGCCGCCGATGGCTATTCGGCAGCCGCCTTCTTGCCGGCCAGTTCGGCGGCGACGGCGGCGGTATCGCCACCCAGCGCCGGCGGATCGCGGCGTAACGGCAGCGTCTGGCCATCGAGTCGCACCGGGAAGCCGAAGGTGCGGGTGGCGACGCCGGACGGCAGGGTCATGGGCTGCACCCAGCCCATATGCGCCACTTGCGGATCGGCCAGCACCTGCGAATAGGCGTTGATGCGCCCCAGCGGCACGCCGGCCTTCTCGAAAGCGGCCACCCAGTGGTCGACCGGGTGGAGCGCGAACTCCGCCTCGAGGATGTCCTTCAGCGCCACCTGGTTCTGGGCCCGCAGCGACGTCGTCTTGAAGCGCGCATCGGCGAGCAAGTCGGGGCGCTTCACGACTTCGGTCACGGCCTGCCACAGCTTGTCGTTGCCGGCGGCGATCACAAAGTGGCCGTCCTTGGCCTTGAAGGCCTGGTAGGGGGCGTTGCGCGGATGGGCCGAGCCGAGCTTCTTCGGATCGCGACCGGTGCCGAAGAACTCGCTGGTCTGCAGGGCGGCGATGCCGAGGCTGGCGCCCAGCATCGAGACGTCGATGTGGCCGCCCGGTCCGCCCATCTGCACTTCGCGCAGCTTGGCGGCGATGGCGAAGGCGCCGTACAGGCCGGCGGCGAAGTCGGACACCGGCACGCCGCATTTCACGGGCGCACCGCCGGGCTCACCGGTGACGCTCATGATGCCCGACACCGCCTGCACCGTGACGTCGAAGCCGCCTTCGCCGCTGCGCGGGCCGCTCTGCCCGAAGGCCGAGATCGAGCAGTAGACCAGGCCGGGCTTCTCGTCCCGGAAGGCGGCGTAGCCGAGGCCCAGCCGGTCCATGACGCCGGGCCGGTTGTTCTCGACCACGACGTCGGCCGAGCGGATCAGCGCCTGGGCGATCTTCTTGTGCTCGGGATTCTTCAGGTCGAGCGCGACGGAGCGCTTGTTGCGGTTGAGCGAGGCGAAATTCTCGCTGTAGCCGTTGGAGATCGGCGGCCACTGGCGCAGCATGTCGCCTTCGGGCGGCTCGACCTTGACGACGTCGGCGCCGAGGTCGGCCAGCAGCATGCCGCAGAACGGGCCGGCCGCGACCTGGCAGAATTCGATCACCTTGACGCCGGCCAGCGGCAGCATGTCCTTGTCCTTTCAAACTCCGGTCGCATCGTCCCGGCTGTCACGTCGCGCGTAGCGCTGCGGTCCTTTTAGGGGCGGTAAGTTCGCCCGCGCCACCCTCCCGGCGTTCAGCGACTGGTGTCGCGCGCCGTGTGGGTCGGCCACTGGTGCTGCGCCACCTGGTCGAGCGAGTCGGCCTTCTGGCCCAGCCGCATGCGGTAGATCCAGTAGTTCGAAAGCACGGCCTCGACGTAGCCGCGCGTCTCGTTGACCGGGATCGAGGCGACGAACAGCAGCGGGTCGCTGGCGGCGTCGGTCGCCAGCCAGCGGTTCACGTTGCCGGGGCCGGCATTGTAGGCCGGGATCGCCTGGAACAGGTTGTTGGCGTAGTCGTCGAGCAGGCCGCGCAGATAGGCCTGGCCGAGCGACACGTTGTGGCTGGGATCGTAGCGGTCGGTGCCGGCCCGCTCGGGCATGTACTGGCGCTCGACGATCGTCGCGGTGCCGGGCATCAGCTGCATCAGGCCCATGGCGCCGGCCCACGAGCGGGCGCGCGGGTTGAACGCCGATTCCTGGCGCATTACCGCGAAGACCAGCGCGCGATCGAGCGTGAAGCCCTCGCGCGGCTGGTAGGGCGGGATCGGATAGAGCGCGTTATCGAGGCCCTCGATCCGCTCCGGGCGTTCGCGCGCGGCGGTCGCCACCTTGTAGGCGAGGCCGGGCAGCCGCGTCTCCTCGGCCAGCGCCAGCACCGCCTCGACCAGACGCGGATCGGCGTCGAACGCGGCGGCGTTGAGCTCGACCTCGGCATTGCTGACCGCCTTGAGCTGCAGCAGCGCCAGACCGCGCCGCGCCGTGCGATCGGCGCGCAGCATGTCGCGACGCGCCGGCGTGAACGCCGCCGCCTGCCATTGCGGCCGCGGCTCGACGCCCAGCATGCGCAGCGCGATCAGGCCGTAGAACGTGCGGTCGTAGATCGCCGCCCGCTTCAGCCACAGCGCGAAGCGCTCGGGGCTGCCGGCCATCATGTTGGCGCGCGCCGCCCAGAAGGCGCCGGCGGCGATGGTGGCCGAGTAGGCGCGGTCGCCCGGCGTCTCGGCGACGCGCTCGAACTGGCGCGCCGCCTCGGCGTAGGCGCCCTTGCGCCAGGCGGCGATGCCGGCCTGGAAGGCGGCCGAGGGCTGCTCGTCGTAGTCGTGCTCGATCGGCTGGTCCTCGCCGCCGCGCTCGAACTGACGCGAGGTGATCGCCGCGCGCCAGCGCTGGATCTCGTCGGCCGGCAGCGAGCGTTGCGCGTCCGGCAGGTCGAGCAGGCGGCGCGCTGCCGAGAAGCCGTTGTCCTCGATCATGCGTGCCAGCCGGCCGCGGATGGCGGCCGCCTGCACGGACTCGCCGTTCAGCATGCGCGCGTCGTGCGCGATGCCGCGGGTGGCGGTGACGAAGGTGACGGGCTGCGGCTCGGGTGCGCCGCGCGGCCGGCGCTGCAGCGCCGCCTTGTAGATGTTGGGCGCGTCGGGATGGTCGCCGTAGTCGCGCAGCCAGTCGGCGAGCTGGTCGTAGCTCGCGGCATAGCCGGGCGACAGGTAGCGCTGCGCCAGAACGTAGCCGGACAGGATGGGGTCGCGCAGCTGGCGGATGTCGGCGTCGGCGGCGGTCCAGTTGCCGCCCGACTGGGCGGCGAAGATGCGCTGGTAGCGCGCCACGTCGGCGGCCTCGAGCACGGCCGGCGGATGGCCGGCGATCTGCGCCGCGGGATCGATGTCGATGACCGGCGGCGGCGGCACGTAGGCGCGCCGTGGCGAGGTCTGTGGCCGGAAGGCGCCGCGCGTGCCCGGGGTGGTACGCGCCGCCGACGGTCGGGCAGCGCCGGTCTTGACCGACGGCCGGCCCTGCCGCGTCGCCGGCCGGGCCTGCCTTTTCTGCGGCTTGGCCTGGCGCAACTGCGGCTTGGCCTGCCGTGCCGGCGGCTTGGTGTAGGTTTTTGCCGGCCGCACTTGCAGCTTGCCCGCTTGCGCCCAGCCATCCGTCGCCTCGCCGCCGGACAGCAGCAGCACAACGGCGATCGCCGGGACGGCGATGAATTTCATGATGCTGGCCTCCCTCGCGGCGACCGGGGTTCCCGGCTTGGTTAGTCGATTGAGCGCGGCGCGGCAAGCGGCGCTCACAACCGTCGCTGTGGCATTTAACCCCGCGTTGACCGCGCGGGCGGCCGGCCTATAGTCCGGCCGACGTCGAAAAACGCCGGAGGAGACAGCCATGTCGCTGTGGAACGAGCGCGCCGCAGCGGTGCGCGACATGCTTGACAGGGTGCGCCAGATCGAGGCGACCGAGGGCGTTACGCGCGAGGCGCTGGCCAGGATCGGCCAGGAGCTGACGGGCCTGGCGACGCGCGCCGGGTTCTTCCCGCTGGAGCAGTTTCCGGTGCGGAACGACGGCGGCATCTATCGCGTGTCCGAGGACCCCGACCATCGCTTCGCGCTCTACGCCTCGGCCGGCGCTCGAAGGCAAGCTGGTGCCGCCGCACAACCACACGACCTGGGCGCTGATCGCCGGCGTGCACGGCCAGGAGCACAACGTGCGCTATGCCCGCGTCGCCGACGGCGGCAACGACCCGGACATCGTCAAGCTGGAACGCGACGGCGAACGCACCATCGTCAGCGGCAACTGCATCGAATACCTGCCTGACGATTTCCACACCATCCAGGTGCCGGCGGGCGGCGCGCCGGCGCTGCACCTGCATCTCTACGGGCTGAGCCTCGAGCACCTGCCGCGCCGCGTGACGGTCGACCAGGAGACCAAGGCCGCGCCACGCGGTTCATGGCCAAGCCGAAGATCCTGACGCCGCTGATCTCGGTGCAGGACGTCAAGGCGGCGTTGGGCAGCGATGCCGAACTGGCGTTCTTCGACGCCCGCGAGGAGGGTGAGTTCAACGAGGGCCATCCGCTGTTCGCCACGCCGCTGCCGCTGTCGAAGCTGGAGCCGCGGGTGCGCGCGCTGCTGCCCAACCCGCAGGCGCGCATCGTGCTGATGGACAGCGGCGAGGAGGGCCAGATGGGCCGCGCCAATCGTGCCGCCGCCCGCCTGTCGCGTTGCGGCTACAACAACGTGTCGGTGATGGACGGCGGCCTCAAGGCGTGGCGCGACGCCGGCTACGAGGTGTTCGGCGGCGTCAACGTGCCGAGCAAGGCGTTCGGCGAGGTGGTCGAGCACGGCTGCGATACGCCGCGCATCGATGCCGCCGACCTGAAGGCGATGGTCGACGAAGGCAAGGATCTCGTCATTCTCGACAGCCGGCCGATGGAGGAATTTCGCAACATGTCGATCCCGGGCGGGATCGACTGTCCGGGCGCCGAGCTGGTCTACCGCGTCAAGGATTTCGCGGCCAATCCCGAGACCCTGGTGGTGGTCAATTGCGCCGGCCGCACGCGCTCGATCATCGGCGCGCAGTCATTGATCAACGCTGGCCTGCCGAACAAGGTGATGGCGCTGAAGAACGGCACCATGGGCTGGCATCTTGCCGGCCTGCAGGTGGCGCGCGGCCGGCACGATACCTATCGCGGCCAGAGCGCGACGGCGGCCGGCTGGGCCAAGGAGGCGGCGGCGCGCGTGGCGCAGAAGGCCGGCGTGCGCTCGATCCCGATGGTCGAGCTGCGGCGGCTGGAGGAGGAGGCCGCCGCGGCCGGCGGCAGCCTCTACAAGTTCGACGTGCGCGATCCGGCGGAATACGCCAAGGGCC
>JAHCJT010000054.1 GCA_026126245.1 Alphaproteobacteria bacterium
GCCAGCTCGGCCGGGTCGTTGGCGGCCCAGTCCTTCTGCGGCGCGAGGCGGATGCGCGCGCCGTTGGCGCCGCCGCGCTTGTCGCAGCCGCGGAAGGTGGACGCCGAGGCCCAGGCGGTGCGCACCAGCTGCGCGGTGCTGAGGCCCGAGGCCAGCAGCTTCTGCTTCAGCGCCGCGATGTCCTGCGCGTTCACCAGCGGGTGCTCGACCGGCGGCACCGGGTCCTGCCAGACCAGCACTTCCCGGGGCACCAGCTTGCCCAGGTAGCGGGCGCGCGGGCCCATGTCGCGGTGCGTCAGCTTGAACCAGGCGCGCGCGAAGGCGTCGGCGAAGGCCTGCGGGTTCTGGTGGAAGCGCCGCGCGATCTTCTCGTAGGCCGGGTCGAAGCGCAGCGAGAGATCGGCCGTGGTCATCATCGGCGGGTGCTTCTTCGCCGGGTCGTGCGCGTCGGGAATCATGTGCTCGGGCTTCACGTTCTTGGCCACCCACTGCTGCGCGCCGGCCGGGCTTCGCGTCAGCTCCCATTCGTAGCCGAACAGCATGTCGAAGTAGCCGTTGTCCCAGCGCGTGGGGTTGGGCTTCCACGCGCCCTCGATGCCGCTGGTGGTGGTGTGCGCGCCGCGGCCGCTGCCATGCGCGTTCTTCCAGCCCAGGCCCTGCTCTTCGATGGCCGCGGCTTCCGGCTCGGGGCCGACCAGCTTCGGATCGCCCGCGCCATGCGCCTTGCCGAAGGTGTGGCCGCCGGCGACGAGCGCGACGGTCTCCTCGTCGTTCATCGCCATGCGCGCGAACGTCTCGCGGATGTCGCGGCCGGCCGCGACCGCATCGGGCATGCCGTTCGGACCTTCAGGGTTCACATAGATCAGGCCCATCTGCACGGCCGCCAGCGGGTTCTCGAGGTCGCGGACACCGGAGTAGCGCTTGTCACCCAACCATTCTGTCTCGGCGCCCCAGTAGACGTCCTCGTCGGGCTCCCATACGTCCGCGCGTCCACCGCCGAAGCCGAAGGTCTTGAGGCCCATCGACTCGAGCGCGCAGTTGCCGGCCAGGATCATCAAGTCGGCCCAGGAGATCGCATTGCCATACTTGCGCTTGATCGGCCACAGCAGCCGGCGCGCCTTGTCGAGGTTGGCGTTGTCAGGCCAGCTGTTGAGCGGGGCGAAGCGCTGCATACCCCGGCCACCGCCGCCGCGGCCATCGGAAATGCGGTAGGTGCCGGCGCTGTGCCAGGCCATACGGATGAACAGTGGACCGTAGTGACCGTAGTCGGCTGGCCACCAATCCTGCGACTCGGTCATCAGCGCGTAGAGATCCTGCTTGAGCGCCTTGAAATCGAGCTTCTTGAACGCGTCGGCATAGTTGAAGCCGGGGTCCATCGGATCGGAAAGCGATGAGTGCTGGTGGAGGATCCCGAGGTTCGGCTGATTGGGCCACCAGTCTCGATTCGACCTGGCTGGCCGGTGGGGGCTGCTCCCGTGCATGACCGGACATTTGCCTGCGGCATTTGAGCTATCTCCGTCCATGTCCCTCTCCTTTCGTGGATTGAATTGGGTTGTTCAGCGTTACGCGGCGATGGCGACTGCGTCGTTCAGGATTGCCCGCTCACCATCAAGGGTGACGGCAATGGCGTGCACGGTGGCCGCGATGCGCACCGCAGCCTGGACCTGCTCGGCGCTGAGCCCCGCTTGGCGCAACTCATGTTCGTGCGCTTCCAGGCAGAGGCCGCAGCCGTTTACCGCCGATACGGCTAGCGACCACAGCTCGAAGTCGGCCTTCTCGACGCCGGGCCTGGCCATGGCGTTCATGCGCAGCTTGGCCGGCAGCGTCTTGTAGTCACCGCCCACCAGATGCACAAAGCGGTAGTACACGTTGTTCATCGCCATGATGGCGGCGGCGGTCTTGGCCGCAGCCAGCGCCTCGGGCGACAGCTGGGGCGCGAATTCGGCCAGCAGCGCCTGTGAGGTCGCGGCGTTGCGGCTGGCCAGCGCGGCGGCAATGAAAGTACCGGCCCGCTGCTGCGGTGTCAGCGACGCTTCCGCCGCCAGGCTGGACAGGTTGAGCTTGAGATCGCGCGCGTAGTCGGGCAGCGCGTTCTTGAGGGTCTCAATCGACATGGTGTGCTCCCGGATCACGATTCGTGGCGGACAAGGAAGCGGACGCCGGCCCGCGAAGGAGGTCCCGAGCCGGCGTCCACGGCATCAGGCGGCGGGCTTCAGCACCGCGTCGCCCTTCTGCCAGTTGCAGGGGCACAGCTCGTCGGTCTGCAGGGCGTCGAGCACACGCAGCACCTCTTGCGGATTGCGGCCGACACTCAAGTCATTCACCGACACGAAGCGGATCACGCCCTCGGGATCAACGACGAATGTGGCGCGTAGCGCCACGCCTTCCTGCTTGTCGAGAATGCCGAAGGCGGCCGAGAGCGCGCGCCTGATGTCGGCCAACATCGGGAACGGCAGCGACTTCAGGTCGGGATGGTTCTGGCGCCACGCCAGGTGCACGAACTCGCTATCGGTGCTGACGCCGTAGATCACCGCGTCGCGGTCGGCGAAATCGCCGTTCAGCTTGCCGAAGGCCGCGATCTCGGTCGGGCAGACGAAGGTAAAGTCCTTCGGCCAGAAGAAGATCACGCGCCACTTTCCGGCATCGGTCTGGTCGCTGATCTCGGTGAAGGCAGTTCGGGGATCGATCGACACAACGGCCTTCAGGGTGAAGGCCGGAAGCTGGTCGCCGACAGTCAACATATTGATTCTCCTTCGAAATTCAGTTGCAGGACGTACCCATCCAAAGGCTCTCGTCCCATGCGATAGTTGCTAATTAGATAGATTCTAATATATTGTCCAATCAATTGAATTGGCCGCTATGATCGGATTTATCGATGAATACCCTGCCGAGCCTGCGCCAGCTCCGCTATCTCGTGGCGGTCGCCGAGACGGGTCATTTCGGCCGCGCCGCGGCACGCTGCCACGTCACGCAGTCGACGCTGAGCGCCGGCTTGAAAGAGCTCGAGGCCACCTTGGGCACCGCGCTGATCGAACGCGACCGCCGTTCGGCGAGACCCACGCGGATCGGAACTGACATTGTCGAGCGCGCCCGGCGCCTTTTGGCCGAGGCCGAGGATCTGGTTGACCAGGCGCGCGGCGCTGCCCGGCCGCTGCACGGCGCGCTGCGCGTCGGCGTCATTCCGACCATCGCGCCCTACCTGCTGCCGGCGCTGCTGCCGCGGCTGCGCAGGCGCTATCCGTCGCTGCAACCCTTTCTGGTCGAGGACCAGACGGCCAGACTGGCCGAGCGGCTGACGGCGGGCACGCTGGATGTGGCGATCCTCGCCCTGCCCTACGACTTGCCGCGCCTGTCGACCCTGTCGCTCTTCGACGATTCGTTCGTTTTCGCCGCACCCGACGGCCACCGACTGCTGGCGCACACGCATGTGGCGCCGACGATGCTGGCCGACGAAACGCTTCTGCTGCTGGCCGACGGCCATTGTTTGCGCGAACACGCCCTGTCGGCGTGCGGCAAGGCGCGCGATGTGACCGGCCGCGCCGTCGAGGCAACCAGTTTGTCGACCCTGATCCAGATGGTCGACTCAGGGCTCGGCGTGACCCTGCTGCCGATGCTGGCGGTACGAGCCGGTGCCTTGCGCGGCACCCGCATCCAGACCCGGCCGTTGGCGGGTCCCGACGCTCACCGGACGATCGGCCTGACATGGCGCACCAGTTCCGCCCGGAGCGAAAGCTACCGGCTGCTGGGCGACGTGATCCGGGAAAGTATCGCGGCCGGCGCCGCGGTCAGGCGGGCGATGCAGCCTGCGCCCGCATGAGACCGGCGATCGCCGTGTTGTCTTCACCGCCCTGCGCCGCGAGCGCATCCGCCGCCGAGCGCTGGTCGACCGCCAGGCGATTCTGGCCGACCTTGGCCTTGGCCTCCAGACGATCAACCGGCATCTCGAACGCAACGATGCCTTTCATCTGCGCCAGCGCATTGCCCGCTGGCAGGCGCGCGGTGCTCCACGGATCCGGCAGCGACGCCTCGAAGAACGACGCCAGCCGCTCGACGACCGACAGCGCGTCGGCGGCGTCAGCGAGCGGGCGCGGTGTGCCGTAGGCGTGCACGGTCGTGTAGTTCCACGTCGGCACGAGGTTGGGACTGGTGTACCAGGTGGGCGAGATGTAGGCGTGCGGTCCGTGAAAGACCGCCAGCGTCTTGCCGCCGCGGTCGAACAGGCGCCAGTGCGGATTGGCGCGCGCCACGTGGCCGATCAGCTTGCCGTGCGCCGAGCCGTCGTCCTCGAACAGCAACGGCAGATGCGTCACGAACGGCGCCCCATCTTCGCCCGTGCTCACCAGGGTAGCGAACGGACGCGCGCGCATCAGGGCGCGCGCCTCCTCGGCGCGCGTGAGCTGGAAATGCGGCGGCACGTACATGGCAGCCTCCCTTTGAAAGCCGCGCCCGTTTAGGGCGCCGCACCATGATGCTCAATCGGATTCGACTGCGACGGGACAAGATAATTGTCCCGCGCGCCCGAACGGCTCTATTGTCGCGCCGTCCATTTCCCGGGAGGAATTCATGGGTGAGACCATTCGCCTGAAGGCCAAGGACGGCGCCGAGGTCGGCGGCTATCTCGCTACGCCATCAGGCACGCCGAAGGGCCACGTCATCGTCGTCATGGAGATTTTCGGCGTCAACCATCACATCCGCGCCGTCACCGACCGGCTGGCGGCCGACGGCTACGTGGCATTGGCGCCGCAATCCTTCGACCGTATCAAGCCCGGCATCGAGCTCGGCTACACGGCCGAAACCATCGCCGAGGGTCGCAACCACGTCATGGCGCTGGGCCAGGACAAGCCCTTGGCCGATGTGCAGGCGGCCATCGACGCGCTCAAGGCACGCGGCGCGAAAAAGATCGGTATCACCGGCTTCTGCTGGGGCGGCACCATCACCTGGCTGAGCGCCTGCCGGCTGCCGGTCGACGTCGCCGTCGGTTACTACGGCGGCGGCATCCACGCCGCGCGCAACGAGAAGCCCAAGTGCCCGACCATGCTGCATTTCGGCGACAAGGACGCGCATATCCCGATGACGCACGTCAACGAGCTGCGCCAGCTGCACAAGGACGTCACGATCTACGACTATCCTGCCGACCACGGCTTCCACTGCGACGAGCGCGGCAGCTTCGACGCCAGCGCCGCCAAGATCGCCTATGGCCGCACGCTGGAGTTCTTCGCCAAGCACTTGAGCTGATGCATGCCTGGGGCGCCGCATCGCCCGGTCTTATCCGGGCCGTGCGGCGCCCGAGCCGCTCTCACACCAGAGACGACAGCGCCTCGCGGGTGCGGCGCCGTTCGTAGGTCTGCAGGTGCGCGTAGGCGAAGCGCAGGTTGGGCGTCGCGATGTTCGCCGCGCGGGCGCGCGCCAGCAGATCGCCAATGATGTGATCCGCCTCGATCCGGCCGCCTCTTTCGAGATCGTGCAAAAGCGACGCGGCGAACAGCGAGCCGCGCGCCAGCACGATGCTCTCGACCATCTTGATCGCCTTGCCGGACGGTTCATGGCCGGCTGCCGCCGCAACCTTGCGGCATTCCTCGATCGTCTCGCGGATAAGCGCCTCGCCGTCAACCGCCTCGAGGATGTCGCCAACCGGCCCACGGAGAGCACAGGTCATCGACGCGAGCGTCCCGAGCATCACCCATTTGTCCCACATGTCCTGGATGATGTCAGGGTGCGGCCCGCCGTCGATGCCGGCCTGCTTGACCGCCTCGGCGAACGCCACGAGGCTCGGGCGAAGCGAACGGCCTTTTTCGCGTTCACCGAAGCTCAGGACGGTGAACGGACTGCTGTGCACGACCGTGCCGTCCGGCGTCAGGGTCGCGCCGATGCGCGCTACGCCGCCCACAATGCGTTCAGCGCCGAAGCGCGCATCGAGCTGGTCGAGGTGCTTGATGCCGTTGAGCACCGGCACGATGGTGGTCTGCGTCCCCATGGCCGGCGCAACCACATCCATCGCCGAGCCGAGATCGTAGGCTTTGCACGACAGCAGCACCACGTCGTACGGCCCGCCCTGGGCGCCGTCTCCGACTGTCTTCACTGTCAACACGGCATCGCCCTTGGCGCTCTTGATGCGCAATCCTTCGGTCTTCAGCTTTTCGGCGCGTGCGGCGCGCACCAGAAACGTGACGTCTGTCCCGGCCTGATGCAGGCGGCCGCCGAAATAGCCGCCGAGCGCGCCGGCACCGAGAACCAGTACTTTCATCAGCCGCCTCCGCCCTGACGTTCAGTCCATCGCCGCAGCCGCGGCGGCGGCCGGACCGTCAAGCCATTCATATAGCCAGTCGACGAGGTCGTCCGCCTGGTGGTGGATGTGGTCGAGCGTCTGGCCGGCGACACGCTGCACGCTTTCAGGCGTGCGGATCCACACCGTGCGCATGCCCAGCTCGGCTGCCGGCCGGAGATTGGCCGCAATGTCGTCCAGCATCACGGCATGTGCCGGCCGCACGCGGTAGCGCTCGACGACGTCGCGATACACCGAGATCTCCGGCTTGGGCACGTAGTCGGCCGCGACGATGTCGTAGACGCCTTCGAAATGATGCGCCACGCCCAGCCGCTCCAGCACCCGCTCGGCATGCCGCACCGTGCCATTGGTGAACACGATCTTGCGGCCCCGCAGACGCCCCAGCGCCGAGTCGAGCGACGGGCTGGCCGGCACCGGCGAATAGTCGATGTCGTGCACGTAGTCGAGAAATTCGGTGGGCGCGATGCCGTGTTCGGTCATCAGGCCACGCAGCGACGTGCCGTACTTGCGCCAGTAGTCCTTCTGGATGCGCTTGGCATCGTCGTAGTGGACGTCCAGAAGGCGCGAAATGTAGTCGCCCATGCGCCTGTCGGTCTGGGCAAACAAATCGCAGCGCGCCGGATAGAGCGTGTTGTCGAGGTCGAACAGCCAGACGTCGGGCTGGGGAGCGGTCGGGTTCGGCATGGGGCCCCCTGTAGCGCCGCCGCCGCGCCTTGTCGAGCCGGCCACTTCAGGCCGTCGCCTTGCGTCCCGTCAATCGCCGCAACAAGCCGGCCAGCAACCGGATCATCTTGGGCAGCAGCCAACCCATCAGGATCAGGCCGGCCGCCAGGAGCACGAAGAAGACGATGGCGTACTTGATGGCGATCCAGACGATGCCCACGGCAAGGAAATCGTCGGCAAAGGACAGCGCGATGTTGCTGAACGGTTCGGGCGAGGCGTTGGCCAGCACACGCAGACCGGTTTTGGTCGTGTGCGCGCCGGCAGCCAGGGTGCCACCGACCAGGGCGGCGGCGGCGACGATAGCCGGGTCGAGATGCCCGGCCGCGCCAGCCGCCAGCACCGCGCCCGCCGGCGCCCGCAGAAAGGTATGGATGAAATCGTTGATCGAATCGACGGCCGGCACCTTGTCGGCGAAGAAGTTGATGGCGTACATGATCGCCGCGATGCCCAGCACCCAGGGCGATTGCAGGACCTCCAGGTTGGGCGGCAAATCGAGCACGCCCGTCAGACCGGCGATCCCCAGCACCAGCACCGTCGCGTAGGGGTTGATCCCGCTGGCCCAGCCGGCGCCAAGGCTCAGGGCCAGCGTCGAAACCGTGTCCATCACCGCACTCCCGTCCGTTGACAAGCATATAGGGCGCCCTCGATGGCAAGACCATGGCGTGGCAGGATTGCCGCCCGGGCCAGGCGGAACCGTCGGGGGAAACGATGATCAAGAGCATCTCGCTGCTGTCCCGCCGGGACGGCTGGTCACGCGAGGCCTTCGTGATGCATTGGGTCGAGGTGCATGCGCCGCTGGCTCACGCTGTGCCCGGCTTGCGCCGCTACGTACAGTCGCACATCGTCGGCGAGCGCACGCGGCCGGATATTCCGGCAATGGACATCGCCGTCGATGGCATTGCCGAGCTGTGGTTCGACGACGCCGAGGCCATGACGCGGGCGATGGCGTCGCCCGAAGCCAAGCGCCTGCATGCCGACGGCGCCTTGTTCATCGGCCGCATCAGGACGTTTGTCGTCGAGGAGAAGGTAGTGGTGCCGGCCACAGCGTAGGACGCGGACAAGCAAGACCGTCCCATCACGCCAAGTGGACCGCCTTTCCGGTCGGGCCGCCTTTTTGCCGATCAAGCCACCGGGCGCACAACATCGGAGCGGAAACCAGCAATGGCTATTCGCGCGGCACCACCGGCTTGAGGCTTGCCACGGCCTGACGCACCCAGGGATCGAGGCCGGCGCCACCCGCCGCCAAATGCGCTTGGATCGCGGCCCGCATGCGCGGCTCCCAGAACTTGACCAGGTGATCGGCGATATCGGCCACTGCCCGCGCTTCGCCCTCGTGAGCGAAGAACCTGCCGATCTGGTTGGCCATGTAGACGAGCTTGTCAGGCGACACTGGCCGCAGCCTCCGTCGCGATGCGACCGGGATGGGCGAAGATCTCGAAGCCGTCGGACCGGGCCACCGCCACCAGCGTGATGCCGGCGGCCTCGGCGACTCGCGCCGCCAGGGCGGTCGGCGCCGATACCGCCACCATGACCGGTGCGCCCATCGCTGCCGCTTTCTGCACCATCTCGACCGAGACACGGCTGGTCAGCAGCACCATGCCACGCGCCGCGGGACTGGCCATACGCGCCAGCGCCCCGGCCAGCTTGTCGAGCGCGTTGTGCCGGCCGACATCCTCGCGCACGGCGACAAGACCGCGGCCCGGCTCCCAGTAGCCGGCGGCATGCACCGCGCCGGTCTGCCGGTTGAGGTCCTGCGCCGCCGGCAGGGCGGCAATCGCCGCCGCAATCTCGGCCGCCGTGACCCGCAGCTCGCTGCGCACGACCGGCGGCGGGCGGACCGCCTCGTCGAGGCTCTCGATGCCGCACAGGCCGCAGCCGGTCGGACCGGCGAGATAGCGCCGGCGCTCGAGGAAGGCGTCGGCCTGCCGGTCAGCCAGCGCCATGCGCAGCTCGATGCCTTTCTCCAGCGCCAGCACCTCCAGCTCAATGATCTCGGCCGGACTGGCGACGATGCCCTCATTGAGGCTGAAGCCGATCGCGAAATCCTCGAGATCGGACGGCGTCGCCATCATCACCGCGTGCGCCGCGCGGTTGTAGGTGAAGGCGACCGCGGTTTCCTCGGGAATGGCGCGCTCGCCCGACGCCACATCGCCGGCCTGCCAGGCGGCGCGCCGCAGTCGATGCAGGGGTGGCGGCAGGCTCATTCGGCGGCGTCGACCGGATGCGCGACATGGCTCTGCGATTCGGCCATGTCGCGGTATTCCATTTGCCAATCCGATGGGCCGTTGGACGGCGCCACCTGCACCGCCGTCACCTTGTATTCCGGACAGTTGGTCGCCCAGTCGGAATACTGCGTCGTCACGACGTTGGTCTGGGTCAGCGGATGGTGGAACGTCGTGTACACGACGCCCGGCGCGACGCGGTCGGTCACGCGCGCGCGCAGGGTCGTGGCGCCGACGCGGCTGGCCAGCCGCACCCAGTCGCCGTCGCGCACGCCGCGCTGCTCGGCGTCATGCGGATGGATTTCCAGCACGTCCTCGTCGTGCCAGACCGAATTGGCAGTACGCCGCGTCTGAGCGCCGACATTGTACTGGCTCAGAATGCGGCCCGAGGTCAGCAGCAACGGGAAGCGCGGCCCGGTGCGCTCGTCGGTTGGAACGTATTCGGTGATCACGAACCGGCCGCGGCCGCGCACAAAGCCGTCGCGGTGCATGACCGGCGTGCCCGTCGGCGCCGTGTCGTTGCATGGCCACTGGAGCGAGCCCAACCGGTCGAGTTTGTCGAACGACACCCCGGCGAAGGTCGGCGTCGTGCGGGCGATCTCGTCCATGATCTGCGACGGATGCTCGTAGTGCATCGGCACGCCCATCGCGTCGGCGAGGGCAACCGTAACCTCCCAGTCGGCCAGACCGGCGGCCGGCGGCACCAGCCGGCGCACGCGATTGATGCGGCGTTCGGCATTGGTGAAGGTGCCGTCCTTTTCCAGGAAGCTCGAACCGGGCAGGAAAACGTGAGCGAAATTTGCCGTCTCGTTCAGAAACAGGTCCTGCACGACGACGCATTCCATCGCCTTGAAGCCGTCCACGACATGCTGCGTGTCGGGATCGGACTGCACGATATCCTCGCCCTGGATGTACACGCCCTTGAAGGTGCCGGCGATGGCTTCATCGAGCATGTTGGGGATGCGCAGACCCGGCTCACTGTCGAGTGCCACGCCCCATAGCTGTTCGAACACGGCACGAGTGGCGTCATCAGACACGTGGCGGTAACCCGGCAGTTCGTGCGGGAACGACCCCATGTCGCACGACCCCTGGACATTGTTCTGGCCGCGCAGCGGGTTCACGCCGACGCCGGGGCGGCCGATGTTGCCGGTCGCCATCGCCAGATTGGCGATCGCCATCACCGCCGTGGTGCCCTGGCTGTGCTCGGTGACGCCGAGCCCGTAGTAGATCGCCGCGTTGCCGCCGGTGGCATAGAGCCGCGCGGCGCCGCGCAGCACGTCCGCCGGCACACCGGAGATCCTGGCGACCGCCTCGGGGCTGTTGCGTTCCTCCGCCACGAAGGCGGCCCAGGCATCGAAGTCCGCCGCCTCGCAGCGCTCGCGCACGTAGGTTTCGTTGATCAGTCCCTCGGTCACGATGACATGCGCCAGCGCCGTCAACACCGCGACGTTGGTGCCGGGCTGGAGCTGAACGTGATAGGCGGCCTCGACGTGCGGCGTGCGCACCAGATCGATGCGCCGCGGATCGACGACGATCAGACGGGCGCCGGCGCGCAGGCGGCGCTTCATGCGCGAGGCGAACACCGGATGGCCGTCGGTCGGATTGGCGCCGATCACCATGATGACGTCGGCGTCCTCGACGGAGTCGAAATCCTGCGTGCCGGCCGAGGTGCCGAACGTGGTCTTCAATCCGTAGCCGGTCGGCGAGTGACAGACCCGCGCGCAGGTATCGACGTTGTTGTTGCCGAAGCCGGCGCGCACCAGCTTCTGGACGAGGAAAGTTTCCTCGTTGGTGCAGCGCGACGACGTCACGCCGCCGATGGCGCCGCGACCGTACTGCTGCTGGATGCGCCGGAACTCCGACGCAACGCGGCCGATCGCCTCGTCCCAGTTCACCTCACGCCAGGGATCGGTGATCCTGTCGCGGATCATCGGCTTCAGAATGCGGTCGGGGTGCGTCGCGTAACCCCAGGCGAAGCGTCCCTTGACGCAGGAGTGGCCGCGATTGGCCTTGCCGTCCTTGAACGGCACCATGCGTACGACCTCGGTGCCGCGCATCTCGGCCTTGAAGCTGCAGCCGACGCCGCAGTAGCCGCAGGTCGTGACCGCCGAATGCTCGGCCTGGCCGATGTCGATCACAGATTTTTCCATCAGCGTCGCGGTCGGACAGGCTTGCACGCAGGCGCCGCACGACACGCATTCGGACTCCAGGAATGGCTGGTCCATGCCGGCCGCCACTCTGGATGCGAATCCGCGGCCGTCGATGGTGAGCGCGAACGTGCCCTGCACCTCCTCGCAGGCGCGCACGCAGCGCGAGCAGACGATGCATTTGGCGGGATCGTACGTGAAGTACGGATTGGTCTCGTCCCTGGCGTCGTCGAGATGGTTGGCGCCGGCGTAGCCGTAGCGCACCTCGCGCAGGCCGACGGCGCCGGCCATGTCCTGCAGCTCGCAGTCGCCGTTGGCGGCACACGTCAGGCAATCCAGCGGATGGTCGGAGATGTAGAGCTCCATCACGCCGCGCCGCAGCTTCTTCAGCAGCTCCGTCTGGGTCGACACGACCATGCCGTCGGCGACCGGCGTGGTGCACGACGCCGGCGTGCCGGCCCGGCCGGCGATTTCGACCAGGCACAATCGGCACGACCCGAATGCCTGCAGCGAATCGGTCGAGCAAAGCTTGGGTACCTCGACGCCGGCGTCCATGGCGGCGCGCATCACCGAAGTGCCTTCGGGCACTGTCACGGCAAAGCTGTCGATGGTGAGCGTCACCGTCCTGTCCGCCTTGGCGGGCGGCGTGCCGCGGTCGATTTCCTGGATCAGGGACATAGTGAAATCATACCAAGTCCACGGCTTGCGCGTACAGCCGCGGCAGAGACACTGTCGGATGTAGGGTCTTGCCGCCGCGCCGCCTGCTGTCGTTTCGGGCACAGATTCAATGCCTTGAGCCAGGCACCGGAGCAGGACAACGTGGCCCTCGACAACAACGAAAGGGAGAAGCAGCGTGGCCAATATCGTTCTCGTGCACGGCGCCTACCAGGGCGGCTGGATCTGGCAGCCCGTGGTGCAGCGGCTGCGTGCGGCAGGCCACACGGTCTATGCGCCGTCGCTGGACGGTTGCGGCGAACGCAGATCACAGCTGCGGCCGGGAATCGACACCGAGTCGCACGGCGCCGAAATCGCCGACCTGCTGTTCTTCGAAGACCTGCACGATGTCGTGCTGGCCGGCACGTCGAGCGGCGGCATGGCGATCGCCGTCGCCGCCGAACGGGCGCGGCCGCGGATCGGCCGACTTGTGTTCGTGGACGCCCTCGCCCTGTTGGACGGCGAGAAGCTGCGCGACATCGTCGACCGTCCGGCCGCGATCAACACGGACCACGCGCTGGGTCCCTCCCGCGAAGACGCCGTTGGACGCATGTTCAGCGGCATGGACAGAAGATTGGCCGAGTGGGCAGCCGATCGGATCACCCTGCATCCGCTCAAGGTCTTTACCCAGCCTGTGAAGCTGCCGACGTTCTGGAGCCAGAGCTGGACCGCAACGGTGATCTACTGCCGCCAGGCGCAGAACCCCGGCGAGGCGCATCAGCGCCGCTGTGCGGACAAGCTCAAGGCCCGCTGGCACATGCTGGATACCGGTCACTACCCGATGCTGAGCGCGCCCGACGAACTTGCAGACCTGATCGTCGCGCAATGACGGGGCGCGACGTGGCTCGCCTGCTGACACCTGGGTCTGCCCGCACTAACATTCCCGGCAATCAGAACGGGAGGAGGCGACGATGGCCATCACCATCCGTCAGGTCGGGCCCTGCTTCGCAGGCGAGGTCGACGGCATCGACCTGCGCAAGCCTCTGACGAGCAGCGAGGCGGCCCAGATCCACGCCGGCATGGACACCTACGCCGTGCTGGTGTTTCGCGACCAGAAACTGAGCGACGAAGAGCATCTCGCCTTTACGCGCAGCCTGGGCGATATCGAGCACGCGATCGGCACCAGCCTGCGGGCCGCCAGCGAATATCGCCTGCCCACGACCTTCGCCGACGTCTCAAACCTCGACAAGAGCGAGACGCCGTTCGCGCGCGATGACCGGCGGCGCCTGTTCGGCATCGGCAATCGCCTTTGGCACTCCGACAGCTCCTTCAAGTCGACGCCGGCGAAATACTCGCTGCTGCGCGCCGTCAGCATCCCCTCGAAGGGCGGCAACACGCAATTCGCCGACATGCGGGCGGCCTACGACGCGCTCGACGACGAGACCAAGGCCGAGGTCGAGGGCATGGTGTGCGAGCATTCGCAACTCTACTCGCGCCAGCTCATCGGCTTCACCGACTTCACCGACGAGGAGCGCGAACGCTTCCGGCCGGTGCTGCAGTGCATGGTGCGAACCCACCCGGCGAGCGGCCGCAAGTCGCTCTATCTGTCATCGCATGCCGGCGGCATCGTCGGCTGGCCGATGCCGGAAGCGCGCGCCTTCTTGCGCGATCTCATTGAGCACGCCACGCAGCGCGAGTTCGTCTACACCCACAAGTGGCGGGTCAACGACCTGGTGATGTGGGACAACCGCCAGACGATGCACCGTGCCCGGCCCTTCCCGGCCAACGAGCCGCGCGACATGCGGCGTACCACCCTGGCTGGCGATGGTCCCACGGTAGCGCAGGCGGCGTAGGCCGGGTCGCGGCCCCGCCGCGCGCTCCTTACAGGTTCTTGGGAAACGCGGCGATCGCGACGGCGTACAACGCGTCAAGATCAACCCAGCCCTTCAGCCACGCCTTGTTGCCGAACTCGCCGTCGATCTGGCCGCTGGGATAGAAGTGGCGCTTCACGAAGCCGGACTGCCAGCCGTTGCCCTGTCCGCCGTCGGCCGTCACCCACTGTTCACCCTGCGGGTTGACGATGATGCCGACGTGCTGGAACTCACCGGGATTGTCGAATTTCGCAAGCAGGTAGATGTCGCCGGGCAGCGGCATGGCGCCGCTGCCGAAGGGAATCCAGGTCTTGGAGCCATACTTCTCGTCGACCGCCTTGGCGATCTGCTCCCACCAGGTCGTCGGCATCGTCAGGTAGAGATTGCCCGCTCCCTTGACGTTGACCTTGAACGCCCCCGGCTGGCCTTGCGGGATGACCGGCACGCGGGCGAACACGCGGCCCGGCAGCTCGCCGCAACCGGTTCCCTTGGCGCCGGCCGGCCGCTGGCCGTTCGACAACGTGCCGGGCGGCGGCAGCATTCCCTGGAGAATCGTCATGAACTTCTGGCGGATCGGTGTTCCAGGCCCGCTGGCGGGCGCCGGCGTGACTGCTGCCGGCGTCTCGGGAAGCGCGGTACCCGGAAGACCGCCCGGAGCAGGCGAGACGCCGCCGCCCGGGGCCATGCCGCCCGAGGCCGCCACGATTCCGGACAAGAGCCCCAGCGAATCGAGCAGCGCCAGCAGCGCCTTTTCGGTCGACTTGCCGGGATCAATGCGTGCGTCGGCGATGCCCTGCACGTTCCGGGATTGGAACTGACGGATCGCACCGCATGTCTTGGTGCCGCACTTGCCGTCGGGATCGAGCAGCGGGATCGGGCCGCCCTTCGCGGCGGGAACCGCGTTCATCAGCATCTGCACGACCTGAACGTCGGTCCTCTGGTTGCTGCCGCCCAAACCGACCGAGGCCTTGATCATGTTGCCCTGTATGCCCATCGCGCATCTCCTCCCGTCCGGTCGGGAACGAGGTGGGCGCCCGCGCGCCTACCCCGTCTTCCGATCCGCGCGACGAAATAACGGCATGCCGTTTCAGCCTGACTGCGCGGACGCGACGTTTGGTTTCGTCTGTTGCGCGGCGCGTCGCCCGCTGCAAGACGTCAACCCTCAGGGCGTACCGGCACCGACCGCGCGCGCCGGCACGGCCGCGAAGTCCTCCGGGAAATGCCGAATGGCGCTCATCACCGGATAGGGCGTAAATCCACCCAGCGCACATAGCGAGCCGAATTTCAGCGTCTCGCACAGATCGGCGATCAGCGCCAAATGCGCCGCGCGGTCACCTTCGCCGCGGATGATCCGGTCGATCACCTCGGTGCCGCGCGTCGAGCCAATGCGGCAGGGTGTGCACTTGCCGCAGGATTCGACGGCGCAGAACTCCATGGCAAAGCGCGCCTGTCGCGCCATGTCGACGGTGTCGTCGAACACCACGATACCGCCGTGGCCCACCAGTCCGTCGCGCGCCGCAAACGCCTCGTAGTCGAACGGCGTGTCGAACAGGGCGCGCGGGAAATAGGCGCCCAGCGGACCGCCGACCTGCACGGCGCGGACCGGCCGGCCGCTGGCGGTACCGCCGCCGATGTCGTCGACCAGCTCGCCCAGTGTCACGCCGAAGGCGGTCTCGAACAGCCCGCCGTGCCGGACATTGCCGGCAAGCTGGATCGGCATCGTGCCGCGCGACTTGCCGACGCCGAAATCGGCATATGCCGCCGCGCCCTCGGCAAGAATGAACGGTACGGCCGCCAACGACAGCACGTTGTTGATCACGGTAGGCTGACCGAACAGACCGTGATGCGCCGGCAGCGGCGGCTTCGCCCGCACCTGGCCGCGCCGGCCTTCGATGCTGTCGAGCAGCGCCGTCTCTTCGCCGCAGACATAGGCCCCGGCGCCGACGCGCAGTTCGAGGTCGAAGGCGTGCGGCGAGCCGGCGATCCCCGCTCCAAGATAGCCGGCGCGGCGCGCGACATCGATCGCCTGCCGCATCGTCTCGATTGCGTGTGGATATTCCGACCGGATGTAGACGAAGCCCTTGCTCGCGCCGACGGCGATAGCCGCGATCGCCATGCCCTCGATCAGCACGAAGGGGTCGCCTTCCATGAGCATGCGGTCGGCGAAGGTTCCCGAATCGCCCTCGTCGGCATTGCACACGATGAACTTGCGCGCGCCCGGCGCCTGCAGCGCGGTGCGCCATTTCACGCCCGTCGGGAAACCGGCGCCGCCGCGACCGCGCAAGCCGGACCGCACCACCGTTTCGACGACGTCGAGCCCGGTCATCGCGACGGCGCGCTCCAGTCCGCGCCAGCCGCCCGATGCCCCGTAGTCGGCGAGAGAGAGCGGATCGATGATGCCGCAGCGCGCGAATGTCAGGCGGGTCTGGCGCTTGAGAAACGGCATGTCCTCGGGCCGGCCCAGCCGCAACGGATGCGCCGCACCCGACAGCAGACCAGCGTCGAGCAAGGCCTCGACGTCGGCCGGCGTTGTGGGGCCGTAGGCGATGCGGCCCGCGGCCGTCGCCACCTCGACCATGGGTTCCAGCCAGTAGAGGCCGCGCGAGCCCGTGCGCACGATCTCGCCGGCAATACCGCGCTTCGCCAATCCCGCCCGCAGGGCCGCCGCCACTTCGTCGGCGCCAACCGCCAGCGCGCCGGCGTCGCGGGGAACGAACAGGCGTACGTCGGTCACGCGTCGCCCCGCGCCGCGTCCAGCAGCGAGGCCAGCCGCGACCGGTCCAGCCGGCCGACCGGCTGGTCGTCGATCATTGCCGCCGGCGCCACGGCGCACAGTCCAAGACAATAGACCGGTTGCAACGTCACCGCGCCGTCGGCACTGGTGGCGCCCCACCCGACCCCGAGCGCGATCTGCGCCTCGGCCGCCCGCGCCTCACCACCCCGCGACTGGCAGGCCTCGGCACGGCACAGCTTCAGAACATGCCGGCCGGCCGGTTCGCGGCGGAAGTCATGATAGAAGCTGACGACGCCGTGCACCTCGGCACGACTGAGATTGAGCGCTTCGGCGACCATCGGGATGGCCGCTTCGGGAACACGCCCGAAGGCCTCCTGAAGGGCGTGCAGAATCGGCAACAATGGCCCTTCCCGGTGCGCTCCGGCGGCGATGATCTCGGCCGCGCGCTGCGGCTGGAACGCTTCTCTGCCTGACATCAGGGGCCTTCACTGACGCAATCGACGCGCACTATAGGCAATCCCCGCGCGTGCTTCCAAAGCGATCATGACAGAATTGCGCGCGACCGGAGCTGAGTCGCAGGGCGGCGGCGGCGATCGATTCGTCTCCGTATAGATCGCGACAGCGGCCCAATCGTCAGACCGCACCGTGCTCAGTAGTCCTGCAGCCGCGTGCCGTCAGCGCCCTGGTTCTGGTTCCGCTGCTGATAGGCGATCATGTAGTCGGTGTAGGTAAACGGCGGGTATTTCGGCGGATTGCCCGGCCCCTGGCACGTCGGCAGGCAGGTCATCACGTGATCCGCCGCACAATCGAAAAAGAACGGGATGGCATAGCGCGCACCGCCGGAACGATTGATCGCCCGATGCGGTGTCGCCAGAAAGCGCTCGTTGGTCCAGCGCCGCAACATGTCGCCACCGTTGACCAGGAAATGCCCGTCCCACGCCGGGGCATCGATCCATCTGCCCGATCGCGTACGGATCGACAGGCCCGGCACCCTGTTCTGCGCCAGGATGGTCAGGAAGCTGGTATCGGTGTGCGGTGCGATCCCGAAGCCGTTCGCGTCGTCGCTGTCCTGCGGTGGATAGTGCGTCATCCGCAGCGTGTATTGCGGTTGCGGAGCGAACGGGACCGCGAAGTAGTCGGCCGGCAGGTCCAGGGCGCGGGCGTAGATCGGCAGCAGGCGCAGCGCCAGCGCCTCCAGCGCGTCGCAGTAGGCAACGACGGTTTCACGAAAGCCGGGCAGGTCGGCCGGCCACAGATTGGCGCCGCGAAACCGCTTGTCGGCCAGGACATCGGGGTGGTCGGACGGCAGGTCGCGCTTGACGAAGAACGCCTCGTTAAGGTTCGGCCGGTTGTTCGCATCGACTGGTTTGGTCACCATCTTCATCGGCAGGTAGCCGACGTTGTGCAGATTGCGTTCCAGTTTCATCTTGGCCGCAAGCGGCAGGGCGTGAAACCGGGCCGCGGCTGCGAACGTCGCGTCGGTCAGCGCCGCGGGCACACCGTGTCCCTTGATGAAGTAGAAGCCGATGTTCTCCAGCGCGTGGCGCATCGAGGCCGCAAGCACGTCCAGCGCACCGCTCGCGCCGGCCATGTAGGCAGTCAGGTCGAGGACCGGGATCACTTCGTCCTGGTGGACGTGCAGTGCGGGGGCGGCAAGGCTCATCAGTCGGTCTCCGCTCGGTCGCGGCGGTGCGGGTCGCGACGCTCCCGATTGGCGGCATTCTGGCCATGCAACGCGGCGGCGGCAAGCGCAGGCCCCACAGGCCGTAGCGGCGGGCCCGCCAGCAAGACCGGCGCGGCGTCGAATTCGTACGGGTCGTCTGCCGATCAGCGCGAACGGGCAGCCAAGCGCCGGCGCTACAACGCGCGCCGGGCCTTGAAGGCAGCCGACAGCGTGCCGTCGTCGAGATGGTCGATTTCGCCGCCCACCGGCAGGCCGTGCGCCAGACGCGACACCTTCACGTCGCCGAACTCTGCCAGGCGATCGGCGATGTAGTGGGCAGTGGTCTGGCCATCGACGGTGGCGTTGGTCGCCAGGATCACCTCGCGCACACCGCCGCCGCGCACGCGGCCTACGAGGCCGGCGATATTGAGATCTTCCGGTCCGACGCCGTCGAGCGCCGACAGGGTGCCGCCCAGCACATGGTAGAGGCCATTGAACACATGGCCGCGCTCCATCGCCCACAGGTCGGCGACATCCTCGACGACACAGACCGTGGCACCGTCGCGCCGCGTGTCGCGGCACAAGGTGCAGGGATCAACGGTATCGAAATTGCCGCAGGTTGAGCAGGTGCGGATCGCGTCAGCCGCCTGGCCCAGGGCCTGCGCCAGCGGCCGCAGCAGCACCTCGCGCTTCTTCAGCAGGTGCAGCGTCGCACGCCGCGCCGAGCGCGGTCCCAGCCCGGGCAGCTTGGCCAGAAGCTGGATCATGCGCGCGATCTCGGGACCGTTCATACGGCGGCCTCAGGCGGTCCGGCCCGCGGCACGGCGGGGCCGCGGCACATCGGCACGCGTCGCGTCGCGACTCACAGCTTGAAACCGGGCGGCAGCGGCAGGCCGCCAGTCAGGCCGCGCATCTGGTCCTGTACCAGAGCCTCGACCTTGGCACGGGCGTCGTTAGCAGCTGCCACCAGCAGGTCCTCGAGTACGCCCTTTTCGGCCGGCGCCAACAGCGACGGGTCGATCTCGACCCGCCGTGTCTCGTTCTTGCCGTTGAGCGTCACCTTGACGAGGCCAGCGCCGGACTGGCCAACCACCTCGGTATCGGCCAGCCGGGCCTGCAGCTCGCCAAGCTTCTGCTGCATTTCCTGCGCCTGCTTCATCAGCGCGCCGAAGTCCTTCAATCCACCCAGCATGGTCAGTCCGCTTTCCGTATTGGAAGAGTCAGAGTCTCAGATGTCACGCCGCCAGCAACGAGAGTATGCTACTTCGTCACAGGCCGGGCCGGCGGGCCATGGCACGGTCGGATCAGGCAATACGACGACGGATCGCCTTGCGCCCGCTCGCCCGGCGCCGGCCTAGTAGTCGCGTTCGGGAATCTCCTCGTACGCGTCGGTCGGATAGTCCTCCGCCTCGGGAACGTCCTCGCCATCCGTCATGGCCACATCGGGCATCGGTGGCATCCCCGCCGCCAGGTCGTCCTTGCCATGCACCGCCTCAAGCGTCGCACCGGGAAACGTCGCCAGCGCCGCCTGCACCAACGGATGCGCCAAGGCGCGGCTGCGCCGCGCGTCTTCCGCGATTTCCCGCTGCGCCGCCAAGGTCGGTCCACCGGCATCGCCGGACACCGACACCATCCACCGTCGGCCCGTCCACTGCGAGAGGCGCTCGGCAAGACGTGGTGCCAGGTCGCGCGGTGCGGTCGCGGCCGGGCGAAACTCCAGCCGGCCCGGCTCGCATCGCACGGGGTGAACATCGTGGCGCAAATGGTGCGCCAGTACGGGTTCGCGCTGCGTGTCGAACAAGGCCACGACCTCGGTGAAGGTCGTCGGCGCCGGCTTGGCCGGTTCGGGCGGCTGCGGCGGCTGCTCCGGCTTGACCGCCGATGGCGCCGTCGCCGTGACCGTATTCGAGGTCGCCAGACGGGCGATCGGCGCATTGGCGGGACCCGCCGGCCGGGACGAGGCAGGCGCCACCGGTCGAGAGGGTATCGTCCCGCCGGTCGGGCCGCTGGACCCAGCCGCGCCGGGCCCGTTGCCCGGCGATGCCGGTGCACGAGAGGGTGAACTGGCGCCGGCCGCCACCCCAGCGCCTGTCTCGCCCAGGGTACGCAACGCCTCGGCCGGTGTTGGCAGGTCGGCGGCATAGCACAGGCGGATCAGGACCATCTCGGCGGCACGGATCGGCGAGGGGGCACCGTGGGTTTCCTGCAGACCCTTCAGCAGCATCTGCCAGGCGCGGGTCAGATGCGCCATCGACAGCCGTCTGGCCATCTCGGCGCCGCGCGTACGCTCCAGCTCGGCGGCCGTAGCGGCGGCATCGGGCACGACGCGAAGGCGGGTCAGCCAATGCGTCAGTTCCAGCAGGTCCTGCAACACCACGGCGGGATCGGCACCGGCGTCGTACATGTCGCCGATCAGCGCGAGCGCCGCTGGCGCGTCGCCTCGCATCAGCAGATCCAGGAGATCGAACACCTGGCCGCGATCGGCCAGACCAAGCATGTCGCGCACCTGGCCGGCGTCGACCACGCCGCCGCCGTGGGCGATCGCCTGGTCGAGCAGACTGAGACCGTCGCGTACCGAGCCGTCGGCGGCGTGCGCGATCAGGCGTAGCGCCTCGGGCGAGATCTCGACTTTTTCGGCTTCGGCGATCCGGGCGAAATGTGCCGTCAGCACGTCTACCGGCACGCGGCGCAGGTCGAAGCGCTGGCAGCGCGACAACACCGTCACCGGCACCTTGCGGATTTCGGTCGTCGCGAACAGGAATTTGACGTGCGGCGGCGGCTCTTCCAGCGTCTTGAGCAGGCCGTTAAAGGCCTGGCGCGACAGCATGTGCACTTCGTCGATGATGTAGACCTTGAAGCGCGCCGAGGCCGGTCGGTAACGCACGCCTTCGATGATCTCGCGAATGTCGTCGATGCCGGTGCGACTGGCGGCGTCCATCTCCTGGACGTCGACATGGCGGTCCTCGGCAATGGCTACGCAGTGCTCGCAGACACCACAGGGGTCCATCGTCGGGCCACCCTTGCCGTCGGGCCCAATGCAGTTCAGCGCCTTGGCAATGATGCGCGCGGTCGTCGTCTTGCCGACGCCGCGGACGCCGGTGAGCATGAAGGCGTGCGCCAGACGACCCGACTCGAGGGCGTTGCGCAGCGTGCGCACCATCGCGTCCTGGCCGATCAGGGTGGAAAAGTCGGCCGGCCGGTATTTACGCGCCAGGACGTGGTAGGGCGAGCCGTCGGCGGTGTCGTTCATGCGGCCGCCCCGAGTGGCGCCCGGCCTCGTCGGCACGGGCAGCGGATTCTTGCAGCGCGGGTGGGAGACCGGG
>JAHCJT010000055.1 GCA_026126245.1 Alphaproteobacteria bacterium
GCGAAGAACAGCGAGAAGCCGGCGAGCGAGAAGGCGATCGGAAAACCCGCCAGCACGCCGAAGATGCTGACGACGAAAAGCCCGATGGCGAGGATATCGGCGATGAGTTCGTGCGACATGAGCGCGGCTCAGCCCATCGGGCCCGAGACGCCTTCGGCAGGCGGCGGCTGCTGGCCTCTGATCACCAGAATACAGCGCCCGATCCACGCCAGGCCCTGCAGGGCGAGCAGCACCGCAAATCCCAGAATTGCGCTCTTGAGGATGAAGACGCCGGGCATGCCGTTGTTCTGCACCGACTCTTCCCAGATCGCCCACGAATAGGCGACATAGCTCCAGCCGGCCCAGCCGATCAACCCGAGCCACGGCAGCAGCAGGAAGACCACGCCCAGCAGATCGATCCAAGCCTTGCTGCGCTCCGAGGCGCCGGCATAGAAGATGTCGACGCGAACATGGGCGTTGCGCAGGAACGCGAAACCCGACGCCAGCATGAACACCAGTGCATGCGTCCAGACGTAGAGTTCCTGCATCCACACATAGCCGCTGCCGGCTGCATAGCGCAGCACGACGACGGTGCCGCAGATCAGGACGGTCGCGAGTGTCAGCCACGACACCAGCCGTCCGATCCGGTCGTTCATGCGGTCGATCGACTTGACGGCCAGATAGATTCTGTCCACGGCGCCCCTCCTCCCGGCTCTGCTCTACGGCAGATTCCGCCCGAAGCCTCATCACGCGGTCCAGTACAGCGTAACAGGAGGCAGAGGCAAAAGGCGATAGGCGAAATCGCCGGCTCCTGGACCGCGTCGCGGCGGTCGCCAACCGCCACGTCAGCGCGCCACATCGACCGGCGCCGGTCGCGTCGCGCCACGCTCAGATCCTGAATCCCAGGGACCGCAGGCGGCGCTCGAGAACGGCGATCCCGGCACGGGTGTTGCCGCGGCGGCAATCGTCGAGGGCGGCGCGTGCCTCCGCCGACGCGAAGGAGCTGCCCGACCGGCTCTCGCCGCCGGTGTTGCTGTAGCGCTCGTAGGTCGCGTAGAGGCGCTCGCACCGCGCCAGATCATCGCCCGGCGTCTGGGCCATCGCCGGCATCGCCGCCATGGCCGCACACAGCGCGACGATCTCTTTGCGCATGTTCGGGTCCGTCCGGATTGGCAATCCGCACCGCCTAGCCCGGCGGCGGCACATTGTAGCCGCTCTTGCGAATGGCATCCTCCAGCAGCCGCACGCCGCCGTCGAAGTTGCCCTTGCGGCACTCCTGGTAGCCCAGCTCGCGTTCGATGCGCCCGACCGGCATGCGTCCCTCGCTGACGCGACCGCCGTAGCGATCGTAGTAGGCCGCCAGCTGCTCGCAGCGGCGCATGTCCTGCGCCGCGGCGTCCGCCGCCCCGGCCGCCATCACCACCACGACCATTCCCTGCCACGCCAGACTGCGCGCCATTGCATCCTCCGGCCCGTTGCGCTCAGGGCCCCGGCAACTAAGCCGCGACCGGCCATCGCGCGCCAGTCTCTTTGCTTCAACTCCGGGTGACCGCGTCGTGCGCGCGCCGCAGACGGTCCATGCGCAGGCATACCAGGCCGTGGACCTGCAAGCCGCTGGACCAGGCGCACAGCTGGCCAGCATGATGGCGGCCGCGACGGGCGCGCGCCCGCACACTTGGTAGGGAGACAGAGCATGAAACGCTGGACGCGGCGGCCCGACGGATCGACCTGGGGCGACTGGGGCGAGGACGACCAGCTTGGACGCCTTAACTTGCTGACGCCGCAGAAACTGCTGCAGGGCATCGCCGAGGTAAAAGAGGGGCGCGCTTTCTGCCTCTGCCTGCCGCTCGATCTGCCGGGCGGCAACGTGGTCAATCCGCGCCGCCTGCCGCCGGTGCTGTCGCCGACCGGCGATCCCAACGGCTGGCGCTTCAACTTCCTGACCGGCAAGCTCGATGCGCGCCACATGGACGTCGTATCCGACGACCGCGTGATGCTGACGCTGCAGTACTCGACCCAATGGGACACGCTTGCACATGTCGGCGGACTGTTCGACGCCGACGGCGACGGCACGCCTGAGGCGGTCTACTACAACGGCTTCCGTGCCGGCACCGACATCGTCGGACCGCAGCCCGATGCCGGCGGCGACGGCTGCGGGCACCTCTGCTACGCCCACAAGCTGGGCGTCGAGAACATGGCCGAGAAGCCGATCCAGGGTCGCGGCGTGCTGATCGATCTCGAGAAGCACCTCGGCCGCGATCATAGTTTCGTCGACTACGACCGGCTGATGCAGATCATGGCCGCCGACAACGTCGTGGTCGAGCCGGGCGACATGCTGCTGCTGCACACCGGTTTCGCCACCAACCTGGTCGAGATGGGCGGCAAGCCCGATCCGAAGAAAGTCCACGCCATGTGCGCCGTGCTCGACGGGCGCGACCAGCGCCTGCTGCAATGGATCACCGACAGCCAGATTGCCGCGCTGATCGCCGACAACTACGGCGTCGAGGCCGTGCCGGCGCGCGACGGCGGGCCCGGCGAGCAGCCGGCGTTGCCGCTGCACAATCACTGCCTCTTCAAGCTCGGCGTCAATCTGGGCGAGATGTGGTACCTGCACGAACTGGCCTTGTGGCTGCGCGACCACGAGCGCTCGCGCTTCCTGCTCACCGCCCCGCCGCTGCGCTTGCCGGGTGCCGTCGGTTCGCCGGCCAACGCCATCGCCACAGTGTGAGCCGGGATCGACGAGACCTCCTGGCGCCGGCGCGGCGGAACCGGGCGACCTCGCCCGGTTCGACTTGAAAAGCGACGCCGCATAACCAATAAAGGCGCTCAGGAAAGATGCGACGCATGCTGCTCTGCCACCATCCACCGATGGCTCGAAACGCCGTCCGCAAGACATCGGCGGGCGGCCAGGCGTTCGTCGCCTGCGTGGCCGTGCTGATGTTGCTGAGCGTTTTCGGCGAGAGCCTGGACATCGCCACGCTGGAGGCCGAAGTCTTCGCCTCGGATGCGGCGCTCGAGTTTCTCGGCTCGATCGGCCTGGCACATTGGAATCTGATCGAATTGGTCATGGCCGGCGTCGCACTGGTACTCCTGCCAGCTGCCTTGCTGACGACCGGCTGCCTCGTTCCGAAATCCATGCGGTCGGCCGACGGCCGGCCGCCCGACAAGATTCCCATTTGACGCCCTGCGACGTCTTGCTAGCCGCCGCCCGCCGGTCGGGCGGCACGCCTTGTCTTGTTCGCAAAGGGCATGTCCATGGAGATTCTTTCCGGCGGCTTTCTCACCGCCTTGCTCACAATCATCCTGATCGACCTCGTCCTGGCCGGCGACAACGCGCTGGTCATCGGCCTGTCCGCCCGGCATCTGCCGAAGGATCAGCAGCGCCTCGCGATCTTCTGGGGCACCTTCGCCGCTGTCGCCGTCCGCGCCGCGATGGCGATCGGCGTCGTCTGGTTGCTCAAGGTTCCGGGTTTCCTCCTGGTCGGCGGCCTCGCCCTGGTCTGGATCGCGCGCAAGCTGCTGGATCCCGAGGAGGCCGGCGCCGGCGACCATAGCGTCGCGCCGGCCCAGACCCTGGCCGGCGCGATCAGGACCATCGTGAGTGCCGATGCCGTCATGGGGGTCGACAACGTGCTGGCGATCGGTGGCGCGGCACACGGCAGCGTGCTGCTGATCATCCTCGGCCTGTTGATTAGCGTGCCGATCATTGTCTGGGGCAGCCAGCTCGTGATCCGGATGGTCGAGCGCTGGCCGTCGGCAATCCTGCTCGGCGGCGTGGTGCTGGCCTGGACCGCCTACGGCATGATCGTTGGCGAGCCACTGCTGAAAACGTGGATCGCCGGTCACACGGCGGCCAAACCGCTCATCGCCGCCGCGGTGTTCGCGATCGCGCTGGCGCCGTGGTACGGCGCCCGTCTCCAGCCCCGGCATCGGCCATTGACCGTCCTACTGCCTGCCATGCTGGTCTGGTTGCTGGCGTTTGAACTGGCCGAGGACATGTGGCGCATCGAGGTCGACTACCTCGAAGCCGGCCGCTTGGGAGACTACGCCATTCAGGCCGTGCGCTGGACAGTCTGGCTGCCGCTGGCGCTTGCCTATCTCGCGTGGCGGGGCCGGGCCATGCCGGTTGCCGCCGGTCGCCGTCCGGTGGTCGAGTGACGATGCAACAGGCGCGGCCAGCGCCGTGCACCGCCGGTGGCACCGCGTGCGACGCGGCGCCACTGTCCCGGCATGCGGCCACCGATCCGGTCATCCGCCGCAATCCTGCCGCCGCATGTCGAACCGGGAGAGAAGCGCGTCAGGCCTTCTTCTCCCAGCCGCCGCGCTCGCCCTGCTGCCAGTACTCGAGGGCGTGGCCGGCCGCCTTGTAGGCCGTCCAGCGGCTGCGCGCGTCGGCCACGACCGCCTCGTCGCGGCCGTCGAAGATCTCCGACACGCGCTCGTAGTCGGCGACGTGCGCGCTGCGGGCGCCGTCGGCGACGAAGAGATAGGCGGCGCCGTTGGGATTCTCGTCGACGTGCGTCAACCACACCGGCTGGCGCGGCGCATGACCGTCGCGTGCGCTGCCGTGCGGCAGGAAGCTGGCGGGGTCGAACGTCCAGAGTTGCGCGTTGACCGCTTCGACCCGTTCGGCCGACCCGAGCAGCACGACGGCGCGCTTGCCGCGTTCAAGGGTCAGGTCGAGCATGCGCGGCAGCACGTCCTCCAGGCTGCCGCGCACGAGATGGTAGAAGCGGATCTCGGTCACTCGTAGTGATCGGCCACGAACTGGTCGATCAGGCGCACGCCGTAGGCGCTGGCGCCCTTGGGCGTCGTGGCGTCGCCCTTCTTGGTCCAGGCCATGCCGGCGATGTCGACATGCGCCCACGGCCGGTTGCCCTGCACGAAGCGTTTGAGAAACTGGGCCGCGGACACCGAGCTGGCATCGCGTCCGGCGCTGTTCACCATGTCGGCGATCTCCGACTTGATGAGCTCGTCGTAGCCCTCGCCCAGCGGCATGCGCCACAGCTTTTCGCCGACCTTGGAGCCGGCATCGCGCAATTGCGTCGCCAGGCGGGTGTTGTTGCTGAACAGTCCGGCCCGCTCGTGCCCCAGCGCCACCACGATGGCGCCGGTCAGGGTCGAGAACTCGACCATCAGCCGCGGATCGAACTTCTCCTGCGCGTACCACATGACGTCGCACAGCACGAGGCGACCTTCGGCATCGGTATTGATGACCTCGATGGTCTGTCCCGACATGGACCGAACGACGTCGCCGGGACGCTGCGCCTCGCCGCCCGGCATGTTCTCCACCAGGCCGACCAGCCCGACGGCGTTGACGCGCGCCTTGCGGCCGGCCAGCAGCCGCATGATGCCGATCACGGCGCCCGCGCCGGCCATGTCCCACTTCATGTCTTCCATGCTCTGCGCCGGCTTGAGCGAGATGCCGCCGGTATCGAAGCACACACCCTTGCCGATGAAGGCCAGCGGCTTGTCGCCGCGTCGCCCGCCATCCCAGTGCATGACCACCATCTGCGACTCGCGCTTGCTGCCCTGGCCGACACCGAGCAAGGCGTTCATGCCCAGCCGCCGCATCTGGGCCTCGCCCAGGACCTGGACCTTGACGCCGAGCTTGCCCAGTTCGCGGGCACGCGCCGCCAGCGTCTCGGGGTAGATGACGTTGGCCGGTTCGCTGACCACGTCGCGCGTCAGGAACACCGCGTCGGCGATCGGCTCAAGCGCCGCATAGATCTTGCGCGCGGCAGCCGCACCGGGGACATGGATCGTGAGCGACGCTACGGTCGGTTTCTGTTCGGGCTTTTCCTTGGTGCGGTATTTGTCGAAGCGGTACGACCGCAGCCGCGCGCCCAGCGCCAGGCGCGCTGCCATCTCCGGCAGCGACAGCGCGCAGCCGGTCGGCACGTCGACCAGGACCGACAGCGACTTCTGACCGGCACCGTTGGCATCGGCCACGATGGCGCCGCCAGCCCCTTCGGCGCTGCGCTTGGTGATCTCCTTGCCCGCGCCCAGACCGGCGATCACCACGCGGTCGGCCGACAGCCCGGCCGGCGCCATCACCGCGAGCACCTGGCCCTTCTTGCCGGTGAAGCGGCTGGCGGCCATGGCCCGCTTCAGCGCCCCCTTTGTCGCCTTGTCCAGCGCCGTGCCGTACCCCAGCAACGACCGTTCCGGGGTCGCGAACACGGCGACACACCCGGCGGGCGTCTTGGCAGGTTCGGCGAATACGATCTTCATGGCATTCCTCGCGACAGTGCCGAATGCGGCAAAAAAACGGCCCGCACCTTCGCATGCGCACCGCACGAAGAAAAGTGCTGCGGCCGGCACTTCCGTCGCCGCACGTTTGCGCGTAGAAACGCCCCGCCGCTATAATTGCGATCCTTTGCCCGTCAACAGAATCCGGGACCCGTCGTGCATCGTCTTTTCCTGCTCCGCGCGCTTGTCGTCGTCGTCGCCGGTCTTGGCGGCCTGTCCGCCGCCGCACCGCCGGTCTGCGCACAGGGCCAGTGCATCGCCGCGATGGTCAACGATCTGCCCATCACCGGCTTCGACCTGAGCCAGCGCGTGCGCTTCGCGCTGCTGGCATCGCGGGTCGCCGACACCGCCGACAACCGCGACCGCATCGGCCAGCAGGTGCTGCGCAACATGATCGATGAGCGATTGCAGCTGGCCGACGCCAAGCGCAACGGCATCTCGGTCAGCCGGGGCGAGGTCGACGAGCGCCTGCGGCAGATCGAGCAGGCCAACGGCATGCCGCCCGGCGGCTTCGAGCAGGTGCTGCGCGGCGCAGGCATCTCGATCAATGTGCTGCGCAGCCAGATCGAGGCGAACATCGCCTGGAGCAAGCTGGTGTTGCGCAAGGTCCGCGGCGGCATCGGCGTCACCGAACCCGAAATCGACGAAGCGCTGCGGCAGATCAAATCGAACGCCGGCAAGTCGGAAAACCGCGTGGCCGAAATCTTCATCGCGGTCGACCGGCCGGACCAGGCCGACGAAGCGTTGCGCACGGCGCGTCGTATCGTCGAGCAGCTGCGCGCCGGCGCGCCGTTCGCCGCCATGGTCCAGCAGTTCTCCAGCGGCGCGTCGGCCGCCGCCGGCGGCGACCTCGGCTGGGTCTTGCCGGGCACCCTCGACCCGGCGGTCGACGCGGCCATCGCCAGGCTCGGCGTCAACCAGGTGTCCGACCCGGTCCGCACCCAGGCCGGCTGGCATATCCTGAAGTTGCTGGCGCAGCGCTCCATCGGCCAGCCCGGCAATCCCGCCGGCATACGTCTCAACATGGTGCAGCTGTTGCTGCCCTTGCCCAACAACTCCTCACCCGAGGAAATCGAGCGCCAGAAGGGTGTCGCGCAGGGCCTCATGAGCCGGTCCAAGTCGTGCGCCGACCTGCGGCGGGTCTGCAACGGAACCAAGGGCTGCACCTCGGCCGACTCCGAGAGCGTGGCGCTCGGCGCGCTGCCGCCGGCGATCGCCGAGGCGGCGCGCACCGCCGGTATCGGCCAGTCGCTGGGCCCCTACCAGGCCGGCAACGCCATCCAGATCGTGGCCGTCTGCTCGCGCGAGGGCGACGGCGGCCTGCCGAGCCGCGACGCCGTCGAGCGCGGCATCCAGTCGAGCAAGCTGGAGGCGGCGGCGCGGCGCTACATGCGCGACATCCGGCGCAACGCCGTCGTCGATATCCGCAAGAATTGCCGCATATGAGTCAGCCGGCCGCCCCGATGCCGATCGCCGTGACCATGGGCGATCCTGCCGGCATCGGTGGCGAGCTGACGTTGAAGGCATGGCACGCCCGGCGCGCGATGCCGGGCGCGCCGGCGTTTTTCGCGATCGACGATCCCGCCCGCCTGCGGCGGCTGGCAACACTTCTCGCGCTGCCACTCGAGATCGCCGAGATCGACTCGCCGGCTGCCGCCGCCGGTCTGTTCAGCCACGCCTTGCCGGTGCTGCCGCAGCCGCTGGCCGTCATGGCGCGGCCCGGCGAGCTCGATGCGCGCAACGGCGCGGCGGTCATCGCCAGCATCGAACGGGCTGTCGCGTGCGTGCGCGATGGCTGGGCCGCCGCGGTGCTCACCAATCCGATCCACAAGAAGGCGTTGCACGAGGCGGGCTTCGCCTATCCCGGCCACACCGAGTTTCTCGCCGCCCTCGCCGGACCGCCCGGGCGACCGGCCGAGGTGGCGATGATGCTCGCCTGCCGCGGCTTGCGTGTCGTGCCTGTCACCATTCACGTCGCGTTGCGCGCCGCGCTCGACGCCCTCAGCACCGACCTGATCGTGCGCGCCGGCCGCATCGCGGCGGCCGCGCTGCGCCGCGATTTTGATATCGATTCGCCGCGGCTGGCGGTCGCCGGCCTGAACCCGCATGCCGGCGAGGGCGGCAGCATGGGCGACGAGGAAGCGCGCATCGTGGCGCCGGCCGTCGCCGCCCTGCGCGCCGACGGTATCGACGCCACGGGGCCGCTGCCGCCGGACAGCATGTTCCACGAGGCGGCGCGGGCGCGCTATGACGCGGCGCTGTGCATGTATCACGACCAGGCGCTGATCCCGCTCAAGACCATCGACTTTGCCGGCGGCGTCAACGTTACGCTGGGCCTGCCGTTCATCCGCACCTCACCGGACCACGGGACGGCACTGGACATCGCCGGCACCGGCAAGGCCGATCCCGGCAGCTTCCTGGCGGCGCTCGACATGGCGGCCGACATGGCGCGCCGTCGCGCCGCGCGCGCGTTGGCGGCGTGACGCCGTCGGAGCGCCGGCCGCGGGCCGCCGTGGCGGACGTTCGCCTTCCCGTGCAGCGGCGTCTTGCCCGACGGACAGAGATCGGCCGACGGGGCTTCGCTGACGCGCAGCGCAGCGCAGGTCGATGCGGAGGTCGATTGTCGCCGCCGCGCGGCGGCGGCCTGAGATCGCGCGACGTCGTCCGCCATCGCGCCAGATGACCGCCGCCCCCACCTTGCCACCGCTGCGCGAGGTGATCGCGCGCCACGGACTGGCGGCACGCAAGTCGCTGGGCCAGCACTTCCTGCTCGATCTCAATCTCACCGACCGGATCGCGCGCGCGGCCGGCGATCTGTCGCAGGGCACCACCATCGAGGTTGGTCCCGGCCCCGGCGGCCTGACGCGCTCGCTGCTGCGGTGCGGCGCCCGGCACGTGGTCTGCGTCGAGCGCGATGCGCGCGCGGTTGCGGCCATCGCCGAGCTGGGCGAGCACTTTCCCGATCGCCTGTGGGTGATCGAGGCAGACGCCCTGGCCATCGACATCGTCGAGCTGGGCCCGGCGCCGCGCCGCATCGTCGCCAACCTGCCCTACAACATTGCGACGGCGCTGCTGACGCGCTGGCTGCACGTGATTTCACGTCACGGCCGCGCGGCGCTGGAGTCGATGACTCTGATGTTCCAGAAGGAGGTGGTCGATCGGCTGTTGGCGCCGCCGCGCACCAAGGACTACGGCCGGCTGTCGGTGCTGACGCAGGTGCTGTGCGACGGCGTGCGCCTGTTCGACATCGCGCCGACGGCCTTTGTGCCGCCACCCAGGGTGGTCTCGACGGTCGTTCGTCTGGTGCCGCGCGAAAGCCCGCTGGCGACGCCTTCGGGCATGGCCCTCGACCTGCCGGCGCTGGAGGCCGTGACGGCCGCCGCCTTCGGCCAGCGCCGCAAGATGCTGCGCACCAGCCTGCGGGCCGCCTTTGCCGCCCCCGAGCCCGTCCTTGCCGCCTGCGGCATCCCCGCCACGGCCCGCGCCGAAGACCTCGAAGTCGCCGCGTTCGTCGCCTTGGCCCGGCACAAGTCTCTGATCTGATTGGACTCGGCCGCGACCCGAAATTTATGAGCGCGGCGTCATTTTTCCTCTTGTCAAATGAGCAAATACTCATTAATTGAGATGCCAGCATCCTCCCTCGACGGGGCGGGCCGGCAACCGCACAGTCCGCCGCCCGCCCGCGCGTTCGCGAAAGGCCACCATGGCGCCGCTCCGCTCGCTTGCCTTCAACCTGTTCTACTGGACCAGCACGGCGCTGACCGTCGTGGCCGCGCTGCTCGTCCTGCCGATACCGGCGCCGGGGCCGCTGCGCTGGATCCTGCACGCCTGGGCGCGGCTGACCGTCTGGGCGATGCGCACGATCGGCGGCATGCGGGTCGAAGTGCGCGGCCGCGAGCACATGCCCGTCGACGGCCCGGCGCTGATCGCCAGCAAGCACCAGAGCGAGTGCGACGGCACGCTGATGGCGTCGCTGATCCCGGGCATCGCCTTCGTGGCCATGAAGGAACTGTTCTCGTGGCCGCTGGTCGGCGCCATCCTCTACCGCCTCGACATGATCCGGGTCGACACCTGCGGCGGCGAGCGCGAGCGGCGCAATCTCGCGACCTTCGCGCGCCGCGCCATCGAGGCGCGCCGGGTGCTGACGATCTACCCCGAAGGGCACTTGATGCCGATCGGCGACAAGGAGCGCTATCGCACCGGCATCTACTACATGGCGCGCGACCTGGACCTGCCCGTGACACCGGTGGCGACCTGCGTCGGGCTGTTGTGGCCGCGCTGGAGCTTCTGGAAGTCGCCTGGCCGCGCCGCGGTCGAGTTCCTCGCGCCGATGACGCCCGCGGCCGACAAGGACTCCTTCATGCGCGACCTTGAGGAGAGCATCGAAGCCGCGACGGCGCGGCTGGTCGCCGAATTCACCGGCCGGCCCTACCAGCTGGCCAGGTACGCGCCACGGTCCGAACCGGCGACCGACCGCACCGCCACCCTGGCCGCCGGCGCCGCCGACCCATCGGCGTGAGCAGACACTCTGGCGATGCGCGAAGGGCTTTACAGACTCGCCGCACGCTTCTTAGACTTGCGGTTCAGAAGTCGACAAAGTTCGCGTCGTCGGTGACCGCTATCCCCGGCCCGACGACGGCACGGGGATCGGGATGCTGTTGGCGCGAATCCTGCGGGGTATGTGGCGGACCGGAACGTTGACAATCGTCGACGCCGCCGGTGCGATACATCGCGTCGAAGGCGGCACGCCCGGACCGGAAGTCACCATCCGCATTCATGATCGTGCCACGCCCCGCAGACTGGCGCTGAGCCCGCGGCTGGCGATCGGCGAGTCGTACATGAACGGCACGCTCACGGTTGACGATGGCCGGGTCTACGACTTCCTCGACCTGCTGGGCCTCAACATGGCGGCCATGGAGCGCTCGTGGTGGCTGGCGTGGTCGTTCCGCATCCAGCGCGTCACGCGCTGGATCCAGCAGCGCAATCCGATCGGCCGGGCACAGCGCAATGTGGCGCACCACTACGACCTCAACGGGGCGCTCTATTCGCTGTTCCTCGATCGCGACCGCCAGTATTCCTGCGCCTACTTTCCCACGCCGGAGGCGTCGCTGGAGGTGGCGCAGGCCGCCAAGAAGCGGCACATCCTGGCCAAGCTGCGCGTCCAGCCGCACCATAAGGTACTCGACATCGGCTCGGGCTGGGGCGGTCTGGGGCTCTATATCGCGCGCGAGAGCGGCGCCGATGTCACCGGCGTCACGCTGTCGAGCGAGCAGCATGCCGTATCGACGGAGCGGGCCGCCAACGAGGGGCTGGGTGGCCGCGTGCGCTTCAAGCTGCAGGACTACCGGCTCGAGACCGAGCACTACGAGCGTATCGTGTCGGTCGGCATGTTCGAGCATGTCGGCGCCAGCCACTACGACGAGTATTTCGCCAAGGTACGCGACCTGCTGAGCGACGACGGCGTCATGGTGCTGCACTCGATCGGCCGCATGGAGCCGCCCGGCGGCACCAACCCGTGGATCCGCAAGTACATCTTCCCCGGCGGCTACACGCCGGCGCTGTCGGAGGTACTGGCGGCGGTCGAGCGCGCCGGGTTGTGGGTCACCGACGTCGAGATCCTGCGCCTGCATTACGCCGAGACGCTGCGCCACTGGCGCGACCGCTTCATGCAGAACCGCGAGCAGGTCAAGCACCTCGCCGGCCTGGACGAGCGGTTTTGCCGCATGTGGGAATTCTATCTCGCCGCCTGCGAGATGAGCTTCCGCCACATGAACCAGATGGTCTTCCAGCTGCAGATCACCAAGCGGCAGGATGCCCTGCCGCTGACGCGCGACTACATGTTCGAGGACGAGCGCCGCCGCGATCTGCCCCTGCCCCGCCCCGTCGCCGCCGAATAGGCAGGTCGCTTCAGGCGCCGCGCTGCGCGACGATGAACAGGCGGCGGAACGGGAACAAGGTGCTGCCGTCGGCCTCGACCGGATAGGCGGCGGCGACCCGCGCCCGGTAGTCGGCCTCGAACGTGCTGCGTTCCGGCTCTTCCAGCCGCGTCAGGAACTGCTTCAGCCACGAGCCCTTGACGAACTCGGCCACCGGGTTCTCGCCCTTCAGCACCTGCAGGTATTCGACCTCCCAGATGTCGAGCGTCGCCGCGTGGTCCCGCAGCAGGCGCCAGTAGACATGCGGCGGGTCGACCGGGCGGCGGCGCAGCAACGGCAGCAGCGTCGTGCGCCATGGTCCGTCCTCGATGGTATCGATCACGGTCGAATGCGAGGGTGCATCGAAATTGCGCGGCATCTGGATGGCGAGCCAGCCGCCCGGCGCGAGTTGCCTGAGCAGCGACGGAAACAAGGTCGCGTGATCGTCGAGCCAGTGCAGCGCCGCGTTGCTGTAGAGCACGTCAACCGGTTGTGCCGGCCGCCAGGTTGCAAAGTCGGCCTGCACGAACGTCACGTCGGGATGGTCGGCGCGCGCCCGGGCCAGCATCTGCGGCGAGCCGTCGACGCCGACAAGACTGGCCTGCGGCCAGCGCTGGCGGAACATCGGCGCCAGATTGCCGGCGCCGCAGCCCAGATCGACGACGTGGCGCGGCGCGGCAGCCGGCACGCGCGCCAGCAGGTCGAGCGCCGGGCGCAGCCGCTCGCCGGCGAACTTCAGGTATTGCGTCGGATCCCAGTTACTCATGGCGCCGGAGCCTGCCGCGCCGGCCGCCGCCGGGCAAGGGCGAACCGCCGGCGCGGTGCGCGGCCTCAACGCAGCGCCGGCATGACGACCTCGCGCAACAGCGCCAGCGGCGCTTGCGCCTGGTCCGGCCGGTTGTAGTTGCCGAACGTCGTGACGACAACGACGTCAAATGCCGGCAGCATGAACAGCCTCTGGCCACCGTTGCCGTAAGCGCCGACCAGTCCGATCGGCGGGCCGCCGCCGGGGCGCGGCAGCTCACCGAGATACCAGTGCAAGCCGTAGCGCCGCGCGTCGTCGACCCGCAGGCGCGGTTGCAGGCAGGTTTCCAGCCATGCCGCCGGAACCACGGCGCGGCCCTCCCACCGGCCGCCCTGCAGCACCAGACGACCGATCCGTGCCAGGTCACGCGGTCGCAGCCGCAGGCCCGACGCCGCCGACGGCGTCGCGCCGTCAAAGCCGCGCACCCACTCGAAACTGTCGATGCCGAGCGGCCCGAACAGTGCCGCCTGGGCGAAGTCCGGCAGGGCCATGCCGGTGCCCCTGGCGATCAGGTGACCCAGCAGCGCTGTCGCGCCGCCATTGTAGATCCAGCGCGTACCGGGATCCGCGACGATCGGCCGATCGAGGATGAAGCGGTAGCGGTCAGGCGCACGCTCCATGGCGATCTCGCTGTTGGCGGGATTCGAATAGGGAATCGACAGCTCGTCCCACTCCGTCCCCAAGGCCATGCCCAGCACATGCGACACGGTCCAGCGCCGCCGCGCCGGATCGGCGGCCAGGTCGGCATACGCCGGAAACTGCGCCAGCAGCGGCGCATCGGGTGGCGGCACTCTCGCCTGCGCCAGCGCGATGCCATAGAGCAGGCCGACCACGCTCTTGGTCACGGACCGCAGGTCGTGCAGCGTGTCCGGGCCGAACGCCACCCGACCCAGCGGTTGGCCCCAGCTTTCGTCGTCGCCCGCCAGGTAGCGTTCCAGGGCCAGCCTGTCACCGCGCGCCACGATGACGCCATGCAAGTTTGGCAATTTGCCGGCGGCAAGCGCCGCTTCGAGCCGGTCCGCGAGATCGGACGCGAAGCCCGAGTCGGCCACCGCACCTGTCGTCCAGTCGAACGGCGCGGCATGCGCCGATCCCGCAGTTTGCGTCATGAGAATCGCTCCCCCGCCGAGCAGAATACGACGGCGGCAACCTTGAGAGTGCCGCATGCGGCACGCTGGACAGTGGACAACCGCCAGCGACGGGCACGACGTCGCGCCGGCTGTCGGCCTTGGCGAAAGGCATCGCTTCGCACGCATGATCTTTGCCGACCAGGCGTCATGGCGCGAGCACCCCCGATCCTATCGGCCATGTCAATTGCCTCCACCCTAACCCGCCACCGATGTGCGCGCCTTTATCACGCAACTCACAGCCCGATTTGACCGGGATTGCTGCCGGCGAGCGTGCGCGACGCGGCGGAGTGGACTAGGGTCGCGCCATGGATCCCGCCCCCAAGGACACCAACGTCACAAGACTGCCCGGCGCCGCCGACGACGTGCGCTTTCGCGAGCCGCCGCACAATTTCCAGATCGAGCAGGCCCTGTTGGGCGCCCTGCTCGTCAACAACCTCGCCTACAATCGCGTCTCCGACTTCCTCAAACCCGAGCATTTCGCCGACCCGCTGCATGGCCGCATTTTCGACGTGGCGGCACGCATGATCGAGCGCAACCAGGTGGTCGATTACAAGACGCTGGGAACGTTCTTCGAGAGCGACGAGACGCTGCGCGCCGCCGGCCGGCAGAACTACCTGGCCGAACTGGCCGACGCCGCCATCAGCATCATCGACGCCGGCGACTACGGCCGGCAGATCCACGACCTCTTCCTGCGCCGCCAGCTGATTGACGTCGGCGAGACGATGGTCAACGACGCCTTCGTGCCCGATGTCGAGACGCCGGCGACGATGCAGATCGAGCTGGCGGAAAAGAAGCTCTACGACCTCGCGTCGGCCGGCCAGATCGAGGGCGGCTTCCGGCCGTTCCGCGCCGCGCTGACCGAGGCCGTCGAGCAGGCCGAGAGTGCCTACAAGCGCGACAGCGGCCTGACCGGGGTCGCCACGGGCCTGCATGCGCTCGACCATCTGCTGGGCGGCCTGCACCGCAGCGACCTGATCATCGTCGCCGGCCGCCCCAGCATGGGCAAGACGGCGCTGGCCACCAACATGGCGTTCCATGCCGCGCGCCACTACCGCGAGGCGTTCGACGAGCAGAACCGGCCCAAGGTCGCCGACGGCGCCGTGATCGGCTTCTTCTCGCTGGAAATGTCGGCCGAGCAGCTCGCCACCCGCCTGTTGGCCGAGCAGGCCGAGGTGCCGTCAGAAAAGATCCGCCGCGGCGAGCTCAATGCGCGCGATTTCGACCAAGTGCTGGCCTGTAGCCGCGAGCTCGAGATGATCCCGCTGTTTATCGACGACACGCCGGGCCTGACCGTGCAGGCGCTGCGCACCCGGGCACGACGGCTGAAGCGCCAGCATGGTCTTGGCATGCTGGTGATCGACTACCTGCAATTGCTGCAGGGCGCCGGGCGCGGGCGCGACGCCAACCGGGTGCAGGAGATTTCCGAGATCACGCGCGGCCTCAAGATGCTGGCCAAGGAACTCGACGTGCCCGTCGTGGCGCTGTCGCAGCTCAGCCGCGCCGTCGAGCAGCGCGAGGACAAGCGGCCGCAGCTGGCCGACCTGCGCGAATCGGGCTCGATCGAGCAGGACGCCGACGTCGTCATGTTCGTCTACCGCGAGGAATACTACCTGACCCGCGCCGAGCCGACGCGCCGGCCGGAAGAAAGCGACGAGCGCTTCAACGAACGCCACGACCAGTGGCGGCAGCGCTGCGAAGAGACCTACGGCAAGGCCGAGGTCATCGTCGCCAAGCAGCGCCACGGCCCGACCGGCGCCGTGAAGCTGCGTTTCGAGGGCGCCATCACCAAGTTCGACAATCTGCCGGCCGACGACAGCTACAGCGCGCCGCAGTACTGACGTCGCCGCCAGCGGGCGGCGCGACCTCAGCGCGTGCGATGCTTCTCGAGCCAGCCCATGGTGGCGTCCGGCTCGCAGTCGGTGCTGCGCAGATAGGGCTTGATGTCGAGCAGCGGCGTGCCGTCGAGACAGTCGAGATAGCGCACTTTCAGAACGCCCTCGGCCGCGAAACCGTCGAAGGCGACCACCGACAGGCCCAGGGGATTGGGCCGTCGCGGCGCGCGCGTGGCGAACACGCCGCGCGGTGTACCGTCGAACGGCGGCGTGAACACCAGGTCGGGCGGGCCGGCCTGGTGCAGGGCGTAGATCAGGATCAGGTGCGAGAAGCCCTCAACGCCCGCCAGCCCGGCGACAAACTCCGGCAGAACGATGGCGCGGCACTGCGGCGCCGGATCAAGCTGCCGGCCGTTGCGCGGACAATCGGCCAGTGTCTTGAACGGCGTCTCGATGCGGCCGATCGGCCGCAACGGCGGCAGCCGGTCGGAGACGGGTGGATCGGCCATGCCGCGACCGCCGTGGATGGACGGAATGTCGTGCGCTAGGCGCTAACCGTCGCGGCGGCGCGATAGCGACGAACCTCGCGGACCAGTGCCGCGCCGAGATCCTTGATCAGCTTGTTGGCCGTCTCGTCATTGAGCGTGCCATCGGCGGCGAATTTCTGGCCGGCGCCGCCGATCATCACTTCCGGCTTGTTGATCGGACGACCGTCGAGGAACACCATCATCTGGCGCAGCTGATACTGGGCGCGAGCCGTGCCGAGGATGCCGCCGGAGGCGCCGAGCAAGGCGATCGGCTTCACCGCGAACGGCTGCGGCGTGGTGCGCGATAGCCAGTCGATGGCGTTCTTGAGCACGCCGGAGGTCGAGTAGTTGTACTCCGGCGTCGCGATGGCGATGGCCTCGGCGGCGTTGATGGCGTCGCGCGCCCGGGCCACCGGCGCCGGCACGCCGGCATCCATGATTTCCTGGTTATAGAGGGGGAATTCGCCGATCTCGACCGGCACCAGCGTGGCGCCTTCGGGCAGGCTGCGCCCGAATACGGCCAGCGCCATGCGGTTGAACGAGGCCTTGCGCAAGCTGCCGCACAGGCCGGCGATAACGATCGGACCCTGACTCATCGTGGACTCCGGTTGAGGCAATGGAAAGCCCCCGACCTTGCCCGATCGGCAGGGCCGCTTTCAATGACGATCGCGCAATGCCGGCGACCGATCCGCCGCCGGCGTCGGACGCCTCGTCGGTCGCGGCCAGGTTGTACGTTAGTAGAACAGCTGCAACGAGAGGCTGACCGGATCGACCTTGTGGCCGTTGATCGTTGCCTCGACGTGGCCGCCATGAACATGAATGCGAATATCGGCGACACTGACCCTGCCGCCATTGATGAACGCGGCCGACTCCATGTCGTGCACGAAACACTTCGCCGAGCCGGCATGCACGACCTTGGCCTTGTAGCTATGCGGCCGCCGGATCTCGCCGATACGCGGAAACAGATCGAGCGAATCCATGGCGACGGGTCGCGACTTGGTCGGTCGGTGCACGATTGAGCCTTGACCGACGTAAATCGCCACGTGGGTCAGCACGCCGGACCGGTAATTGCCGTACGTGTTCTGATACAGGACCAAGTCGCCCGGCCTGATCTCGCTCCTCGACACCTTGGCGCCGACGTCGTCGCCGGCGAACGAGTCGGCATAGCCGGGCCCCAGATCGTTGGGATCGGGCAGCAGGCGGCGATCGGACGGATTGTTCGAACTGCCGATCGGCACCTGAGCCTTCTCGAACACATCGCGCACGAAATTGGCGCACTGCGCTTCTTCGCCAAGTCGAAAGCCCTGCCCCACGCGCCGTCGCGCTTCGCGAACGACCCGCACGGCTTCATCGGAATGAGGCTTGGACGGTGGCGCCGCCAGACCGCCGCTGCCGAAGCCACCGCCGGTGCCGCCAAAGCCGTGCGCGCCGGAAGCCGGCGCGGTGTGCGGCTGCGTGATCGGTGCCGCGGTGTTGCGTGACCTGCCGTCGCTCATAGTTGGTTCCCCGGATGGCCAGAGCGGACCCTGCCGAAAGGATGCAGCATCCCGGCACGCCGCGTTGTCCCAACGCCATCTGGAAACGTGCCTGCACTCACTTCTGCCGACAACCCAAAGCTTTTTTGTTAATATGCCTATGCACAAATTCGGGAGCGCGGGCGCGTCACCGCGCGCGGCCAGGGTATGGACCTGAAGCTGTTCGAAACGTTTCGCGCCGTCCTCGAGGAACGCACGGTCGTGCGGGCTGCCGGCCGCCTGCACGTGTCGCAGCCCACCATCAGCAAGTCGCTGGACGCCCTGGAGCGATCGGTCGGCTTCGCGCTCTTCGTGCGCGAGGGCCGACGCCTGACGCCGACGCCCGAGGCTTTGTCGCTGTACACCGAGGTCAGCCGCGCCTGGCGCGGCCTGGACAATTTGCCGGTGATAGCGCGCACGCTCCGGCAACCGACGCGCGGTCGCCTGGTCGTCGGCGCCAATCCGACCCTGGCCAGCGGCTTCGTGCCGCGATTGATCGCCATCTTTCTCGCCGAACACCCCGGCGTCACCATCCATCTCGATTGCGACAACGGCCGCAGTCTGATCCAGCGGGGCATTGCCGGCCTGATCGATATCGGCTTTGCCACCCGCAACGTCCGACAGGGCTTTTCCCGCGCCGCCACCATCGCGTCGATTCCCGTGGCATCGGGCCAGATGGTTTGCGTCCTGCCATCGGCTCATCCGCTGGCGGCGCGCCGCTTTGTCAGTGCCGGCGACATCGCGCCTCATCCGTTCGTCGCCCTGACGACGGCGCCGGAGGCGCGCGAAATGATCGACAGCGTATTCGCCGAGGCTGGCGTCAGTCCGACGATTGTGGCCGAGGCCTCGACCGCGCCGGCCGCCTGCCAACTCGCCGCCACCGGCCTCGGCCTGACCCTGGTCGGTTCCTTGACGGCCTACACGATGTCCGCGGTCGACCGGCCACGTGTCGCGATCCGCCCCTTTCGGCCGGAGGTCCGCTACACCGCCGAGTACGCCATCAGCCGCCATGCGGAAAAGACGCAACTCGCCGAGACGTTCGCCGCGATTGCCCGCGACCATGGCCCCGCCGTAATGCGGGCGCTCACCGGCGAGGCGAATACCGACCCGCCGCGCGAAGGCCCGCCGCGCAAGAGCCGGCCGCGGGCGAAACCGCCGGGACGCGCGACAGCGCAATAGCCCGCCTGCGCCGCACCTGACCGGCCCCCAACGGCGAATTACCCACAATCGACGCACAGGGAATGGACCCCCGGTGCCACATGGAATTGATGCGCCACGCCACTTGCCCCATACAGCTAGATGATGTCGCCCAACCCCGACGCCCGTCTCGCCAGCGCGATTCTGACCGTTGACCTCGATGCGATCGCCGCCAACTGGCGCTACTTGCGCGATCTGGCGCGGGCATCCGGGCGGCCCGTCGACTGCGGCGCGGTTCTCAAAGCCGACGGCTACGGGCTGGGCGCGCCGCCGATCGCCCGCCGGCTGTTCGCCGAGGGATGCCGGCATTTTTTCGTCGCCCACCCCGACGAGGGCGCGGCGCTACGCGTGGCGGTGCCGGAAGCCTGGATCTGCGTGCTCAACGGCCTGCCGCCGGGCGGCGATTCCGACTTCGTCGAGCTGGGACTGGTGCCGGCCCTGAACGATCTGGCGCAGGTCTCCGCCTGGCGATCCAGCGCGCAGCGTTTCGCGCGACCGCTCGACGCGGTCATCCACATCGATACCGGCATGAATCGGCTGGGGCTGACCGCCGAGGAAGCGACGCTGCTGGTCAACGACCGCATGCGCCTGCGCGGCCTGCGGCTCGCGCTGCTGATGAGCCATCTCGTGTCGTCGGAAAAGCCGGCCGACCCTGTCAACCGCGAGCAGCTCGAGCGCTTCCGCACCTTCGTTTCGCGCATGCCGGGCGCCCCGGCGTCGCTGGCCAATTCTTCGGGCGTCTTCCTGGGCACGGATTTCCACTTCGACCTGATGCGACCGGGCGCGGCGCTCTACGGCATCAACCCGACGCCGGGAGCCGCCAATCCCATGCGCCATGTCGCGACCTTGCAGGCGCGAATCCTGCAGGTCCGGCAAATTGATGCCATGACCGGCGTTGGCTATAACCACGACTGGCGATCGGCCCGCCCGAGCCGGATCGCGGTGGTCGCGGTTGGCTATGCCGACGGCTATCTGCGATCCCTCGGCAACCGCGGCGAAGTCGTCATCGGCAATCATATGGCAAGGGTCGTCGGTCGCGTGTCCATGGATCTCATCACCGTCGACGTCACCGACTTGCCGCCGTCATCGGTTCAACCCGGCACCTTCGCCGAAGTGATCGGCCCGAGCCAGACCGCCGATCAGGTCGCCGAGAAAGCGCGCACAAACAGCTACGAAATCCTGACGTCGCTGGGCCGGCGCTACCATCGCGCCTACGCGGGAGTGACGCCGTGAGCCTGGGACCGCTCACCATCCTGGGCCGCATGACGCTGGCGCTGCTGGAGCTGATGGGCTCGGTGACCCTGTTTGCCACGCAGGCCATCCTGCACGGCTGCCGGCCGCCGTACTATCGCCAGCAGATCATCCGGCAGGTGATGGAGATCGGCTACTACTCGCTGCCCGTGGTCGGCCTGACGGCGATCTTCACCGGCATGGTGCTGGCGCTGCAAAGCTATACCGGCTTCGCCCGGTTTTCGGCCGAAAGCGCCATTCCCCAGGTGGTCGTCGTTTCGCTGACCCGCGAGCTGGGACCGGTGCTGGCCGGCCTGATGGTCGCCGGCCGGGTCGGCGCCGCCATGGCGGCCGAGATCGGCACCATGCGCGTCACCGAACAGATCGACGCGCTGACGACGCTGTCGACCGATCCGTTCCGCTACCTGGTGGCGCCGCGCCTGATCGCGGCCATCATCACCCTGCCGATTCTGGTCCTGGTCGCCGATCTGATCGGCGTGATGGGCGGCTACCTCGTGTCGGTCTACAAGCTCGAGTTCAACGACCTGACCTACCTCAAGAACACGGCCGACTATCTGCAATTCGACGACGTGTTCTCCGGCGTGGTGAAGGCGGCGGTGTTCGGTTTCCTGATCGCGCTGATGGGCTGCTACCAGGGCTACAACTCCAAGGGCGGCGCCCAGGGCGTCGGCGCGGCGACCACGGCCGCCGTGGTGTCGGCCTCGGTGCTGATCCTGACCTTCAACTACTTCCTCACCGAAGCCTTCTTCGCGCGATAGCCATGGACGTGCCCAAGATCAGCCTCAAGGGCGTGCGCAAGTCGTTTGGACCCAAGAAGGTGCTCGACGGCATCGACATCGACGTCGACGTCGGACATTCGCTGGTGGTGATCGGCGGTTCGGGATCGGGCAAGTCGGTGCTGATCAAGTGCATCCTCGGTCTGCTGCGGCCGGACGCGGGGTCGATCCGCATCGACGGCGAGGAGACGGTCGGCTTCTCGCGCGCCGACCGGGCGCGGGTGATGAAG
>JAHCJT010000056.1 GCA_026126245.1 Alphaproteobacteria bacterium
TCGCGAGCTGTTCGAGGAGACGGCGTAGAGCGCATCCCGCTGGATGGGCGCGTGTGCCGCTGATCCGCTCGTCCCGAGCGCGGCGAAGGACCTCGCGGTGATGATGACAGTGACGGGCAGCGCCGGTTGTTAATCGGCTGCGCAGTGCCTGGACCAAGCACCGCGAGATCCTTCGCTGCGCTCAGGATGACAAGAGGGGCGGCTCTACCGGCGCGGGAAGGCGCTTGCCTTTGCGATATCGCGCAAGGCCGGCCGCCGACGCGGTTGACGGCGGCCGGGCGGCCTTCTACCGTGAAATTCACGCTGTGAAATTTACGGTCGGCCGTGCCCAGGATCCTGTCGCAAGACGACATCGCCGATTTTCGCGCCGAGTTGTGCCGCGTCGCCACCGAGCGTTTCGCCCGGCACGGCTATGACGGCGTCACCATGCGGCAGCTCGCCGACGTGCTGGGCTGCAGCCCCAAGACGCCCTACCGCTACTTCAAGGACAAGGCCGACATCCTGGCCACCGTGCGGGCGGCCGCCTTCGGGCGGTTCGCCGACGCGCTGGAGGCGGCGGCCGCCTCGCACCCCGACGCCGCCGAGCGCTCGCGCCGCGTCGGACGCGCCTACGTGGCCTTCGCGCTGGCCAATCCGTCGGCCTACCGCATCATGTTCGACATCAACGGGCCGGAGCCCGGCGGCCACGCCGAGCTCAAGGCGCAGTCGGGGCGCGCCCGGCGCTTCATCACGCGGCAGGCCGAGGATCTGGCCGCCGCCGGCGTCATCGACGCCGACCCGACCCTGGTCGGCTGGGCCATGTGGGCGGCGGTCCACGGCCTGGTGATGCTGCGGCTGGCCGGCCTGTGGCGCGACGCGCCCGATTTCGACACGCTGCACGAAACGACGATGCGCCTGATCGTGCAAGGCGCCCGCCCGCGTCCGCGGCGCGCACCGGGCCGTGCCGCCGCCGCGAAGGCGGCCAATACACCGTGAGGAGGGCACGCATGCGTCGACGCATTTTTGTCGCGGGCGCGGTAGCGGCGTCGGTGCTGCCGGCCATCGCGCGCGGCCAGAAGAAATACGGGCCCGGCGCCAGCGACGGCGAGATCAAGCTCGGGCAGACGCTGCCCTACAGCGGGCCGCTGTCGGCGCTGGGGCTGGTCGGCAAGGCCGAGCAGGCTTATTTCCGCATGCTCAACGACCAGGGCGGCATCAACGGCCGCAAGGTGACGCTGATCAGCTTCGACGACGGCTACAGCCCGCCCAAGACCGTCGAGATGACGCGTCAGCTGGTCGAGAAGGAGCAGGTGCTGGCGATCTTCAGCACCCTGGGCACGCCGACCAACACGGCGATCCACCGTTATCTGAACCAGAAGAAGGTGCCGCAGCTCTTCATCCTGAGCGGCGCCGCCAAGTGGAACGATCCGGCCAACTTTCCCTGGACCATGATGGGCCTGACCGCCTATCGCACGGAGGCCGCGGTCTATGCCCGGCACATCCTGAAGACGCGGCCGGCGGCAAAGATCGCCGTGCTGATCCAGAACGACGACTTCGGCAAGGATTACCTCGAAGGCTTCAGGAAGGGGCTGGGCGACAAGGCCGCGACCATGATCGTCGCCGAGGCAAGCTACGAGAGCACCGACCCGACCATCGAATCGCAGATGATCCAGCTGCAGACCAGCGGCGCCGACGTGCTGTTCAGCATCGCGCTGGGCAAGCACCAGAGCATGGCGATCCGCAAGGCCGGCGAGAGCTGGAAGCCGACGATCTACTTTCCGTTCGGCGCCCGCTCGATCCCTGGCGTGCTGCGGCCGGCCGGCGTCGACAATGCCCGCGGCGTCATGACCATCGCCGTCGACAAGACGCCGGGCGATCCGCAATGGGACGACGATGCGCAGATGAAGGCCTATTTCGCCTTCATGAAGAAATACCTGCCGGGCGAGAATCCGCTCGATTCGTCGGCGTCGGGCGGCTACGGCTACGCCGCCCTGATGGCGCATGTGCTCAGGGCGTGCGGCGATGATCTGTCGCGCGAGAACGTCATGCGGCAAGCGGCCGCCATCAAGGACTATGTCGGCCCGCTGGTGCTGCCGGGGATCGTGGTGAACACCTCGCCGCAGTCCTATCTGCCCTATCGGCGCCTGCGCCTGCAGCAGTTCGACGGCACGACCTACAAGAGCCTGGGCGACGTCTTCGCCGACGAGTGACGCATCGGCAACAACAGGACCGTGCGGTGCGGCGCACCGCCGGCGCGGGAGGACAGGGTGAGCATCATCGCCGGCGATCGCAGACTGAGCTACCCCGAGCTGGGCGCGCGCGCGACCAGGGCGGCCGGCGGACTGGCGGCACTGGGGGTCGTCGAGAACGACTCGGTGGCCCTGATGCTGCGCAACGACTTCGCGTTGTTCGAGGCCAATATCGCCGCCGGCATGGTCGGTGCCTACGCCGTGCCGATCAACTGGCATTCGACCGCCGACGAGGCCGGCTACATCCTGAGGGATTGCGCCGCGCGCGTGCTGGTGGTGCATGCCGACCTGCTGCCGCAGATTGCGGCCGGCATTCCCGCCAACACCCACGTGCTCGTCGTGCCGACCCCGGACGAGATCGCCACCGCCTACCATGTCGGCGCCGAGGCGGCGGCGCTGCCGGCCGGCCGGGCGGCGTGGGCGGATTTTATCGACGCCAGCCCGCCGCTGTCGGTGCCGCCCAGGATTTCGCGCGGCAGCATGATCTACACCTCGGGCACCACCGGCCGGCCCAAGGGCGTGCGGCGCCGGCCGCCAACCCAGGCGCAGCTCGACGCCATGTCGCAGCAGATCGGCGCGCTGTGGGGCCTGGTGCCGGATCCGACGGCGGTCGTGCTGATGAACGGACCTATGTATCACTCGGCGCCGGCCGCCTACGGCATGTCGGCGGCGCGCAACCAGATCACGACCGTGCTGCAGCCGCGCTTCGACGCCGAGGACATGCTGCGCCTGATCGACAGGCACCGCGTCACGCACATGCACATCGTGCCGACCATGTTCGTGCGCCTGCTGCGGCTGCCCGACGAGGTCAAGCGCCGCTACGACGTCTCCTCGCTGCGCAACGTCACGCACGGCGCGGCGCCGTGTCCGCCCGAGGTCAAGCGCGCCATGATCGGCTGGTGGGGCAAGGTCATCAACGAGTACTACGGCGCCACCGAGACCGGCGTGGTGGTGTGGAACACCTCGGAGCAGGCGCTGCTCAAGCCGGGCACCGTCGGCAAGCCGGTCGACGGCGCCATCGTGCGCGTCGTCGACGAGCAGGGCAGGGACGTGAAGCAGGGCGAGGTCGGCGAGATCTACGTGCAGGCGCCCAACCTGTCGGACTTCACCTACAACAACGCCGACGACAAGCGCCGCGAGGTGGCGCTGGGCGAGCTCGTGACGGTCGGCGACGTCGGCTACTTCGACGCCGACGGCTATCTCTTCCTGTGCGACCGCAAGCGCGACATGATCATCTCGGGCGGCGTCAACATCTATCCGGCCGAGATCGAGAGCCAGCTCATCCACATGCCGGGCGTGCGCGACTGCGCCGTGTTCGGCATCCCCGACGAGGAGTTCGGCGAGGCGATCTGTGCCGTGGTGCAGCCCGACGGCGGCCACGCGCTGGGCGCCGACGACGTGCGCGCCTTCCTGCGCGAGCGCCTGGCGCGCTACAAGCTGCCCAAGGTGGTCGAGTTCCGCGACGCGCTGCCGCGCGAGGATTCCGGCAAGATCTTCAAGCGCAAGCTTCGCCAGCCTTACTGGGAGAAAGCCGGCCGCGCGATCTGACCGCCGGGAGCGCGTCACTCCAGTGGCGTCAGCTTTGGCCGTCCAGCCACCTCCTCACCCTGAGGAGGCCGCACAGCGGCCGTCTCGAAGGGTGGGGAACAGTCGAGGCGGTGCGTGCAGGGCCTTTCGCGCCGACGGTGCGGTTTCCCACCCTTCGAGATGCTCGCTACGCTCGCTCTTCAGGGTGAGGAGCGGTTCGGACAAGGCCGGTGCTGGCGCTTGTGAGCGGCGCGCGCCGGCGTCGTTCAGGCCGATATGAAAGCGCATGTCTTCCACCGCGCTCCCGCATGCCCTCTATGCTGCCGTTCACATGCGAACGCACGAGGACCATCCATGTCCGACGACGGCGTCGGTCTGTTCGGCAGGCTCAAGGACAAGCTGGTCGAGAGCAAGAAGCGCTGGGCGCGCGACGGCCGCCTGCTGACCGGCGCCCCCGACTCGCGCCGGGCGCAGCGCCTGCCGCCGGGCCAGCGGCTGGTCGAAACCTGGCCGGTGCTCGACCTCGGCATCCAGCCGGAGATCCCGCTCAATATCTGGCGCATCACCATCGACGGCCTGGTCGAGAACCCCACGGTGTGGAAGTGGGGCGAGTTCACCGACGAACCGATGGTGCGGCGCACCAGCGATATTCACTGCGTCACCGCCTGGTCGCGCTACGACAACGATTGGGAGGGCATCGCCGCCCGGCACCTGCTGTCGGTCGTGCGGCCCAAGCCGGAGGCGCGGCACGTCATCTTCCACAGCTACGATACCTACACCACCAATGTGCCGCTGGCCGATTTCGACGTCGACGACGTGCTGCTGGCCGTCAAGTGGAACGGCGCGCCGATCTCGCGCGAGCACGGCGGCCCGGTGCGGGTGGTGCTGCCGCGGCTCTATTTCTGGAAAAGCGCCAAGTGGATCAAACGCATCGAGTTCGCGCAGCACGACAAGCCGGGCTTCTGGGAGGTGCGCGGCTATCACAACTACGGCGATCCGTGGCTGGAGCAGCGCTACGATGAGGAATGACGCCAGCCATCGGCGGGGCCGCCAGGCGCGGCCGGGGCGGGCGCGGCTCGACGCGGTGGTAATGCGCTGGGCAATGGTTCCCTGATCGGAGAGGCCGGCGATGAGTCTCGATTCGATGCGTGCCAAGTTCACGCCGCATGCGCTGAGCGCGCTGCGCGTCACGACGGGCCTGTTGTTCCTGCAGCACGGCGCCGCCAAGTACCTGAAGTTTCCGCATGTCGCGATGTTCGACAAGGTGCAGGTGTTCTCGCCCGTCGGCGTCGCCGGCGTGCTCGAGCTGGTCGGCGGGGCGCTGATCGTGATCGGGCTGTTCACCCGGCCGGTGGCGTTCGTGCTGTCGGGCCTGATGGCCTTTGCCTATTTCATGGCGCACGCGCCGCGCGGCTTCTACCCGATCCTCAACGGCGGCGAGCTGGCGGTCCTGTACTGCTTCGCGTTCCTCTACCTGGCCTGCGCCGGCGGCGGACCGTGGAGCGCCGACTACATCGCGCGCCGGGTGTCCTGAACGCGCCGGCGGCGCGCGCAACCGAGGGGGAGAGCGTTCATGCAGGATCTGGCCGGCAGGATTGCCGTCATCACCGGCGGCGGGACGGGCATGGGCCGCGAACTGGCGCGCCAGCTCGTGGCCGAGGGCTGCCATGTCGCGATGTGCGACGTCTCGGCCGCGGCGATGGCCGAGACCAGGCGCCTCTGCGAGGCCGATGGCCTGCCGCAGGGCCTGCGCGTAACGGCGCACGTTGCCGATGTGTCCGACGAGGCGCAGATCCTGCGTTTCCGCGACGCGGTCGGGACGGCCCACGACACCGACAGGATCCACCTGCTGTTCAACAACGCCGGCATCGGCGGCGGTGGCAGCCTGTTCATCGACAGCCGCGCGGACTGGGAGCGCACCTTCAGCATCTGCTGGGGTGGCGTCTACTATGGCACGCGCGCCTTCCTGCCGATGCTGCGCAAGGCCGACAAGGGTCACATCGTCAACACCAGCAGCGTCAACGGCTTCTGGGCCTCGATCGGACCCGGCGTGCCGCACACCGCCTATTGCGCCGCCAAGTTCGCGGTCAGGGGCTTCACCGAAGCGCTGATCACCGACCTGCAGCTCAACGCGCCGCACATCAAGTGCTCGGTGGTGATGCCGGGCCACATCGGCACCTCGATCGTCGCCAACTCGCGCAAGCTGCAGCGCGGCGATCTGTCCGATGAGCTGCCGGCGGCGCAGGTGGCGCAGATCCGCCACCACATGTCGGCGATGGGCCGCGACGTTGCCAATCTGTCCGACGACGACATCCGCAACATGGTGAAGGAGCGGGCGCGGCGCTTCCAGGAAGAGGCACCGACCACGGCGGCGCAGGCCGCCCGGATCATCCTCGACGGCGTCAAGGCCGAGCGCTGGCGCATTCTGGTGGGCGCCGATGCCGAACGCATCGACGAACTCGTGCGGCTGTCGCCGGAACGCGCCTACGACGTCGATTTCTTCCAGAGCTTGGCGGCGGAGGTCGGCTGGCGACTCGGCAGGTAGACGGCTCAGCTGCGCGATCGCACCGCGGCCGCAGCGGGAACGCCACGCAAGGGCAGCGACTGGTCGTCCAGCATGCCCTTGACGACGACCTTCCGTGCGGCCTCGGGATCAAGGCCATGGTGCGCGATGAGATCACCGCACTCGGCGAGGATGGCGTCGGCGTCCTACATCACCTTGAGGTGCTTGTAGTGATCCTCCTGGCGGATGCCCATGCTTTCGCCGACGATCTCCAGCAGGTTGACGATGCGGAACGGCCAGTCGCGCTCGTGAGCGCAAAGCTCGCGGTGGTCGGAGTGATAGACCGCCGCCAACGCATCGACGCCGGCGGCGCGCGCCGCCTCCAGTTCGTCCAGCTGCAGCTGGCGCTTGTAACCGGGCAGCGTCGCCAGGTTGACGTTCTGCAGGCCGACCGCGGGCTGCGCCAGGTCGACGAGGTCGACGCCAGGCACCGCCCGCAGGAGGTCCTCGGCGGCCTCGACCACGCCCGCGACCCCGGGGTGCTTGTGCAGCGCGACGCGCAGATCGACGCGGTGACGCAGCAAGGGCCGCAACCGATCGAGACGTCCGCGCAGGAACAGCATGAACGGCGTCATGTCGAAGGGCCGGGTGCCGGTCGCGCGCTCGAAGGTCGGCAGCATGGTCTCGGTGAACTGCACGAAGCAGCTGGGACACCACGAGATCACCTCGCCTGACGTCGATTGCGCCAGCTTGTTGATCGAGTTGGCCGCCAGGCGCGAGGAGGTCTCGCTGTCGCCGGCCCGGAACTGCATGACGCCGCAGCAGTGCGATGGCCCGCCCATGACGCGGTAGCGCACGCCGAGCCGGTCCAGGATGTCGAGGCAGAGCAGGGCGATGTGCGGCGTCTTCAGGACGTTGCAGCCGGTGTAGAACACAACGTCCGGGAGCTCGCCGTCGAGCGGCGGCAGACTCGACGTCCGGCTGGAACGCTGGCCGAGCCTCTCCAGCGCCGCGTCGTTGAGCTGCAGGCGCGACAATATCGACACGTCCTGGCTCATCTGGCGGAAACTCTCGACGCCGCGGCGGCGCAGCGCCGGCGTCTGTTGCGCCGTCTTGGCCATCTGCAGGCGCGCGACCGCCAGCAGAAACCGCGGATTGACGCCGTAGGTGCAGGCCGTGATGCAGTCGCCGCTCAGCATGCAGGCGCTGGCCCAGGTGCGCGCCGGCGCCGGACCATCGCCGGTTCTGACGATGCCCAGAACGCCGGCGATCACGTCGCGCGGATCGGCGTCGCCGATGCCGGCCGGTTCCGGCGTCGGGCAGGCCGAAACGCAGGCGCCGCACCGGGTGCAGGCGTCGAGCATGTCGTCGACGCGGCCGGCGAAGGCGGCTTCAAACCCGGTGTTATCCATCGGTCTTGTCCTTCCGGCGAGGATGGCTCGCCGCGTTACTGGAACGCCGTCTCCATGAAGCTGCGCAGCTTTCTGGAGTGCAGCCGCTCGGGCGGCATGGCACGCAGCTTCTCCAGTGCCCTGATGCCGATCTCGAGGTGCTGCTGCACCTGGCGGCGGTAGAAAGCGGTGGCCATGCCCGGCAACTTCAGTTCGCCGTGCAGCGGCTTGTCCGACACGCACAGCAAGGTGCCGTAGGGCACCCGGAAGCGGAAGCCGTTGGCGGCGATGGTCGCCGATTCCATGTCGAGCGCAATGGCGCGCGACTGGGAAAAGCGGCGCACCGGCTCGCTGTGGTCGCGCAGTTCCCAGTTGCGGTTGTCGATGGTCGCCACCGTGCCGGTGCGCATGATCTTCTTGAGCTCCCAGCCGGCCAGGCCGGTGACCTCCTTGACCGCGTCCTCCAGCGCCACCTGCACCTCGGCCAGCGGCGGCACCGGCACCCAGGTCGGCAGGTCGGCATCCAGCACGTGGTCCTCGCGCACGTAGCCGTGCGCCAGCACGTAGTCGCCCAGCTCCTGCGTCGTGCGCAAGCCGGCGCAGTGGCCGAGCATCAGCCAGGCGTGCGGTCGCAGCACCGCGATGTGGTCGGTGATGGTCTTGGCGTTGGACGGCCCGACGCCGATGTTGACCAGGGTGACGCCGGAATGGTCGGGACGCACGAGGTGGTAGGCCGGCATCTGCGGCAGCGACGCGGTCGGCCGCGCGCCGCACGACGGCGCCGGCGCGCCCGACGGGGTGACGACGTTGCCGGGCTCGACGAAGGCGGTGTAGTCGCCGCCGCCGGCCGCCATCAGCGCCCGGGCGCGGCGCGCGAACTCCTCGACGTAGAACTGGTAGTTGGTGAACAGCACGTAGTTCTGGAAGTGCGCCGGTAGCGTGCCGGTGTAGTGCAGCAGGCGGTGCAGCGAGAAATCGACGCGCGGCGCGGTGAACGGCGCCAGCGGCTGCGGCTCGCCCTCGCGCGGCGCGACGGTGCCGTTGACGATCGCGTCGTCAGTGATGGCGAGGTCGGGCACGTCGAACACGTCGCGCAGCGGCCGCGGCAGCGCCTCGACGCCCGAGCCCTCGACATGCGTGCCCTCGGCGAAGGTGAAATGCAGCGGAATCGGCACGGCCGATTCACCGATCTCGACCGGCAGGCCGTGGTTGCGCATCAGAAGCCCGATCTGCTCGCCGAGATAGGCCTCGAACAGTTCCGGCCGCGACACCGTGGTCTGGTAGATGCCCGGGCCGGGCACGTAGCCATAGGCCAGCCGCGAATCGATGGGATCGAACGAGGTCGTGGCGATGCGGATCGCCGGATAGCAGGCGCGCACCCGGCCGGCCGGCACATCGCCGTCGAGCATGCGCTGGAACTGGGCGCGGATGAAGCCGGTGTTGCGCTGATAGATCTCGGTCAGCCGGCGCACCGCCGCCGCGGCGTCCTCGAAGGCCTGGAATGGCAGTTGCGGGGTGGGCTGCAGGAGGGGAATCGGCTCGGCCACGTTGCTGGACTTTCGTTGCGGCACTCCGGCGGCAGGCTAACATCCTTCGCCGCCCGAGGCGACGCGCCCGGCGCCGGCACGGCGGCCGCCGACGGCGCCGGAACATCGAGGGAGCAGACGATGCCGCGGCTTGAGGGACGGGTTGCGCTGGTCAGTGGCGCCGGACGTGGCATCGGCGCCAGCCTGGCGCGGCAGCTGGCGGCGGAAGGGGCGCGCGTCGTGGTCAACGATCTCGATGCCGGGCCGGCGCAGGCGACGGTCGATGCGATCGCGCAGGCGGGCGGCGTCGCCGTCGCCTGTCCGGGCAGCGTCACCGCCGAGGATTTTCCGCGCCGCTTCATCGGCACGGCGCTGGACTCGTTCGGCGGCCTGCACATCATCGTCAACAACGCCGGCTATATCTGGAACGCGCCGATCCACAAGATCGCCGACGCGCAGTGGGATGCCATCCAGGACGTGCATCTGAAGGCGCCGTTCCGCATCCTGCGCGAGGCCTATGCCCACATCAGCAGTGCCGTCGCCAGCGAGACGGCGGCCGGCCGGCGCGTGCAGCGCAAGGTCGTTAACATTTCCTCGGTGTCGGGCACGCGCGGTTCGGCCGGGCAGGCCAACTACGCCGCCGCCAAGGCCGGGCTGGTCGGGCTGACCAAGACGCTGGCGCGCGAGTGGGGCCGGCTGAACGTCAACGTCAACTGCGTCGCCTTCGGCTTCATCGAGACGCGGCTGACGCAGGAGATCCGGGGCGAGACGGCGATCGAGATCGAGGGCCGCCGCCACCGCGTCGGCCTGCTGGCCCAGGGGCGTGCCGCCACCGTGGCGCAAATTCCCCTGGGCCGCGCCGGCAGCCCCGACGAGGCGGCCGGCGGTGTCCTGCTGCTGTGCCTGCCCGAGGCCGACTACATCACCGGCCAGGTGCTGGAGGTCAGCGGCGGGCTGACGATGTGATGTCGCGCGCCTATGCGGCTGGCGGCGCTTCGGCTAGCATTTGCCCGCTTTTGGTTCGTCCGGCTCCGGCGATGCCGCCGGCCGGCTTGCGGATTGGGGGAGAGCGAACATGGGTCTCGTCGAACGGAGGGCAGCTGCCGACTTCCAGGACCGTCACTATCCGGCGCTGCTGAAAAAGGTCCACCAGGCGGCCGGATTTCCCCTCACCGTCGAAGTCAAATGGGACACGCTGTCGATCGACGGCCAGTCCGACAACTACGCCAAGTGCTGGCCCGACAGCTATTTCGAGCCGCTGATCACGGGGCTGGCACGCATCGGCAAGGACGACATGGGGCGCGCGGCCCTCAAAGCCGGCGTCAAGAAGGTCGTCATCCAGAACGAGAGCGACAACAAGCGTCCCGACCGCTGGGCGACGCTGAAGGATGGCGTGCTGACGCTCGACCATCTGCCGTTTCACGTGCATGACCGGCCGCTGCGTGCCGACGCGCTCGCCACGCTGCTGGAAAGCAAGCTCTGAGTCACGGTCCGGGTGGGATGGCCGGCTGGGCCGGCCGTCGCCCCCTTTTCGCTGCAACGAACGCGACGGCCCGTGCCGCGGCCTAGCCGCGACCGACGGCGCGGTGGGCGCCGGGCGCCGAGGCGCGGCCGGCCAGGCCATTGCGCACTTCGCGCGCCAGGCGCACCAGGCGCGGGCCCCATTCCTGCTCCAGCCGTTCGCGCGACACCTGGTAGATCGGTGCCGACACGCCGAAGCCGTAGAACGTCTCGCCGTCCGGCGTGCGCAGCGGCGCGCCGACGCCGCACAGCTCGGGCACCCAGTCGCCCCACGACAGGCAGAAGCCGCGCTCGGCGATTTCCTTTTCGGCCTTGTCGATGCCGGCCTTGGTCTTGGTCCAGTCGTCGCGCCAGCGCCGGCGGATCGAGTCGAGCAGGCGGCTCTTCTCCGGCTCGGGCAGCGCCGCAAGGTAAGCGCGGCCCATCGCCGTCGAGGCGATCGGCATGCGCGAGCCGACGTCGTAGGTGACGCCGACGGCCGACGGGCCGCGGTGCGACTCCAGCCAGATCATCGAATGACGGTCGCGACCGCCCAGCGCCACCGAGCAGTTCAGCGCCTGCGCCATCTGCTGCATCGGGCCGCGTGCCACGTGGCGCACGTCCATGTTGGCCAGCGAGGCGTAGCCCAGCGCCAGCACCGACGGCCCCAGCTCGTACTTGCGGAAGCGGCGCATGTAGACCAGGTAGCCAAGCTCGGTCAGCGTGTGCGTCAGGCGCGCCACGGTGGGCTTGGGCAGGCCGGTGCGGGCGGCGATTTCCTGGTTGCCCAGCATGCCATCGCCGGCATGGAAAGCGCGCAGGATGTCGAGACCGCGCGCCAGGGCGGTGACGAACTGGCGGTCCTTGCTGCCGTCCTCCTCGATCGCCGGCGTGTGCGCGGCGGGCGCGATCGCCTTGGGCGGACGCGCCATCGCGCTACCCGGCGGTGTCGAGGTGGCGGCCCGGCGGGCCCCGACAATCTGCTGGCTCATGGGTGTTTCCTACGGAACGTTGTTTCGCGACGCGAGGGGTATTGCCATGAGGGATGTGGCGACGCAACACGGCAACAACAACATTCAGGTATGCAGTACCGTGAGGCGTGAAACTATCTTTCAATGCGATGGGTGATCACCGCGACGCAACATGTTGCGGCCGTGCCCTATGTCAGGACCGACAGTAGGGACAATGCTCACAGGCCGCCGCTTTCCTTCTGCCGTTGCGCTGGCTATGACCACGCATGGCGCGGCCAACGCACGCGGCGCCCGGGAAACGAGCCATGGCGACGCTGCTGTACACCCATCCTGCCTGTCTGGCGCATGACACCGGCCCCGGCCACCCCGAGCGGCCGGCCCGGCTGCAGGCCATCCTCGGCGCCTTGCAGGACCCGGAATTCGCCGCCCTGCAGCGCCGCGAGGCGCCACTGGCCAGCACCGAGGATCTGCTGCTGGCGCACCCGGCGCGCCACGTCGAAGCGACCCTGGCGGCGATTCCGGCCGACGGGCTCAGCATGCTGGATGGCGATACGCTGGTGTCGCCCGGCAGCCGCGAGGCGGCGTTGCGCGCCGCCGGCGCCGTGGTCGCGGCGGTCGATGCCGTGGTCGGCGGCGCGGCCGATAACGCGTTTTGCGCCGTGCGGCCGCCCGGCCATCACGCCGAGCCTGATCGCGCGATGGGCTTCTGCCTGTTCAACAACGTGGTGATCGGCGCGCGACGCGCACAGCGCGCCCATGGCCTGTCGCGCGTCGCGATCATCGACTTCGACGTCCACCACGGCAACGGCACCGAGAGCCAGGCGATGGCCGACAAGAGCCTGTTCTACGGCTCGACGCACCAGAGCCCGCTCTATCCCGGCACCGGCATGGACAACGACCCGCGCCATCCCAACGTGGTCAACGCGCCGTTGCCGCCGCAGGCCGGATCGGACGAGTTCCGCGCCGCCATGAGCGAGCGGATCCTGCCGGCGCTGCGGGCGTTCGAGCCGGCGCTGGTGATCATCTCGGCCGGCTTCGACGCGCACACCGACGATCCGCTGGCCGAGCTGCGCCTGACCGAAGACGACTATGCCTGGGCGACCGAGGCGCTGCTGGCTGTGGCGCGCGATTGCGCCGCCGGCCGACTCGTCTCGGCGCTGGAAGGCGGCTACAACCTCAAGGCGCTGGCGCGCTCGACGGCAGCCCATGTGCGGGCGCTGATGGCGGCCTGAACCGGAGAAGGATCGCGCATGGCCGAGAAGAAGACTGCCGCGCCGCCGGACGTGGCTTCGCTGTCGTTCGAGGACGCGCTGCGCGAGCTGGAAAGCATCGTGCAGCAGCTCGAGCGCGGCCAGGTCAAGCTCGACGAGGCGATCGCCAGCTACGAGCGCGGCGCGCTGCTCAAGCGCCATTGCGAGGCCAAGCTGGCCGAGGCCAAGGCCAAGGTCGACAAGATCGTGCTGAATGCCGGCGGCGCCGTCGGCAGCGAAAGCAGCAACCTGGCCTGAACCGTGCAGGGGAGGGCGGGCACCATATCTGCACCAAACCGCCATTCACCCGCATTGAGCGTGCGCTAGACAGAGATCGCCGAGCGCCGCCGCCCGACAGCCGTTAGATGAACCGCGTCCGATGCCCCTTTCCGAACACGCCGATCTGAACACTGCCTTGGACTTCACGACCGCCGCCATCGGTCGGACCATGGATCGCCTGTTGCCGCGCAGTGACGACCCCGAAGCCCGGCTGTACGAAGCCATGCGCTACTCCGTGCTGGGCGGCGGCAAGCGGCTGCGCGCCTTCTTCGTGCTGGCCGGGTCGACCCTGTTCGGCATCGCCACCCCGGCGGCGCTGCGGGTGGCGGCGGCGGTCGAGTTCGTGCATGCCTATTCGCTGATCCACGACGACCTGCCGGCGATGGACGACGACGACTTCCGTCGCGGCCAGCCGAGCTGCCACAAGCGCTTCGACGAGGCGACCGCGATCCTGGCGGGCGACGCACTGCATGCGCTGGCCTTCGAAGTGCTGGCGCACGAGGACACGCACGGCGACCCGGCGGTGCGGGTCCAGCTGGTCGCCGGCCTCGCCCAGGCGATCGGTCCGCACGGCATGGTGGCCGGCCAGATGGTCGACATGGAGGCCGAGGGCAAGACCCTGTCGCTGGGCGAGATCACCCGCCTGCAGCGCCTGAAGACCGGCGCGCTGATCTCTTTCGCGTGCGGCGCCGGCGCCGTGCTGGCCAAGGCGTCCGAGCCGGCACGGCACGCGCTGGTCGCCTATGCCCACGACGTCGGTCTGGCTTTTCAGATCGCCGACGACCTGCTCGATGTCGAGGGACGGCGCGAGGAGACCGGCAAGACGCCGGGCAAGGATGCCGCCGCCGGCAAGGCAACGTTCGTGTCGTTGCTCGGGCTGGAGCGCGCCCGCGACCAGGCGTCGCTGCTGGCCGAGCAGGCCGGCCGGCACCTTGACATGTTCGGCCACAAGGCGGAACTGCTGAAGCAGGCGGCGCGTTACGTCGTCGAGCGCCGCGCGTAAACGGCGCCAGAGGAAGCATGGCCAGCCCCAACGATCCGGTGCGACCCGCCACCCCGCTGCTCGACACAGTGCGGGTGCCGGCCGACCTGCGCCGCCTGCGGCCGGACCAGCTGCGCCAGCTCGCCGACGAGCTGCGCCAGGAAACAATCTCGGCCGTGTCGGTGACCGGCGGCCATCTCGGCGCCGGCCTGGGCGTCGTCGAGCTGACGGTGGCGCTGCACTACATCTTCGACACGCCGAACGACCGGCTGATCTGGGACGTCGGCCACCAGGCCTACCCGCACAAGATCCTCACCGGCCGGCGCGAGCGCATCCGCACCTTGCGCAGCGAGGGTGGCCTGTCGGGCTTCACGCGCCGCAGCGAGAGTGAATACGACGCCTTCGGCGCGGCCCATTCCTCGACCTCCATCTCGGCGGCGCTGGGCATGGCGGTGGCGCGCGATCTCGACGGCAAGCGGCACAACGTCGTGGCGGTGATCGGCGACGGGGCGCTGAGCGCCGGCATGGCCTACGAGGCGATGAACAATGCCGGCCACCTGCGCAGCCGGCTGACCGTGATCCTCAACGACAACGACATGTCGATCGCGCCGCCGACCGGCGCACTGTCGGCCCACCTGTCGCGGCTCATTTCGTCGGGTCCCTACCTGTCGCTGCGCCAGTTCGGCAAGGCCTTCGCCGAAGCGCTGCCGCGGCCGCTGGAGCAGGCGGCGCGCCGTGCCGAGGAATTCGCCCGCGGCTTCGTGCAGGGCGGCACCCTGTTCGAGGAGCTCGGCTTCTACTATGTCGGCCCGGTCGACGGCCACAACATCGAGCATCTGCTGCCGGTGCTGCGCAACGCGCGCGACAGCACGCTCGACAAGCCGGTCCTGATCCACGTCGTGACGCGCAAGGGCAAGGGCTATCCGCCGGCCGAGGCCAGCGCCGACAAGTACCACGGCGTGGTCAAGTTCGACGTCGTCACCGGCAAGCAGGCCAAGGCACCGAGCAACGCGCCGAACTACACCTCGGTGTTCGCCAAGGCGCTGATCGCCGAGGCCGAGGTCGACCCGAAGATCCTCGCCATCACGGCGGCGATGCCCGGCGGCACCGGGCTCGACCAGTTCGCCAAGCGCTTCCCGCAGCGCTGCTTCGACGTCGGCATCGCCGAGCAGCACGCCGTGACCTTCGCCGCCGGGCTGGCGTGCGACGGCTACAAGCCGTTCGCGGCGATCTACTCGACCTTCCTGCAGCGCGCCTACGACCAGGTGGTGCACGACGTCGCCATCCAGAAGCTGCCGGTGCGCTTCGCCATCGACCGCGCCGGGCTGGTCGGCGCCGACGGCGCCACGCACGCCGGCAGCTTCGACGTCGCCTATCTGTGCTGCCTGCCGGGCTTCGTCGTCATGGCCGCGTCCGATGAGCTGGAGCTGATGCACATGGTGGCGACGGCGGCCGCGATCGAGGATGGTCCCAGCGCCGTGCGCTATCCGCGTGGCGAGGGTGTCGGCATCGAGCTGCCGGCCAGGGGGACGCCGCTGGAGATCGGCAGGGGCCGCATCGTGCGCGAGGGCTCCAAGATCGCCATCCTGAACTTCGGCGCCCGCCTGCTGGAGTGCCTCAAGGCGGCCGACGAGCTGGCGGCCAAGGGGCTGTCGACCACGGTGGCCGATGCGCGCTTCGCCAAGCCGCTGGACACCGACCTCGTCGAGCGCCTGGCGCGCAGCCACGAAGTGCTGATCACCATCGAGGAGGGCGCCGTCGGTGGCTTCGCCGCGCAGGTGATGCAGCATCTGGCGACGGCCGGCGCCTTCGACCACGGCCTGAAGATCCGGCCGATGGTGCTGCCTGACCGCTTCATCGACCATGCCTCGCCCGTCCGGCAGTACGAATGGGCCGGCCTGAACGCGCACCACATCGTCGCCACCGCGCTGCAGGCGCTGGGCCAGACCGGCGCCGCGGCCGACACCCCGGCGCGCGCCTGACGGCGCCGCCGCGACGCGCCAAAAAGCGTTGACGCCCGAGACCGGGAAGTGGCTCTCGCCGTCACCGGCCGGCAGGGTGAGGCCGACGGGCCACGACATGACACCAAGAGAGACTTCGTCATCGAGGAGCGCGCGGTGCGACCCCCGACGTTCCGTTGCGTCTCGCTGCGCGCGCCGGACATTTCCGGGCATCCGGCGAGAGCGTATCGGTTGGTTCGATGCGTCGGGCGAGGACGCCTGAAAAACGGGCAAACGCCACTGGCCGGCCGTCCGCCAAGCCGCTAAGACGGCGCCCCCATGATCCTGAAGGAAGCCCGCGCCACGCTCGCCCTGGCGTTGCCGATCGTCGGCACGCAGTTGGCGCAGATGGCCATCCACACCACCGACGTGCTGCTGCTGGCGCGGTTGTCGGAGCGCGCGCTGGCGGCAAGCGCGCTGGCCGTCTCGGTGTTCGGCTTCTTCCTGATGATCTGCCTGGGTCTGGCCATGGGCACCTCGGCGCTGGCGGCCCAGGCGCTGGGCCGCGACCGGTCCGACGACACCAGCGTGCGCCATGCCGTGCATGACGGCCTGATCGCGACCGGCGTGGCCTCGGTGGTGTCGATGGTGGCGCTGTGGGTCAGCGGCCCGCTGCTGCTGTGGTCGGGGCAGGCGCCGGACCTGATCGCCGACACCGTGCCGTTCCTGCGCATCCTCAGCATCGGCTTCCTGCCGCTTGTCTGGTTCGCCGTCCTGCGCGGCTTCACGGCGGCGCTGGAGCGGCCGCGGCCGGCGATGGTGCTGATGCTGATCGCCGTGGCGATCAACGCCGTGCTGAACTATGGCCTGATCTTCGGCGCCTTCGGCCTGCCGCGGCTGGAGCTGATCGGCGCCGGCATCGGATCGGCGGCGGTCGATACCGCGTTGCTGGTGGCGCTGGCGCTGTACATCCGGCTCGACGCGCACCTCGCCGCCTTCCGCCTGGCGCAGGGCTGGTGGCGCAGCACGACGGCACGGCTGGGCCGCTACCTGCGCATCTCGGCGCCGATCGCGCTGACCTTCGCCTCGGAGATCGGCCTGTTCTCGGGCGCCGCCCTGCTGATGGGCCGGCTCGGCGCCGCCGAGGTGGCGGCGCACCAGATCGCCCTGCAATGGTCCGCCATCACCTTCATGGTGCCGATGGGCATCTCGCAGGCCGCCACCGTGCGCGTCGGCCTGGCCGCAGGCGCCGACGACTGGCAGGCCGTGCGCCGCGCCGGCTGGATCGCCATCGCGCTGGGCGTCGGCTTCATGGCCTGTGCCGGGCTGATGTTCTGGCAGGCCGGCGACTGGCTGATCGCGGTGTTCGTGCCGGCGTCGCACTCGCCGGTGCATGTGCTGGCCGTCGCCTATCTTTCGTGGGCGGCGCTGTTCCAGGTCGTCGACGGTGCCCAGTCGGTCGCCAACGGCTCGCTGCGCGGCCTGCATGACACGGCCCTGCCCATGCTGCTGGCGGCAGGCGGCTACTGGCTGGCGGCGTTTCCGGCGGCGCTGTGGCTGGGCCTGCATACGCCGCAGCGCGGCGAGGGCGTCTGGGCCGGACTGGCCTTCGGCCTGGCGCTGGTGGCCGTGCTGCTGCTGTGGCGCTTCGCGCGGCGGGCGGGGCGCCCGGCTGTGGCGGCGGTCACTTTGTCGCGTGTGTCGGCCGGTTGATCTGCGTCAACTGTGCAAACAGTCTGCTACCCTAGCTTCCGCCCACCAAACCGCGCCGCGGCGCGAGGGCGTGAGGGTCATGGACCGGTCGAGTCTGCTGCGCTTCGAGCAAACGGTACCGCGTTACACCAGCTATCCCACCGCGGCACAATTCCATGCCGGCATCGATGCCGCGGCCTATCGCGCCTGGCTGCGGGCGCTGCCGGCCGGCGAGCCGGTCTCGCTCTATGCCCACGTCCCGTACTGTCGCTCGATCTGCTGGTACTGTGCCTGCCACACCCGCGCCGCGCGCAGCCGGGCGCAGCTCGACGCCTATGCCGAGCTGCTGGAGCGCGAGCTCGACCTGGTGGCGGACGACATTGGCGGGGGCCGCACCCTGGCGGCGCTGCAGTTCGGCGGCGGCACGCCGACCGAGCTGGGGGGCGCCGTGCTGGGACGCATCGTGCGTCACGCCCTGCAACGCTTCGCGGCCGCCGCCGACACCGAGATCTCGGTCGAGACCGATCCGCGCTACGTCACGCCGCAGCTCGTCGCGGCGCTGGCCGCGGCCGGCGTGACGCGTGTCAGCATGGGCGTGCAGGACTTCGACCCGGTGGTGCAGCGGGCCATCAACCGTATCCAGCCCGAGGCGATGACCGCTGGCTGCCTGCGGATGCTGCGCGACGCCGGCATCGCCCGCGTCAACATCGACCTGATCTACGGCCTGCCGCACCAGACGCTGGACTCGCTGGCCGCGACGCTGGCCACGACGGTGCAGCTGCGGCCCTCGCGCATCGCCATCTTCGGCTATGCCCATGTGCCCTGGATGGCCAAGCGCCAGCGCGCCATCGACGAGGCGACGTTGCCCGACACCGCGTTGCGCCACGCCATGGCGTCACTGGTGGCCGAGACCCTGACCAAATCTGGCTACCGCGCCATCGGCCTCGACCATTACGCCCTGCCTGGTGATCCGCTGGCCATCGCCGCCCGGGCCGGTCGGCTGCGCCGCAATTTCCAGGGCTACACCGACGTCGGCGCGGCCAACGTCGTCGGCATCGGCGCCACGGCGATCTCGCGCCTGCCCGCCGGCCTGGCGCAGAACACCGGCGATCCCAACGCCTACGAGGCGGCGATCCGTGCCGGGACCTACGCTACGGCGCGCGGCGTGGCGGTGTCGTCGGACGATCACCTCGTGGCTGACGTGATCGAACGGCTGATGTGCGACTTCGCGGTCGACCTGCCGGCGCTGGCGCGCCGCCATGACATGCCGGCCAACGCCTTCGACGATGACCTGCCGCGCCTGCAGCCGCTGGTCGACGACGGTCTGGTGACGCTGGATGGCGGCCAGGTCCGGGTCACTGAAGAGGGGCGCCTGGCGGTGCGGCTGGTCTGCGCCGCGTTCGATCATCATTTGCCACGATCCGGCGGCCGCCACTCGCGGGCGGTGTAGGCGATGGCGAAAGGAGCGACGATGCACAAGGCGATGCTGGTGATCCTCGACGAGCATCGCTCGCTCGCGGCCGTGCTGCACGGGCTGCGCCATGTCGCCGCCGACATCGTGGAGCGCGGCGCGGCGCCCGACTTCCGCCTGCTGGAGTCGATGGTCGCCTACATCGAGGCGTTCCCCGATGTCAGTCACCATCCCAAGGAGGATCAGTTCCTCTTCCGCCTCCTGCGCCAGCGCGCGCCGGACCTGGCGCCGACGCTGGACGAACTCTCGGCGCAACACCGCGACGGCCACGCCGGCCTGGCGCGGGTCAAGCAGAGCCTGGCCGCCTATCGCGCCAGCGTCGATGCGCGCCGTGCGGCGGACGGCTCAGGCGGCGACGACGCCGAGCACTGGCGCGACATCAATTGCCAGGCCAACGCCGCCACTTTCCGCGGTGCCGTCGAGACGTATGCCGAGTTCCACTGGCAGCACATGCGCATGGAAGAGGAGATCGTGCTGCCGCGCGCCGAGAAGATTCTCACCGCCGCCGACTGGGCCGAGATGGACGCCGCTTTCGCCGCCAACAACGACCCGCTGCACGGGGCGCGCACCGGCGGCGACGATTTCCGCTCGCTCTTTACCCGCATCGTCAACCTGACGCCGGCGCCGCTCGGCCTGGGACCGGCGCCGGGCGGAGCCTGAGGCACGCTACCGCAGCTCGACGCCGATTGCGTCCTTCAGCCAGTCGAACAGGCGCGCCGGCCCGGCCGCCGTCATGGCGTCGTGCCAGACGTTGGCGGCATCGGACAGCGCGGTGCCGGTGCGGCCCGGCGGCAGGTTCTGCGTCCAGCGCACCAGGCCGGCCGAGTTGAAGACGAACAGCAGCGCCACGACGACGACGGCGACCGGGACGAACTGCGGCAGCCGCGAGGGCCGCATGCCGGCTTCCAGATCATGCACGCCCGGCGCGGCGTCGTCGGTCGGTTCGGCGGCAGAAGTGGGCAGCGGCGGCATCGTGGCCTCCGTCAGAACTGGAAGTAGATGAAGGGCGCGGCGCCGTCGCCGCTGATCGCCTCGATCAACAGCAGGACCGTGCCGGCCAGGGCGCCCACCGCCCACGGCGAGAGACGGTGGTACAGCCGGTCGAGCCGCTGCGGCGTGTCGGCCGGCGTGAACTGGATCGCCATGCCGAAGCCGATCAGCACCAGCAGGAACGGGCTCAGCAACTGGACCGGCTGGGACCAGGCGGCGAGGCCGGCGAGCAACTCGCCGGCCCGCGCCAGGTTCTCGGCACGGAAAAAGATCCAGCAGAAGCACACGAAGTGGAAGATCACCAGCACCGCGACGGCACGCCGCCAGATCGGCCGGCCGACCCGGGCCGCCGGATCGCGGCCGCCGTGGACCAGCCGCTCCACTGCCAGCACGCCGCCGTGCAGGGCACCCCACAGCACGAACTTCCAGGCCGCGCCATGCCAGACGCCGCCCAGCACCATGGTCAGCAGAAGGTTGCGATAGGTCTTCAGCTCGCCGTATCGGTTGCCGCCCAGCGGGATATAGAGGTAGTCGCGCAGCCAGCTCGACAGCGACATGTGCCAGCGGCGCCAGAAATCCTGCAGCGATTCGGCGCGGTAGGGCTGGTTGAAGTTGCGCTGGAAGCGGTAGCCGAGCAGGGCGGCGATGCCGATGGCGATGTCGCTGTAGGCGCTGAAGTCGCAATAGATCTGCACGGCATAGCCGTAGACCGCGAACAGCAGGTCGACGGCGCCGTAGTTGATCGGCGCCAGGAACACCGGATCGACCAGCTGCACGGCGATGTAGTTGGCGACGATCGCTTTCTTGAAGACGCCCCAGACCACCAGCATCACGCCCAGCCCGACGAACACCCGGTTGGGATTGGGCGGCTGCTCGAGCTGCGGCAGGAAGCTGGCG
>JAHCJT010000057.1 GCA_026126245.1 Alphaproteobacteria bacterium
TGCCGCCGACCGGGCGGCCGCCGAGGCGGCGCAACGCGCCGAGGAGCAGACGCGTCTGGCGGCGGAGGCTCGACGCAAGGCCGACGAAGAGGCGCGCGTCCGCGCCGACGCGCAGGCCGCGATCGATCGGCGCAACGAGGAGGCTCGTCGCGCGGCGGAGGCCGAAGCCGCCCGCGCCGAGGCCGCCGCCCGGGAGCGGGTGGAAGCCGAAGCGCGCATCCGGCGGGAAGATGAGGCGCGGCGGCAGTCGGCCGAAGCCAAGCGGCGCGCCGCCGAACTGGCCGCGCGCCAGGAGGCCGACGGCTGGCCGAGGTCGGCGGCCGAAACGCTGCGCCGCGGGCGCACCGCCGAAGCTTCGCTGCAGCTCGGCGACGCCGAGGCGAAGCGCATCCAGATCGCCTTGACGTCGCTGGGGCATGTGGTCGGCGCGACCACCGGCTATATCGGGCCGCAGACGCGGGCCATGATCGCCGCCTGGCAAAAGGCGCAAGGTCTGCCGGAAACCGGCTACCTGACAGCGTTGCAGCTCGACGCCTTGCAGCTTCAGGCGGCGCCGGCGCTGGCAAAGCGGGACGAGGACGAGGCCAAGGCGGCGGCCGACAAGGCGTCGGCCGGTGACGCTGCGCGGCAAGCGGAAGCCGAAGAGGCGGCGCTGGGGCTGTCGGAGGGCGCGCGGCGGCGCGTCCAGGTCGCGCTCTCGTCGCTGGGCTTCGTGATCGGCGCGACCACCGGCTACATCGGGCCGCGTACGCGGGCCATGATCTCGGCGTGGCAGAAGGCGCAAAGCTTGCCTGCCACCGGCTACCTGAATGCATCGCAACTGGCGCTGCTGCACCAGCAGGCCGCGACCGCCCTGGCGACCTACGACGCAGAACAGCGGCGCCTGGAAGCGCAGCGCTAGCCCCCGCGGCGCGGCCGCCGCGGACCGCAACTTCAGGATACGCGACGGTAGAAGGGCGCGCGCGCCCGCACCGGATCGAGCAGCGACCAATCGCCCTGCTCGACGACGTGGCCCTTGGGGAAGGGCGGGCGCGGCTCCATGTTCAGCGAACGCATCACCCGATCGTCGCGGTAGTAGCAGAGCAAGACCACCCGCGTGAGGATAGCAAGCGGCGTGGCGCCTTGCGCGCGGAACGTCGCGATGACTCCGGCACGGCGGTCCGGCGGAAGATCGGTGAAACTGCCGCCGCTGAGCGTCGCCAGATGCGTCAGCGCCGTGCGCACGTCATCGCGGTCGCGGCCCAGGCTCTTGAGGATGTCTCCGAAGATCAGATCGTCGTCGGCGCCGGGCACGCCGTAGTACGCGCTGGCGGGGATGATCGCTGCCGCCAGGCAGCGCAGGTCGCGGGTCTCGGCGGGCGTGAGCGGTTCATCCGGCATGACGGCCTCAATCGAACAGGTTGGCGAGGCGCTGCTTGATGCTGTCGGCGATGTAGAGCGCCAGCGCCTGGATGGTCGACGTCGGGTTCACGCCGCCGGACGTGACCCAGATGCTGCCGTCGACAATGAAAAGGTTCTTCACGTCGTGACTGCGGCCCCAGCCGTTGACCACCGAGCGTTCTGGGTCGTCGCCCATGCGGGCGGTGCCCAGCAGGTGCCAGCCGCCGTTGAGGATCGGGGCCTCCGTGCCGATGTTGCCGGCGCCGGCAGCGGCCAAGACCTCCTTCGCGCGGGCAATGCCGTGCTCCATCATGCGCCGGCTGTTGGCACCCAAGGTGTAGTCGATCTTCGGCGCCGGAATGCCGTGGCTGTCCTTCAGCTGCGGATCGAGAGTGACGCGGTTGTGCTCTTCCGGCAGGTCCTCGCAGATCGCCGACAGGCCGATGCGGTGATTGAGAAGCTGCCGGTAGATGCGGTGATGCTCCTCGCCCCACGGCAGCCGGCCGGCGGCCGTGCTGTTGATCGCCTCCAGGATCGCCGCATAGCCGCGGCCGAACTGGAATGTGTAGCCGCGCACGAAGTCGCGGGTGCGATCGGTTTCGTAGAACTCCTGGCTCCACAGGCACAGCGGCGGCCCGTGATTGCCGTCGAGCGGCTCGTCGACATAGCCGTAGACGTTGGCGTAGGGGTGGAACATCAGGTTCTTGCCCACCAGGCCGCTGGCATTGGCCAACCCGTTGGGGAAGCGTCCTGACGTCGAGTTCAGCAGCAGCCGCGGCGTGCCGACGCCGTTGCAGGCGACGATCACGACCTCGGCCGGCTGGAACTGCTCGACCCCGTCGGCGTCATAGTAGATCGCTCCCGAGGCCATGCCGTGTTCGTCGGTGGTGATTTCGCGCACCCGGCTGCGCGTGCGCAGCTCGACGCCGGCGCGAATGGCCTGCGGCCAGTAGGTGATATCGGTGCTGGCCTTGGCGCCCTGGGCGCAGCCGGGCGTGCAGTGACCGAGATTGATGCAGCGCGCGCGGCCCTCGTAGTCGGTCGTCGCGATGGTGCTGTCGGACGGCCACCAGTGCCAGCCCAGCTTGTTCATGGCCTTGGCGAAGCGGGTGCCCGACTTGCCCAGCGGCAGCGGCGGCATGGGCGGCTGTTTGGGCGGGTAGGCGGGATCGCCGGCCAGCCCGGAGACACCCATCATGCGGTCGTTTTCGGCGAAGAACGGCTCGAGCGTTTCGTAGTCGACCGGCCAATCGTCGGCGACGCCGTCGAGCGTGCGCACCCGGAAGTCGGAAGGATGAAGGCGGGGAAAGTGGGCGGTGTACAGGATGGTGCTGCCGCCCACGCCGTTGAAGTTCACCACCTTGATCGGCGAGTTGTCGTCGTTGATCGGATAGTCGGTCGGCCGTGCCCGGCGGTTCGGGCTGGTGGCGAAGTCGCTGAAGAAGCGGGCCTCCCAGTCGCGTCCGTTGCTGGGATAGTCGGTCGGCTTGATCCAGTCGCCCTGTTCGAGACAGAGGATGCGCATCCTGGTTTCGGCCAGGCTCCAGGCCACCGCCGCGCCGGACGCGCCCGAGCCGATAATCAGGACATCGACCTTGTCGTGCATCTGCTCATCTCCCCCGGCTCAGGTGCCGGCGATGGCGGCGAGCGCCAGCTCGCGCAGCCTGGCTTTCTGGATCTTGGTGCCGTTGGCGCTGGCCGTCACCGGAAACGCCTCGATCGGCAGCACGCGCACCGGCACCTTGTGCCGCGCCAGCCGGCGCGCGGCGTGACGTTTGATCTCGGCTTCGTCGGGCAGGCTGCCGTCGCGCGCGATCACGAACGCCACCGGCTTCAGCTCGGTGCCGATCGTCACGCCGATCACCTGGCATTCGGCGACGGCGGCGCATTCCTGAACGACCGCCTCGATCTCCGCCGGGCTGACGAGATAGCCGCCCAGTCGCAGCACGTCGCCCATGCGCGCCAGATACACGAAGCGGCCGTCGGCACAGGTCATGCCGAGATCGCCGCTGCGGAACCAGCCGTCGGCGGTGAATGCGGCGGTGGTCGCGTCGGGATTGCCGAAATAGCCGCGCATCACGCTTTCGGGGGCATAGAATTCCATTTCGCCGGTCTGGTCGTGCGCCAGGAGGACGCCCGACGCGGGATCGCGCACCCGCACGCGCGCCACGTCGCTCACCATCCGGCCGCCGCCCTGGCCGCGCTCGGCGGCCGGCGCCTGCGGATCCTGGCCGGCCAGCAGCGCCTGCAACTCGCTGGAGCCGTACAGGCCGATCAGCCGCAGGCCGACGCTTTCGGCGCGCTCGACGATATCGGCCTCGCCGGGCGAGAACGAGGCATAGCCGACGCAGCGCAGGGTGCGCGCGAAGGATGACGCCTGGGGCAGCTTCAACAGGGCGGCGATGGCGGTGTCGCTGGCGTGCATATGCGTCACACCGTGCCGCACAATGGCGTCGGCGTCGTCTTCGGCCTGCCACACCGGCGAGATTAGCAGTCTGCCGCCGCTGGCCAGCGCGGCGAGCGTCGCGCACAGCCCGAAGACGCCGCACATCGGCGGCACCAGCAAGCTGACGCTGGCGGCGTTCATGCGCCATGCCCGGACCACGTTGCGGGCATGCGTGACGAGCGTCCTTTGCGCGTGCAGCACGAACTTGGGCCGGTTTGATGTGCCCGACGTCGTGAAGATGGCGCAGCCCGAATCGCCACTGCCCAGCATGTCCGGCAGCGGCGGGCCGTCGGCCAGCGTCTCGTAGGTGACGACGGGGCGGCCGAACAGGGTCGGGCTGGCGGTCCTTTCGGCCGCGGACTGTCCGCAGGCGACGAAGGTTTCGAGTGCGCCCAGCGCCGCGCCGTCGCAATCGGCCAGGATGCCGGCGAAATCGATCTGCTTGAAAGCCGGCCAGAACACCAGAATGCGCGCGCCTGAGCGGCTCAGGATGTCGGCCAGCTCGCTGCTGCGAAAGCGCGTGTTGACCGCCACCGCAATCGCACCGAGGCGGGCGCTGGCGAAGAAACAGGCGAGCCAGGCGTGGCTGTTGGGCAGCCAGATGGCGACGCGATCGCCCGGTCCGATGCCCAGACGGCGCAGACCGCCGGCGACGCGGGCGCTGACCGCATCGAGCGCGGCGTAGGTGAGCTCGCCTTCCGGCGCGGCGATCGCGACGGCGTCGGGTGCCGCGGCGGCCAGCAGCCCCGGCAGCGTGGCAGGCGGCTCAGATGGCAGGGCGTCCATCGGCGGCACAATCTCCTGTCGTGTCGTGTAGCGACGAGCCGGCCTAATGCTGGCGGGTCTCGTATTCGTGGACCTCGCTCATGAACGGCGCCGCCACGGCGGCGTTGAGCTTGCAGTCGAGGAACACCGGGCCGTCCGGCTTGGCCAGCAGCGGCGCCAGCTTCTGCAGTTCGTCCAGGGTGCGGATGGTCGCGGCGCGGAAGCCGAAGGCCTCGGCGATGGGCGCAAAGTCGACGTCGGGAAACACCGACTTCGCCACCGGCAGATTGCGCATCTTGAGGAAATGCAGCTCCGCACCGTAGGCGCAATCGTTCATCAGCACGATGACCAGTGGCAGGTCCTCGCGCACCACGGTCTCCAGCTCGCCCATGGTCATCAGGAAGCCGCCGTCGCCGATCAGCAGCACCGTGGTCTCGTCGGGGCGGCCCTTGGCGACACCCAGCGCGGTGCCGAAGCCCATGCCGATCGAGGCGAAATCGCTGGTGAACTTGAAGTGCGTCGGCCCGGACACCGAGAGATAGGGCACGATGCCGAGAAAGTTGCCGGCGTCGTAGACCAGATTGCGGTTGGGCGGCAGCAGCTTGTCGAGCGCCACGCCGAGCGATCGCGGATCGACCGTGCGCGGCGTGTTGGCCGGCTGGAAGTCCTTGGCGATGTCGAAGTCGGCGAGGAACTGCCGCGTCGCCTCGGAGCGAAACGGTGGCTCGGCGTTTGCGCCCGCCGGCAGTGCCGCCACCAGCGCCTCGGCCGCCAGGCGCGCGTCGCCGACGATCGCCAGGTCGGCGGCCTGCCAGCGGCCGATATTGCCGCGCAGCGCATCGACGTGAATCAGCGGCACCTTGGGCAGAGCGTTGCCGAAGCTCATCGTCAGGATGTTGAGGCTGGCGCCAAACACCAGCACGCAGTCAGCCTGGTCGATCATGCGACGGGCCGCCGAGTGCGAGAACGAGCCGATGATGCCGAGATTGCAGGGATGGCCACGGAACATGTCCTTGGCCCGCGCCGTGGTCACCAGCAACGCGCCGATCCGCTCCGCCAGCTGCTCGATCGCCGGCTTGGCGCCGGCATGGTAGGCACCTTGGCCGGCGATAATCAGCGGCTTGCGGCTGTGACGCAGCAAATTGGCCGCCGCCTCGATGGCCTGCGGTCGCGGTGCCACGGGCGTCGCTTTTGCCGGCCGAGGCGTCGGTGCCGTCTCGCCGTCGGCGAGCTCGAGCTCGGCGAGCTGGACGTTGGTCGGCAGCAGCAGCGCGGCAAGGCCGCCCTGCAGTGCCGCACCGGCGGCGTCGGCCAAGGCGCCGCGTGCGGTGTCGGGGCTGCTGGCCATGAACGTGCGGATGCCGGCGGCACCCAGGACACCGGTCGCATTGAAGCTCTTGTAGTCGGGACCCATCGTGTTGACGGCGCCGGTTGGCACGGCGGCTTCGCCATAGATCAGCAGGACCTTCGAGCCGGTGCGGTTGGCGTAGGTGGCGGCATGCAGGCTGTTGGCTGTCGCCGGGCCGCGGCCGACGACGGCGATGCTCAGCTTGCCGGTGGCGTAGGCATAGCCTTCCGCCATGGCGATCGCGTTGTTCTCGTGCCGCGCGCCGTAGAAACGCACCCCGGCGCTGTCCAGCGCCGTGGCGAAGACGGCGGTATCGTCGCTCATCAGGCCGAACACCTGCTCGACGCCCATCGCCTTGATGTCTTCGGCGAGCACCTGATAGGTCGGAATCCGATGAGCTGCGCGCTCGCCCTTAGCCCTGCTGCTCATGGCTTTCCTCCGCGGATGGTTGGCCGAGCCTAGCCGTGAGCGGTGACGGGAGCAATTTGCCCAGGGCCGCCAAAGCGTGGACCCTGCAATTCCGATGTGGCGCCCGGTTTGCGGCGAAATCCGCTCGCCAGGACACCGCCAGCGTCGGCGCCGGTGTATCGTATCGGCAACGATCCACGACCGCGGGGAGGAGTGGCGATGGAAATCGGCATGTTCCACGAGTTCCAGTGTCCGCGCGGCTACAGCGAGGAGCGGGCCTTCGCGGAATCCTTCGAGCAGGTCGATGCCGCCGAGCGCTGGGGCCTCGACTGCATGTGGCTCGCCGAGCTGCACATCAACCCGACCCGCTCGGTGGCGTCGGCGCCACTGGCCATCGCCAGCGCCATCGCCGCGCGGACCTCGCGCATGAAGATCGGCATCGCCGTGCAGGTTCTGCCGTTGTGCCATCCGCTGCGTATCGCCGAGGAGGTCGCGACGGTCGACCATATCAGCCATGGCCGGCTGATCTTCGGGGTGGGGCGCAGCGGCTTTCCGCGTACCTACATGGCGTACGGTGTTCCGTATGCTGAAAGCCAGGAGCGTTTTGCCGAGACGCTCGAGATCATCCGCCGCGCCTGGACGCAGCCGAAATTCTCCTACGCTGGGAAGTTTCACAGCTTCACCGACGTGCATCTCGTGCCGAAGCCCTACCAGAAGCCGCACCCGCCGATCCGCGTCGCCGCCACCAGCCCCGACACCTACGCCACGGTCGGCGCGCTTGGGTTTCCGATCTTCGTCGCGGTGCGGCTGGGTGTGCTGTCCGAGCTGGCGCCGCTGATCGCCACCTACCATGCCGCCTGGCGTGAGGCGGGCCATGCCGGGCGCGGCGAGATCTATTTGCGCGTGCCGGTCTACGTGGCCGACACGCCGGCGCGGGCGCACGATGAGCCGCGCGCCAGCATCATGCAGTTCTACCAGGACATGGCGGCGGTGGTGGCCCAGTCGGCCAATCTGGCCGGCACGCGTGCGATCGAGAACCGCGCCGGCCGCGCCGCGCATCTGCAAAGCGTCAGCTACGAGGAGGCGCTGCGCGAAAAGGTGATCGTCGGCACGCCGGACCAGGTGGTGGCGCGGCTGCGCACGCTGCAGGCCGAGCTGGGCCTCGACGGCATCCTGGCCGAGATGAACTGCGGCGCGCTCATTCCGCATCAGCAGGTGCTGCGTTCGCTGGAACTGTTGTGCAAGGAGGTGCTCCCGCAGGTCCGGAATTGAGCGGGCAACGCCGCGCGACGGCAACGTCGGCGACGGCGGGCGGGGTCAGCGCGCCGACAGCGCTTGCGGATACGGCGGCCGCCGCGCCGCCAGCGCCGTGACGGCGGCAAGCGCCGCCAGCCCGGCGAACGCCTCGAGCGACAGCGTATAGGCGCCGCTCCAGTCGCGCAGCACGCCCGACAGCAGCGGCCCGACGGCCTGGGCCAGGACCTGCAGCGACAGGGCCACGCCGCGGATCGCGCCGTAGCTTTCGCGCCCGAAATAGTCGGCCCACGCCATCGGCAGCAGCGTCAGCACGCCGCCGATGCCAAGGCCGAACAGGCCGGCGGCGACATAGGCCGCGTGCACCGTGGCAACCCCCGTCAGCGTGAAGCTGCCGATCGCCAGCAGGAGCGCCGACGCCAGCAGGCTGTAGCGCACCGGCCAGCGGCGCGGCAGGAAGCCGATGCCGAAGCTCGCGACGGCCGACATCGCGGAAAAGACGCCGATCACCGTGGCGGCCGCGATCGGCGTCAGCCCGCGCTCGATCAGATGCGGCGCCTGATGGAGGCTGACGCCGGCCTGCACGGGATAGACCAGCACGGTATAGAGCGACAGCAGCCAGAAGGCCGGTGTGCGCATCGCCTCGTTGCGACTGAAGCGCGGTTCCGGCGTCGCGGCGGCGCCCGCGATCCGGTCGACCGCTAGTCCCACGTCCTCCGGTCGGCGCACCAGAAGGAGCCAGGCCGGCAGGAAGCCGACGAGCAGCACGGTCGTGCCGACAGCCACCCATCCGGCGCGCCAGTCGCCGTCGCGCATCGCGAATTGCGCGATCAGCGGCAGCGCGACCAGACCCGAGGTTTGCGCCAGTGTCGCGATCGAGGTCGCCGCCGCGCGGCGGGCCACGAACCAGGCGTTCAGGGCGCCGTAGAGTCCCAGATCGTAGGGACCGGCCCAGACCATGCGCGCAAAGCAGAACAGCACATAGAACGCGGCCAGCGACTGCACCAGCGACAGACTCATCGTCGCGAGCCCGGTGCCCAGCACGGCCAGACACAGCACCAGACGCGCGCCCTGGCGGTCGAGCACCGGTCCGATCACGGGCGAGACCAGCGCCGCCAGCACGCCACCCAGCGAGACGGCGCCGGAGATCTCGGTGCGCGACCAGCCGAAATCGCTGGTCATCGGCGCCACGAAGATCGACAGGGTGGCCACCGCCGGGCCTTGCCGCGCGAAGCCTGCCAGACTGACGCAGCCCAGCACGACCCAACCATAGTAGAACGGCAGCCGGGGAATGATCAGACGCGGCAGGACAGGCGGCTTCATGGCCTACCGCCGCGCAACGGCGGCGCGCACAAGGTTGCGGATCGGGGCGGAGCAGTCGTCATGGTTCGCCGGCCGAGCCGGGCATGCCGGCCGCTCCATCTGTGGCGCGGGCCGGCTCATGTGGCGTGCCACCATCGTTGCCGTGGACGTGCCCGCTGAGGGGCAGGCAGCGCGCCCTGGCCGGGCCAGTGCGGCCTATTCGGCGGCACGACGCGGCATGTGCCCGAGCGTGCCCTCGTATTTCTGTGCCGATTCCGCCGGCAGGAATGTCTCCTCCAGCGCGCGGATGCGGTCGAAACCGGCAAACTCGTGCACGTTCGACAGCGGGTGCCCTTTGACGGAGTCGCTGAACGCCGCTTCGGCCATCGGTCCCTGGTCGCGCAGCGCGACAGCGAGGTCGTACATCGCGATGATCGAGGCCCGCAGCGTGGCGCCCGGCAGGATCGTGACGGCGATTCCGAGCTTGGCCATCTGCTCCCGCGTCATGCGCGGCGAGATGCCGGTCATGTTGTAGAACACCGGCCCCTTGACCTCGGTGCAGATGCGCTCGACCTCGGTCATGTCCTTGGGCCCTTCGACGAAGGCGAGGTCGGCCCCGGCGTCGAGGAAGGCATTGGCCCGCCAGATCGCCTCATCGAGCGAGCCGCCATGCGCGCCGCGGCTGTCGGTGCGGGCGATCAGCACGAACTCCGGATCGAGCGCCTGCCGCGTGGCGTGCGCGGCGCGGATCTTGCCCACGGCCTCGGCCCGGTCGATGACTTCCCGGCCGGCGACGTGGCCGCAGCGTTTGGGGGCGACCTGGTCCTCGAGATGCAGGCCGGCCAGCCCGGCACGCACGTATTCCTCGATGGTACGCACGACGTTGATGGCGTTGCCGAAGCCGGTGTCGGCGTCGGCGATGACCGGCACGCGCACGGCGGCGGCGATCAGGCGGGCGTTCATCGCGGTTTCGGTCAAGGTCGCCAGCCCGGCGTCGGGCAGCCCGAGCAGCGCCAGCGACGCGCCGTAGCCGGACATGTAGACGGCGGGAAAGCCGGCGTGCTCCAGCACCCGCGCCGACAGCGCGTTGTAGCAGCCCGGCACGATCAGTGGCGGCTGTTCGCGGATCAGGCGCCGCAGCGCCGCGCCGGGACGTTCGGGTATCGCATTGCCTAGACGCATGTCGGCTCCCCTTTGCAGATCGCCACGGGGCGGCGCCTTGCGGAACGCCGGTGCACGCCGCCCGCGTGGCGGGCGGCGCGACTCGCTCTGGTCAGCTCTTCTTGACCAGCGGGCAGCCGCCCTGGTCCATCGGGCGGAAGGCTTCCTCGCCGGGGATGGTGCGGATCAGCTTGTAGTAATCCCACGGTCCCTTGGACTCCGACGGCGCCTTGACCTCGAACAGGTAAACGTCGTGCACCTTGCGGCCGTCCTGGCGGATGACCGCCTTGCCGAACAGCGGCTCGTCGGCCGGCGTCGACTTCATGCGCGCCATCACCTTGTCGGCGTCGTCGGTGTTGAGCGCCTTGACCTGCTCCAGATAGTGCTTGGCGGCGGTGTAGAAGCCGGCCTGGATGCTGGTTGGCATCTTGCCGTTCATCCGCTCGCCGAAGCGCTTGGCGAACGCGCGGCTGGCGTCGTTGCGGTCCCAGTAGAATGCCTCGGTGAGCTGCAGGCCTTGCGCGAGCTTGAGCGTCAGGCTGTGCACGTCGGTGACGAACACCAGCAGGCCGGCGAGCTTCTGGCCGCCCTTGACGACACCGAACTCGGCCGCCTGCTTGATCGAATTGATCGTGTCGCCGCCGGCGTTGGCGAGGCCGATGACCTGCGCCTTGGAGGCCTGGGCCTGGAGCATGAAGGACGAGAAGTCCGACGTGTTCAGCGGATGGCGCACGCTGCCGACCACCTTGCCGCCGTTGGCGGTCACGACGGCGCTCACGTCGCGTTCCAGCGCATGGCCGAAGGCGTAGTCGGCGGTGAGGAAGAACCACGACTTGCCGCCGGCCTTGACCACCGCCGAGCCGGTCCCGTTGGCCAGCACCACGGTGTCGTAGACCCAGTGCACCGTGTAGGCGTTGCACAGCTTGCCGGTGATGTCGGACGACGCCGGGTCGACGGCGAAGAACATGCGCTTCTTCTCGCCGGCGACCCGCATGGTGGCGATGGACGACGCCGACCCGCCGGTGCCGAGGATGGCGTCGACGCCTTCGACGTCGTACCAGCGGCCTGAGATCGTGGCCGCGATATCGGCCTTGTTCTGCACGTCGGCCTGCACCAGCTCGATCTTCTTGCCGGCGACCATGCCGCCGAATTCCTCGATCGCCATCTGGACGGCCACGACCGCGCCTGGCCCGTTGATGTCGGAGTAGAGACTGGACATGTCGGTCAGTACGCCGAGCTTGACCACGTCGCCGGAGATCTGAGCGGCGGCGGGCAGGGCGGCAACGCCCATCCCGCAGACCAGAGCCGCGGCGGCCAGAGACTTACGCATCCTCAATTTCCTCCTCGTGTAGCATGCCGGTCGATCCCGGCCTCTCTGCTGACGCGCAGCTTAGGTCACGATGCGGCGGCGAGGCATCCGCCTGCCGCTCGGCTGCGTCGCAACTGCTGCGTAGGTTGAAGCCGCCGTCATTTCTTTCGCAGGGTGAAGCGAACACTCGGCGACAGGCATCGGTTTGCATGCCCGGCCGGGACCGACCGGGATCAGGCGCTGCTTCCGGCCGGCCCGGGCTTGGGGCGCCGCCTCACGAGGTCGCCGATTTCGCCGACGATGCCCTTGCGGAAGGCCAGCACGATCACGACGAAGATCGCGCCCTGGATCACCAGCACCCACTCGCCGGCGGCCGCGAGATAGTTCTGCATGGTGATGATCACAAAGGCGCCGACCACCGGGCCCGCCAGGGTGCCGATACCGCCGACCAGCGCCATCAGCACGACCTCGCCCGACATCGCGGCGGTGACGTCGGTCAGCGTCGCGAACTGCAGCACCATGGCCTTGGTCGACCCCGCCAGCCCGGCGATGGCGGCCGACAGGATGAATGCCAGCAGCTTGTAGAGATTGGCATTGTAGCCCAGCGAAATCGCACGCTGCTCGTTCTCGCGGATCGCCTTGAGCACCTGGCCGAACGGCGAGTGAATGATGCGGTAGACCGCGGCGAACCCGAACAGGACGATCGCCAGCACGACGTAGTACATCGCGCGGTCGTCCTTGACCTCGATGAGGCCGCCGAGGAAGGCGCGGCGGGGGATGCCCTGCAGGCCGTCCTCGCCGTGCGTGAACGGCGCCTGGACACAGAAAAAGTAGATCATCTGGCTGAACGCCAGGGTGATCATCGCGAAGTAGATGCCCTGGCGGCGAATGGCGAGCGCGCCGGTCACCGCCCCCAGTGCCGCGGCGCCGAGCACGCTGGCCAGGATGCCGAACTCCGGCCGCCAGCCCCACTCCTTGACGGTATGGCCGAAGAAGTAGGCCGCCATGCCGAAAAACATGGCGTGGCCGAAGCTCATCAGCCCGGCGAAACCGAGCAGCAGGTTGAAGGCGCAGGCGAACAGCGCGAAGCACAGCGCCGTCATCAGGAACACCGGATAGGCGACCCACGGCGCTGCCAGCGCCACCGCGAGCGCCGCCACCAGCAGGATGTTACGCAACGTGTGATTGTTGGTCATCTCGTGCGCCCGAAAAGGCCGGCCGGCTTGATCAGAAGCACGATGGCCATGATGACGAAGATCACGGTGCTGGAGGCCTGCGGGTAGAAGACCTTGGTCAGGCCTTCGATCAGTCCCAGGCCGAAGCCGGTGACGATCGAGCCGAGGATCGACCCCATGCCGCCGATGACGACGACGGCGAACACGACCAGCACCAGGTTCTGGCCCATCAGCGGCGAGACCTGGTAGATCGGCGCCGCCAGCACGCCGGCCAGCGCCGCCAGCCCGACGCCCAGCCCGTAGGTCAGGGTGATCAGGCGCGGCACGTTGATGCCGAAGGCGCGCACCAGGGTGGGATTTTCGGTCGCCGCCCGCAGGTAGCCGCCCAGCCGTGTGCGTTCGATGGCGAACCACGTGGCGAGGCAGATCACCAGCGCCGCCACCACGACGAAGGCGCGGTAGGTCGGCAGGAACATGAAGCCGAGGTTGGTGCCGCCGGGGATCGGGTTGGGATAGGGCTGTCCCGAGGAGCCCCATTTCCACTGAAAGACGCCCTCGATCACCAGCGCCAGACCGAAGGTCATCAGGAAGCCGTAGAGGTGGTCGAGATGGTAGAGCCGCTTCAGCAGCAGCCGCTCGAGCACCACGCCGAACAGGCCGACGACGAGCGGCGCCAGCACCAGGCCAATCCAGAACGGAATGTTCAGCACGGTCAGCATCAGCCACGCCGCGAAGGCGCCCAGCATGTACTGCGCGCCGTGCGTGAAGTTGATGACGTTCAGCATGCCGAAGATCACCGCCAGGCCGAGGCTGAGCATGGCGTAGAACGCGCCGTTGATCAGCCCGACGAGCAGTTGCCCGAACAGGGCCTGCGGGGCGATGCCGAGCAACTCAAACATCGGCGCGCCCCGATGTCGTTGCGGGTCCGGTCGGTGTTCGCTTCATCACAGCCCCAGATAGGTCTGCAGCTTGCCGAGATTGGCCTGGACGTCGGAACCGCGGACCATGTCCACCACGCGGCCGTCCTCGACGACATAGTGGCGGTCCGCGACCGTGGCTGCGAAATGGAAGTTCTGCTCGACCAGCAGGATGGTGAAGCCGCGCGACTTCAGGGCGCGGATCGCCTCGCCGATGCGCTGCACGATGACCGGCGCCAGACCTTCGGTCGGCTCGTCGAGCAGCAGCAGCGTGGCGCCGGTGCGCAGGATGCGGCCGATCGCCAGCATCTGCTGCTCGCCGCCGGACAGCTTGGTGCCCTGGCTGCGGCGGCGCTCCTTGAGGTTGGGAAACAGCTCGAAGATTTCGCCGACCGACATGCCGCCCGGCCGCACGACGGGCGGCAGCAGCAGGTTCTCCTCGACGCTGAGGCTGGAGAAGATACCGCGCTCCTCCGGACAATAGGCGATGCCGGCGCGTGCCACGGCATCGGAGGTGCGCGCGACGATCTCGGCGCCGTCGAAGCGGATCGAGCCGCTGCGCCGTCCGACGATGCCCATGATCGACCTCAGAGTCGTGGTCTTGCCGGCGCCGTTGCGGCCCAGCAGCGTCACCAGCTCGCCCCGGCCGACCTCGAAGTCGACGCCGTGCAGGATGTGCGATTCGCCGTACCAGGCCTGCAGGCCGGCGATCGTGAGCAGCGCGTCAGCCATGGCCGGTTCCGACATAGGCTTCGATCACCTGGGGATCCTTCGACACGGTTTCGTAGGGCCCTTCGGCCAGCACCTCGCCGCGCGCCAGCACCGTGATCGTCTCCGACAGGTCGGCGACGACCGACATGTTGTGCTCGACCATCAGCACCGTGCGATTGCGCGCCACTTCGCGGATGAGCGCCGAAATGCGCTTGATGTCTTCCTGGCCGAGGCCGGCCATCGGTTCGTCGAGCAGCATCATCTCCGGGTCGAGCGCCAGGGTCGTGGCGATTTCCAGCGCCCGCTTGCGGCCGTAGGGCAGTTCGACCGCCGGCAATTCGGCGAACTCCGAGAGGCCGACCGCGTCGATCAGCTCCAGGGCACGGGAGTTGAGGCTGTCGAGCGTCCCCTCCGAGCGCCAGAACTGGAACGAGGTCCCCAGGCGCCGCTGCAGCGCGACCCGCACGTTCTCGCGCAGCGAGAGGTGCGGAAAGACCGCCGAAATCTGGAACGAACGGACAAGGCCCATGCGGGCGATGGAGGCCGGCGCGCTGCCCGTGATGTCGCGGCCGTTGAAGCGGATGCGGCCGGCGGTCGGCACGAGGAAGTGGGTCAGCAGGTTGAAGCAGGTCGTCTTGCCGGCGCCGTTGGGCCCGATGAGGGCGTGGATGCTGTGGCGCCGGACGCGCAGGTTGACGTTGTTGACGGCGGTAAACCCCATGAACTCCTTGGTCAGTCCGTCCGCCTCGAGAATGATGTCGTCCGCCATCCGTTTCCCCCGCCCGCGTCGCCTATAGCACGAACATTCTGCACGCTGTAAAGGGGCTGGCCCCCGACTGGCCGCGTTGCAGTAACGCGATGCCCAACGAACAGGCACCAGACCGCTGCGGCAACGGCACGATGACATGCCAGGAACGGCACGATGCATCGACGGCGCGCGTCGCGGCATCGGCCCGTTGCACCGGAAACGCGAAGCCGTTGTTGTCGTGCGGCGCCATTGCGCGAGGCGGACGCGCCGCAGCGTGGCGTTGATTGACGCGCCGCCACGTGCTGTCCGTTCCGTCTGGCGGCATCGCTCTGACGACAGCCCACTTGCCCCTCGGAACGACGGCGTGCTGGCATTGACCGGCAGGACGGGAGGAAATGCCGGCCATGGAATGGTACCCGAAGCGCCGCTTCGGCGATTTGCCGGCGCAGATCGCGGCCCGGTTTCCGGATGCCGAAGGTTTGGTGTTCAACGCGGCGCGCTACAGCTTCAGCGCCGTGTCGGCGCACGTCGACGATGCCGCCCGCCGGCTGATGGCAGCCGGCATCGGGCAGGGCGACCACGTCGCGCTGTGGCTCGACAACTGCGACGACTGGATCTTCATCGCCTTCGGCGTGATGAAGATCGGCGCGGTGCTCGTGCCGCTCAACACTCGCTTGCGAACCCGGGACCTCGCATATGTGCTGAAGCAGTCCGACAGCAAGATTCTGATCGCCCACGACCGCTCCGGCCCGATCGACTATCTGGCGATGGTGCGCGAGGCGGTCGCGCTGCCCAGCAGCGGCGAGGCGGTGCGCGATGCGGCGTTTCCGATCCTGCGCCGCATCATCGTGCTGGGCGAGAGGCCGCATCCGGGCACCACCGACTGGGCCGCCCTTGCCGCGGAGGGGGCGAAGATCGCGGACGGCGAGCTGGCGGCGCGGGCGGCCGCGGTCGATCCCGACGCGCCGGCCTTCATCATGTACACCTCGGGCACCACCGGCTTCCCGAAGGGCGTGGTGCACAGCCACAGGCTGATCCGCAACGTCGAGGAGCGCTCCTTCCGCATGGCGGTGACCCGCAACGACGTGATCCTCAACTATCTGCCGCTGTTTCATGTCTTCGGATTTTCCGAAGGCGCGCTCATGTCGCTCGTCAGCGGCGCGAAGCAGATCGTCACCCGCACCTTCGACTCGGACGAGAGCCTCGACCTCGTCGAGCGCGAGCACGTCAGCCTCGTGCATGGCTTCGAGGCGCACATGAAGGGGCTGACCGATGCCCAGGAGGCCCGCCCGCGCGACCTGTCGAGCCTGCGAACGGGCCTCTTTGCGGCCGGCACGCTGGCGGCGACGCCGGTCATTCGCCGCGGTGCCCGCGTTCTGGCGCCGCTGCGCAACCTGGCGGCGTTCGGCATGACCGAGTGCTGGGCCGGCGCCGCGCTCTGTGCGCTGGACGACGACGAGACGCACCGCTGCGAGAGTTCGGGCTTCCCCGCGCTGGGCTACGAGTTGCGCGTGGTCGATGGCGAGACCGGCGCCGAGCAGCCGGTCGGCGTGCCCGGCGAGCTGCAGGTGCGCGGCTACAGCGTCATGCGCGAATACTACAAGAAGCCGGCCGAGACCGCCGCGGCGTTTGCCGAGGGCGGTTGGCTGCGCACCGGCGACACGGCGATCTGGCTCGCGGACGGCTACATCCGCTTTCTCGGCCGCTACAAGGACCTGCTGAAAGTCGGTGGCGAGAACGTCGATCCGATGGAAACCGAGGGCCTGCTGCTGGAGAACCCGGCGATCCGCCAGGTCGCCGTGGTCGGCCTGCCGGACACGCGGTTGGGCGAGGTCCCGGTGGCCTATATCGAGCGCACGCCCGGCGCCACCATCGATGCCGCGGCCGTGATGGCCTGGTGCCGCGGCAAGGTGGCCAGCTTCAAGTTGCCCCGGCACGTCATCTTCATCGACGCCTTCCCGATGACCGAATCGGGCAAGATCAGGAAGGCCGAGCTGCGCGAGGATGCCAAGCGGCGACTGGGACCAGGGGAGGGCGGAACATGAAATTCGGCGTTACGGTGGTGCCGCGTGCCGCTGACTGGCGGCTGTTCGTCGATCTCGAGGAGATGGGATTCGACAGCGTCTGGGCAGCCGACTCGCAAATGATCTACTCCGACGCCTACGCCGTCCTGGCGCTGGCGGCGGCCAACACCTCGCGCATCCGGCTGGGCACCGGCGTTTCCGTGGCCGGCACGCGGCTGGCGCCGGTGACCGCGCATTCCATCGCCTCGATCAACCAGCTCGCGCCGGGCCGCACCTTCCTCGGCATCGGCACCGGTCACACCGCGATGCGCGTGATGGGCAAGGATCCCATGAAGATCGCGGCGTTCCGCGAGTACCTGCGGGTGGTGCGCGCCCTGCTGCACGGCGAGGAGGTCGACTACGCCGTCGACGGCGGCAGCCACGACATCCGCTTCCTTCACCCCGACGACGGGCTTCATCGACGTGGCGCAGCCGGTGCCGATCTACGTCGCCGCCGATGGGCCGCTGGCGCTGAAGGCGGCGGGCGCCTATGGCGACGGCCGGGTCTGTTCGCACAACCAGACGCGGGCGCGCCTGCAGAAGAGCCTGGAGACGATGCAGGCCGGCGCCGCCGCGATCGGCCGGACCCTGCCGGCGGATTTCCATACCGCGGCGCTGGGCTACGCCTGCGTCCTGCAGCCGGGCGAGAAACTGACGTCGGACCGGGTCATCGACGAGATCGGGCCGATGGCAGCCGCCACGCTGCACTACTGGTGGGAGCTCTACCAGATGAACGGCGACACCAGCACTGTCTCGGTCCGCTGCCGCGATCTGTGGGCCGAGTATCTCGACTTCACCGAAAAGATGGAGATGCCGCTGGAGAAGCGCTACCAGCAGGTCCATCGCGGCCATTGCGCCTTCCTGCCGCCGGAAGAACGCCGCTTCATCACCGATGACCTGATCCGCGCGACCGGCGGGCTGGTCGGTACGCCGGACGAGATTATCGCCATGCTGCGCGAGCGCGAGGCAATGGGCCTCACTGAAATCACGCTGCTGCCGGCGATGGCCACGGCGCGCCGTAATCTGCGCGACTTCGCCGACAAGGTGATCGCACGGTACTGAGTCACGCGACGGCCGTATCGCTGCGCGTCTCGCTTGCCGGCGCGGGCGCCTGCCCGCCGCGGCCGCAGCACCGAGGCAGCGATGCGGCCCGATTGCCCTCAGCGTCCGTCGCGGGCGGAGAGGACGTCGGGAGACAATGCCTGGCCGCCGTCCCTGCCGTGGGCCGCGCGGAGGCGGCCCCGCCATCGGTCGACGGCAACGAGGGCGACACCGGCTGCCAGGAAGGCTGCCAGCAGGAGGCAGAAATTGGTCGTCATCTGGCCAAGGCCGAGCGCGTTGGGATCGAAGAACCAATAGGCGTACCAACCGTCGGCGGCGCCGCGGGCAAGCGCATAGGCGCAATACGCCAGTGGCGGCAGGGCCGACCAGGCGGCGTCGCGCCACGAGAGATCGCCGTGTGCCGACAAGGTCCACGCGAGCAGGAAGAGCACCGGCGTCGCGTCGTGAAGGGCATGGTCCACCACGGCCTGCCAGCCGGTCGGCTCCCAGATCGACCGCAGCGCCAGCGAATACACGATGCCCACCAGCAGGATGGCGGCAGCCGTCGCCAGACGCACACGCGGGCCTGCCAGACGACTTGCGGGTCGCAGCGCCATCGCACCGGCGACTCCCGCGACCGCGCAATTGGTCAGAATGGTAAAGAACCCCAGAAACCGCCAGACAGCGGCCAGGGCGCTATGGCCATCAGCCATCATGCGGCCGATGATCAATCCAAGCTGCAGCGCCAGCGCCGCTGTCGCTATGAGCGTCGTCAGCAGCGCGAGCGGCACCTTCAGTCGTTCCGTCACTCGGCATAGCCCCCATTGGCCCGGCCCCGTCATTGATGGCAGAGAAGTTCGCCGCGCGGCAATCCCGATTGGTGGCCGTCAGCGAACAGGGTCTGCGACAGCCGGTCGGTCGTCAGGTGGCCGACAGTGGTTTCAGGCCGGGCGAGGTTTGCCGCAGAACACCGGCCAGCGCCAACGCCAGACAGATGGAGAAGACGAAGCCCGCCGGGCGGACCCCCATGTCGAATGTCCAGTTGGCGGCCAGCACCCGCTGCGGCGCCGCCCCGATTTTGGTCCAGTAGTAGAGCGCCTCGCCAAGCGCTGTGCCGCCGGCGGCGACCAGCGCCAGGGCCGCTGGCCACCAGGCGGCCCGGCGTCCGGCCAGCCAGCCGCGCCATGCGACGGCCCGGTAGCCCATCAGCCAGACGAACAGGCCGGCCAGCGTGCACGGCTCGCTGACGTTGAATTTCGTCTGCATGAAGAAGTGCACGACGGCCAGCAGGCCTGCCGCGTAGGTCAGGCGATGCAACCGCCGCCAGCGCCGCCCGCCGAGGCGGCGGACCATGCCGTTGGTCGAGGTGATGGCCAACGCCGACAGGATCAGCAGCGCCACGAAGCCGATCGCCAGATAGAGGCGCAGCACGATCTCGCTGGCCACCTTGCCGAGGTCGAAGGCTTGGTCAGCCGCGTAGAGCAGGAGATGGGCGGCGGCGTAGGCGAAGGCCGCGACACCGACCATGCGGCGAACCTGCATCAGGCGCGGCCACGCCAGGACGGTGCGCCCGGGCGACACGGCCAACGACAGCAGGATCAGACGGATGGCCCATGTACCGCACTGGTGCAGCACCTCGCTGAGCGGCCGAGGGCCCAACGTGCCGCTGCCGTAGCGCAGCGCAATTGCCAGCCCGGGCACGAAGAGCAGGCAGAAGACGGTGAACTTGAAGGCGGAAAATCGTCCCGCCGGATCGCGCCACGGCATCGCGAAAGCGTAGGGGCTGACGCCGCCGTTGTCATCGCCGGTCGTCGGCGGCCGCTGCTGTGCGACGGCCCGTTCTATTCGCGCAGCACGAAGGTGCCTGGCGCGTCCTGCAGTGGCGGATAGCCCAGGTCGGGCGCGCCCAGCGGCGGCGGTGTCGTCGGCACGCCGGAGCGCGCCGTCAGCCAGGTGAGCCACTCCAGCCACCACGAACCCTGCTGGCGCGCCGCTTCGGCCGCCCATGTCTGCGGATCGGTGTAGCGCTGGTCGCGCAGGCGCGTGTGCACCTGGTACGACCGGTCGCTGCGGCCGGGCTCGGCAACGATGCCGGCGTTGTGTCCGCCGGTGGTCAGGACGAAGGTGACGTCGGTGTCGGTCAGCAGATGGATCTTGTAGGCCGACCGCCACGGCGCGACGTGGTCCCATTGCGTGCCGACCGAGAAGATCGGCGCGGCGATATCGGTCAATGCGACCGGTTTGCCGTCGACCTCGTAGCGGCCGGCGGCCAGGTCGTTGTTGAGGAACAGCCGGCGCAGGTATTCGGAATGCATGCGATAGGGCATTCGCGTGGCGTCGGCGTTCCACGCCATCAGGTCGGTCATTTCCTGGCGCTCGCCCATCAGGTAGTCGCGGATCAGGCGCGACCAGACCAGATCGTTGGAGCGCAGGATCTGGAAGGCACCAGCCATCTGCCGGGTATCGAGGAAACCCTGTTCCCACATGGAATCCTCGAGGAAGGCGAGCTGGCTCTCGTTGATGAACAGCGTCAGCTCGCCGGCCTCGGTGAAATCGGTCTGTGCCGCCAGCAAGGTCAGCGTCTGCAGGCGATCGTCTCCGTCGCGCGCCATGGCGGCGGCCGCGATCGACAGCAAGGTACCGCCGAGGCAGTAGCCCACCGCGTGCACCTTGCGGTTCGGGGCCACGGCTCCCACCGCCTGCAGCGCCGCCATGATGCCGAGCCGCCGATAGTCGTCCATGCCGAGGTCACGATCCTCGGGCCCGGGGTTCTTCCACGAGATGATGAAGACGGTGAAGCCCTGGTCCCGAAGGTACTTGACCAGCGAGTTCTCCGGCGACAGGTCGAGGATGTAGTACTTCATGATCCAGGCCGGCACGATCAGGATCGGTTCGGGCCGCACCGTCGGCGTCGTCGGGGCGTACTGGATCAGCTCGATCAGCCGGTTGCGGTAGATCACCTTGCCCGGCGTGACCGCGAGGTTGTGGCCGACGGCGAA
>JAHCJT010000058.1 GCA_026126245.1 Alphaproteobacteria bacterium
CACCTCAAGTTCGGCCGGCGCCTGCAGGATCGCAGCAAGATCACCTTCGGCTTCGACGCCGATTTCCAGGTCGAGAGCTACCTGCGCCACCAGGGCAAGTCGTTCGTCGAGCGCTTCGACGCCAACGCCTATCTCTACATCACCCGCGCCATGGATTATTTCGACCTCGCGGCGCAATACGGCGGCAACCTGGCGACGGCGTTCCGCGGCACGCCCACGCGCTTCTGCCTGATGTCGTTCACCAGCGACTGGCTGTTCCCGACCCCCGAGAGCCGCGAGATCGTGCGGGCGCTGAACGCCGTGGCGGCCAACGTGTCGTTCGTCGAGGTCGAGAGCGACAAGGGCCACGACGCCTTCCTGCTCGACGAGCCGGAGATGCTGCGCACGCTCGACGGCTTCCTGCGCGGCGCCGGCAACGCGCGCGGCCTGAAGCCCTGACGGCCATGGACGCGCCCAGCCGCAAGGCGGTGCCGCGCGACGGCATTCGCGTCGACTTGCAACTGATCGCCGACATGGTCGAGGCCAGCACGCGCGTGCTCGACGTCGGCTGCGGCGACGGCGCGTTGCTGGCCTACCTGACGCAGCAGAAGCATGTCGATGGCCGCGGCATGGAGCTGAGCCAGGCCGGCGTCAACGCCTGCGTCGCCAATGGGCTCAGCGTCATCCAGGGCGATGCCGACACCGACCTGCGCCACTACCCGACCGACGCCTTCGACTACGTCATCCTGAGCCAGACCCTGCCGGCCACGCGCGCCCCGCGCGAGGTGCTGGAGCAGATGCTGCGGGTCGGCAAGCGCGCCATCATCTCGTTCCCCAACTTCGCGCACTGGCAGGTGCGCCTGCGCCTGCTGTTCGGCGGCCACATGCCGCAGACCGACGCGCTGCCCTACCGCTGGTACGACACGCCCAACATCCATCTCTGCACCATCGACGACTTTCGTGACCTGTGCGCCGAGATGGGCGTGGTGGTCGAGAAGGCGCTGGCGCTCGACCGGCGCGGCCACATCATCAGCGGCCTGCCGCTGCCGCTGGCCAATCTGATCGGCGAGCAGGGGCTGTTCCTGCTGCGGCGGGGCTAGGATCCAGACCCGACGACGCGGGCCGTCTGCCTGGCGGCTGCCGGTTCCCTTCCGGACACCGGACGCGCCGAGCGGCTCATGGCAGATCGGCCACAAGCAATCATGCGACGACCTTCAGTCGCGCCCCGGGTCACGACGAACCGTGCTCACGGCGCGCTGCGTCGATAGCGCTGACTGACGATGCGAAAGTGATTGCGGAAATGCGGTCGCATGCGTTCGGTCCACGGCGTGTTGGCAGCCGCCTTCCATGCCGTCGACTTGGGGATCTCGGCGGACGCCAGATGGTAGATCGCGAGATAGCGCTGCGCGGCGGCACCGGTCCCACGGTAGCGACGCGCGCACAATGTGCCGGGAACCGCACCAAGCGCCGGTATGTGCTCGGTGTCGTACCAATCGTTGAACTCGCGCTCATGCTCCGGCGCGACGCCCATCGCATTGATCAGCAGCGCCGGCGCGTCTTTCGGAACAGCGCCGCCGGCCGGTCCGATCAACTCGCCTTCGAAGCGCATGAGCATCTTGATCCGGGCGGTCACACGCTTCGACCAGACGGACAGATTGGCGCCGCCGCGCGCATGGTTGCCGATCGCGTTGTAGGCCGGGCTCTCGAGTACGTCGGTAGTCTCGAGGTCGTAGGTGGCCACCGAAATCTTCGGGTCATCGGCGCCGATCCACCGCTCGCAGCCCAGAAAGCCGGGCACGCCCAGTCGTTCGGGGATATGTTCGAGATCGTACCAGTCGTTGAACTCGTCCTCGGCCATGCCGCTGAAGTCGACGACGGGAACCAGAATACCGTTGGCCATCGCTCCCCTCCTCCTGCGTGCCTCGGCAGTATAGCCACGACGCATCCGGCATCCAGCTGCGGCGGACTGGGCCGGAGGCGGGCTATTGCTCGACGATCTTCCAGTATGAATCCTTGCGGATCACCTTGCCGTCTCGAAACGTGTAGAAGTCGCAGCCGTGGACTTCCACTCTGATCCCCTCGCGGTTGGTGCCAGTGAGAGTCCATTTCGAGATCCCGGTGTCGGCGGCCGCGTCGACAAAATGCTCGTCGTTGCCGTAGTGGACATCGGGCAGACCTTCGAAACGGGTTGCCAGTGCCTGGCGCACGTTCCGCCTACCCTCGAAACGCGACCCCCACGGCCTGTTTCCCCTCGGCATTTCCAGCACACAGTCTTCAGCAAAGAACGCCATGACGCGATCAAGGTCGTGCGCGTTGAAGGCCTCGCACAGGCCCTTTAGTGCCAAACGAATGTCCATGCCTCTCCCTCCATCCGGTCGGAGACTTGATATCGACTGTTTGGACACACTTGGTGGTCCGGAAGCGGTCAAGCTCGCCTAAGGGCGCGCATTCGCGATGAGTCCGTTTCTCCTGTCTGGTCGGACAGGGGCTGGCGCAACCGGCAGGTCTTGTCTGGATCAAAACCTGGCATCCGACGCGGCACGGATGATACGCGGACTTTGTCAGTCATCTTTTGATCAACAACGCGTCCCCGACGCTACGCGCAGCACAGCTGTACTTCGCTACAATCGAATGACGTTTGTTCTGTTCAAGTGAGCGCCGACACGAGCCACAGACCCGCGTGGAGCCCACGTCCATCGGCTCCGATGTGTGCAGCGAGTGCCTGGCGCACGGCCTCAGTGGCGCGTTTTCGTTGCTCATCCGAGCCGCTCTCGAGGATTGCCGGTAGAGGACCTGCCTGTGTCATAAACGCCATGCTTTGCGCGATGTCCTTGCCATGCATCGGAACGTCAACAGCGTTGAGTGCGATCTCACGAAATCCAGCGTCACTCAGAATTCCGCGGACGCGCTCCGCACGGGCAAATGAAAACATTCCCGGTGCCAGCGGATCCGCCGGCGGTTGGGCCGGCAAGTGCGGTCGGGCGGCCTCGATTGGCACGCGAAACCACGGGCTCTCCGGCATGGCACGAAAACAGACGAACACCAGCCGGGCGCCCCGCTTCATGCCGCCGCGAATGTTGGTGAAGGCCTTCACCGGGTCATCGAAAAACATCACGCCAAAACGCGAATACACCAGATCCGCCCAGCCAGGCTCGAACGCGTAGGTCGTTGCATCAGCCAAGGCGCAGGACACATTGCCGTATCCCGCCTTTGCAGCGCGCTGCCTGGCTAGGTCCAACATCGGGACCGAGACATCGACACCCAATACTGCACCAGACGGCCCAACAATCCTTGCGAAGTCCAACAATGTGTCGCCGGTGCCGCAGCCAATATCGACCACATGTTCAGCCGGTGCTGCCGCGGCAGCATTGCAGCTGACGTTCGTGACCGACGTGAAGACATCGCTGATCACGGCTTGTTGTGACACCCACGCTCGTCCCATGGTGGTATTCCAAAAGGCTGCTCCACGCGGATTTGGGGTTGGTGCTGACATTTGGTTGATGCCCTCAGTGAGGCAGACGGCGACCAAGCGGCCACCACAACAATCAAAGCATGCGCAAGTGGCATTGCCTAGCCAAGGGCCAAAGTCCGCTTCAGGTCCGAAGCGGAATTTCGCGCTCGGTCTTGGCAGGTCGGTTCATCCCCTATGACCGGACTCCGCTCGTGCTGGCCAGCACTTCAGAGAAGAGCCACAAGCGGCCGCCGAGGCATTGGCCTCCCGATGACCCGCAGTCAGGCGATCGACAGCGCTTGTTTCCGTTGCACGGCCCGGAACCAAGCGTTGATGGCGATCACCAGTCCAAACAGGCCGACGCCGAAAATAATCGGGCTGAATGGGTCATGCGCGGAGTCATAGATCCATCCAGCCAGCGGCGGCGCGGCGGTATTGATGAGAAAATAGACCGAAAGGAAAACACCCATACCGAAGGCGCGTTTTTCCGGGCGCATGGCCTCGCCGGCCAATGCCATGATGACACCGGCTGGTGCCATGCCGACCAGGCCAAAGATGAGGCTCGCCGCAATGCCGGCGCCGCTCACGTTCAGCAGGGCGAGCGCGCCCATGGCGGCGATCATGCACACCGCCAGGATCAGGTCCGGTCGCCGCGTTCGATCTGCGACCTGGCCGCAGATGGCGCCAGACAGGATCATCAGCCAGCTTCCGATGCTGATGGTCGCCGCGGCCTCGATGGCCCCCAGGCCGTGCGCCGCCAACATGCGCGGGCCGAATGTCAGGTAGACGATGTAGGCGGCGTTGAAGGCGCCCCAGCTCAGGGCCGCGACGATTGTGAGGTGCAGTTCGCGCCGGCTGAGCAGCGTGGTCGCCGCACCGCTGGGAGCGACCTTCTGCTCTGGCGTGCGGTACCACGTGAACAGGGCCGCCGCCCCCACCAGGCAATAGGTTGCGGCGACGATGAAGGGCCAGCGCCAGCCATACAGCAGGGCGATCCATTCATGGCCGATCTGGCCAATGGCGATGCCGAAAGGCCAACTCATGACGAGCACGGACATTGCCGTGGCGATCTCCCGGCCAGAGAACCAGTCTACCGTCATCTTGGTGAAGTACAGCGTGGCAACCAGGAAGCCCGCGCCGGACAGCGCGCGGCCAAGCCCGATCAGCCATGGTTGATCCGCCACGCCGCACGCCACGCCTCCGAGGGCCAGAACCAGCATGCCAATGCAGCTGAGCCCGCGGTCCGACAGATAGCGGCCGCAGAACCCGGCTGGCAGCGCCAACACGATGCCCGGCAGCATGAACAGGCCAACAAGCGTGCCGACGTCCGCGTAGCTGAGGCCGAATGCCGCGACCAGACCGTCGCCGACCGAACCCAGTGCCTGGAACTGAAGTCCGAGGCCGACCCGGACGGCGAAGAGTAGCGCAAGGATCCGCCATCTCATGGCAACAGACTCGCGAATGTCTTCGATCCGTCGCCCGGAGCCGACGCTTTCCAGGCGACGATGATCGAGGGGAGTTGTGTCGGGTGCCGGCGGCGGACGGAGCTGCGCTCAGGCCCAGCCGAGCGCCCGCAGCGAGTGGCCGTCGTTCCAGATTTTCGTCATGTGGCGAATCTTGGTGCCATCGAATTTCATAACGTAGACATAGTCCGCCGCGACACGCTTTCCGGTCGCCGGAACCGGCCCCCCGGCGCCGGTATGAGTGCCGTGGAACACCGCGGCAGCCACGACGGCGCCGCGGTCGGTGTCCGTCGCGAAGGCCTTGAGTTCATAGCGGCCGTCCGGAATGGGACCGAGCAGAGCCTTCATCCATTCCGCATAGCCCAACAGGCTCGTCACTTCGGCAAGCGCGTCGGCCTGGCAGGAAAAGGTCGCGTCGTCGTGGCACCAGGTCTTGCAGGCGCTCCACCCTTTGCCCGTCTCGCAGGCGTCGAAGAAAGCCCGTGCGTTTTCCGGCATCGTCATGATCTGCGTTCCCTCATCTGGTCGATCGGCAATTGGCTTGATTGACGCTGGACATTCGCTGCGCCGCTCGACGTGTCGAACCGGCGCGAGTCGTAGCACGATGCTGATGCCGGCGTCGGCGACGAGCAATCCACTGGAGTTGGGTCAAATGGTGCAAATTGGCACCAGGTCGGGCGGCCTAGTCGGTCGTCCACGTTGTCAATGGCGGCGTCAAGGCGCAGTCTCGGCGGCCACGGCGGCGGCGTGGCACGCGCCGTTTCACGTGCGGAGCCCTGAAAATGACCGAAAAGGCCGCAATGTTGAATGAGGCGATCGGCGACATTTACAGGGCCGCGCTGGACTCCGGCGCATGGGAGAACGCGCTGCGTCAGTGCTGTTCATATCTCGACGGGGCCGCGCTGCAACTTTATGCCATCGACCCGAACAGCCGCGATTGCCTGTTCCACGAGGGTTATGGACTGCCGCCGGAGTACGTCGACGAGTACAACGCCTACTTCTCTAAGCAAAGCAACCGAAACGAGTTCCACCTGAACCATCCTGAGATCGATGTCGGCTACGACTACCTGATGCTGGACGAGCGCGGACTCGATCGCAGCGCGTGCAGTGAGTGGCGCGCCAAGTTCGGTTTCCGTTACTACCTCGGTGGTCCGGTCATGCGGGCCGACGGAACCTTGTTTCTCGCGGCACTGCAGCGCAGCGCTAAACAAGGGCATCCCCAACGGCCGGACATTGACGCCTATCGGGGGCTACGTGGCCATTTGGCTCAGGCGTTACGTATTCAGCGCCGCCTCGACTACCTCGAACTGCGTCGCAGCAGCGCCTGGGAAGCCATCGAGCGCAGCGCGCTCGGCGTTGTTGTGCTCGACAAGTCGGGCTGCATCGTCGAGTGCAACCGGCTGGCCCTCCGCATGCTCGCGCTGGCGGACGGCTTGGCGGCGAAAGGCCGTGAGCTGCGCGCTGTCCGACCGATCGACGACCGAGCGCTCAAACGTCTGGTCGGCGCGGCGTTCAGCAGTGTCGGCGTCGGCGGCAATCTCGCGGTCGCGCGGCGCGGTCACAGCCGGCCATATTCCCTCATCGTCACCCCGATCAAGGAAGGTGCCGAACTCAAACTGCCAACGGAGGGACGTGTCCTGATCCTGGTCAATGACCCTGACAGTGGCCAGGATGTTTCGACCGACCTCTTGCGGTCGCACTATGGCCTGACCCGGAAACAAGTGCAGTTGACGATCCTGTTGACCCAGGGCCTGACAGTCGCCGAATGCGCCGACAAGTTGGAAATCGCTGAGAAGACGGTACGCCGGCACCTGGCGACGATATTCGCGCGAACGGACGTGCACAGGCAGGCCGACCTCATCCGCCTGGTGCTCTCCCTCCCGGGGCTGCGGCCGCGATAGCGGCCATTTCGACTTCCGGATCGGTTCGGGCTCGGCGCCCACTTCCGCGAACAAGAACCTCGCGGACAAAAAAATTCAGCTGGCGATCTGCACCGTCTCCGGCTTCGCCACCCGCAGCCAGTCCTGCGTGTCCATTTCCATCGACCGATCCAGCCGGCCGGCATTGAAGAAAATGGTGGCGTGCGTCAGCAGGTCGGGATCGACCACAATCGCCAGCCGTGCATCGAATGCGAACGGCGGCACGCTGCCCATGGCGCAGCCGGTGAGAAGCTGTGCCGTTTCGGGGCTGGCGAAGCCGCATTTGCGGGCGCCGAAATGGCGCGCCACGGCCGCGAAGTCGAGCTTGCGGTTGCCGGGCAGGATGCCCAGCACGTACTGCCGCCCATTGCCGCCGCCGCGCACGTCCAGCACCATCGCCTTGGCCGCCTGGCCGGGATCGTTGCCGCGGATGGCGCTGATGCGGTCGGAACGGCCCTCCGGCTCGTGCTCGATGATACGGAACGTCGCCGTCTCGCGGCGCAGCAGCTCGACGATGCGCTCGAACACGGCGGGTTCGCTCACGGACCGGCTCCGACGATGTGTGGCGAGGGCAGTTGAGCCGGGCTACTCGGTCGTGCGCGGCGCGGGCGACGACAGGCGACCGGCCGCCGGCGAGGTGCTGCGCGAATGCGCCACGCGCAGACGCGGGCGGGCCGCCACCGCCGGCTGCACGACGCCGGCATAGATCTGCTTGCCGGCCTCGACCATGGCGACGCCGGCGAAGCGGTTGAACAGGCGCTGGCCCAGGCGCTCGACGGTCGGCGCGGTGCCGAGCAGCAGGCGCGAGCGGGTCGGCGGCAGGTAGAGCGCACGCGCCTCGCGTAGCGGCGTGAACATGTTGGCGCGCAACAGGGTGGCGAGCTGGCGCGCCGAATAGGGATGGCCGAAATAGAACGGCGAGCGGTCGAGCTGGGCCCACAGGCCGGTGCGGTTTGGCACCACCACGATCATGCGGCCGCCATCGGCCAGCACGCGCCAGGCCTCGCGCAGCAGCGGCCGCACCTGCTCGGCGCATTCCAGGGCGTGCACGATCAGCAGCCGGTCGACGGCGCGGTCGGGCAGCGGCAGGTCGACCTCCTCAACCAGGGTGGCGAGGTTGGCCCGCTCGTTGGGCCACGGCAGCACGCCCTGCTGCGCCGGCATCAGAGCCATCACCCGCTCGGCCTCGTCGACGAACGGCCGCAGGAACGGCACGGCATAGCCCAGGCCGGCGACCCGCAGGCCGCGCACGTCGGGCCACAGCTCGCGCAGGCGCGCACGCAGCAGCCGCTGGGTCACCTGGCCCACGGTCTCGGCGTAGAAATCGCGCAGATCGACGACGTCGGTAAACATGCGCTCTATATATAGCACGGTTCGGAAATTTCATCCCGGCCCGGCCGTGACTCCGGCGAAAGCCGGGTGCTAACGTCCGCGCCACCGCAGCAGGGGTCAGAACATGCCCGCCCTCGACGTCGTCCAGATCCCGGTCCTTTCCGACAACTACGTCTACCTCGTGCGCGAGCCGCAAAGCGGCGCCGTCGGCGTCGTCGACCCGGCGGTGGCCGACGCGCCGCTGGCCGAGGCCAAGCGGCGCGGCTGGAAGATCACGCATATCCTGAACACGCACCATCACGGCGACCACGTCGGCGGCAACCTGGCGATCAAGGAGGCCACCGGCTGCACCATCGTCGGGCCGGGCCACGACCGCGACCGCATTCCCGGTATCGACATCGAGGTCAACGACGGCGACAGCTTCGAGTTCGGCGCCGCCCGCGCCGAGGTGATGTTCGTGCCGGGCCACACCCGCGGCCACATCGCCTACTTCTTTCCCGACTCGCAGGTGCTGTTCGTCGGCGACACGCTGTTCGCGCTGGGCTGCGGCCGGCTGTTCGAGGGCACGCCGCAGCAGATGTGGAGCTCGCTCAGCCGCATCCGCAACCTGCCCGACGGCACGCGCGTCTACTGCGCCCACGAATACACCCAAAGCAACGCCCGCTTCGCGCTACACGTCGACGGCGGCAACGCGGCGCTGAAGGCGCGCTCGGCCCAGATCGACGCGCTGCGTGCCCGCAACCAGCCGACCGTGCCGTCGACCATCGGCGAGGAAAAGGCGACCAACCCGTTCCTGCGTGCCGACGATCCGGCGCTGCAGGCCGCCGTCGGCATGGCTGGCCGAGATCCGGCCGACGTCTTCGGCGAAGTGCGCAAGCGCAAGGATAATTTCCGGTAGCGCAGGGATCAGGCGACATGCCGGGTCCTGGCCCTGCCCGTGCGGCCGACGGCGTGCCTGCAAATTTGCTGTCATTCCGAGCGCAGCGAGGAATCCTTCGGCAGGGATGCTACCGGCCAGGCAAAGAGACCTCGCTACGCTCGGAATGACAGTTTTAGTGCGCCCGGAATGGCAGTCCGAGTGCACCCGGCATGACAGTCTTATTGGGGAGAGACCAACAATGGCCAACATGAAGCTGATGTACTCGCCAACCTCGCCGTATGTGCGCAAGGTGATGGTGGTGGCGCTGGAGACCGGACTGGACAAGAAGATCGACAAGCTGCCGGCCGCCACCACGCCGGTGGCGCCCAACCCGCAGGTCGTGGCGCGCAACCCGCTGGCCAAGGTGCCGTCGCTGCAGGCCGAGGGCATGACGCTCTACGATTCGCCGGTGATCTGCGAGTATCTCGACACCAAGCATCGCGGCAAGAAGCTGTTCCCGGCCAAGGGCAAGGCGCGCTTCAACGCGCTGCGCCAGCAGGCGCTGGGCGACGGCCTGCTCGATGCCGCGCTGCTGGTGCGCTACGAGCTGACCCTGCGCGACGAGCCGATGCGCAGCCAGGCCTGGCACGACGCGCAGATGCTCAAGATCGGCAACGCCCTCGACCAGATGGAGAAGGAGGCCGGCACGCTCAGGGGCGCGCCGACCATTGGCCACGTCACCTTCGGCTGCGCGCTGGGCTATCTCGATTTCCGCTTCGCCGACATGGGCTGGCGCAAGAAGCACAAGAAGCTGGCGGCGTGGTACGAGAAGTTCGCCCAGCGCCCGTCGATGAAGGCCACCGTGCCGCCGACCTGATCTGTCTGTCGGCAGGATGACGGAGGCCGACGAGCTGATCCGCCGCCTCGGGTTGCAGCCGCATCCCGAGGGCGGCCACTTCGTCGAGGCCTACCGCGCGCCGGCGGCGGCCGGCGGACGCGGCGCCACCACGGCGATCTATTTCCTGCTGCGGGCCGGCGAAAGCTCGCACTGGCACCGCGTCGATGCCGTCGAGATCTGGCACTGGTATGCCGGCGCGCCGCTTGAGCTGTCGATCAGCGACGACGGGCGGGTCCGCCGGACGCTGACGCTGGGCGTCGATTTCGCCGCCGGCCAGCGGCCCCAGGCCGTCGTGCCGCCGCATGCCTGGCAGGCGGCGCGCAGCCTCGGGGACTGGACCCTGGCGGGCTGCACCGTGTCGCCGGCCTTCGAGTTCGCCGGTTTCAACCTCGCGCCGCCCGGCTGGGCGCCGGGTGGCGATGGCTGAAACGCCCCCAGTTGCGCATACGGACGATCAACATCTGGTATGCTAGACTTCGCTTATGCCTAAGCGTCGTCCGCCGAGCCTGGCCAAGGTCCGCCTGGCTCGGGTTGTCTTTGGGTTTGGCTGGTTGGCCGCCATGGCGGTGGTACTGACCGGGCCGGCCTATCGCTACGGTTTCATTGACGTCATCGGCATCCAGACAGCCTTCGGGCTGGCCGCGTCGGCGGCGCTGGCGGCCATCATCGGCGGCCTGGCGCTGTCGCTCCTGCTGCCGGCCCGCGACCAGCGCGACACCCTGTTCGCCACCTTCCTGTCGTGGCTCTACCGGCTGGCGGTATTGGGCGTGTTCGGCGTCACCCTGGCATTCCTGGCGTCACGCGTGGTGCCCGGCCTGGGGGCACGCACCGACCCGGAGCGGCTCCTGAGCATCGCCGGCGTCGGCGTCATGGTAGCGGTGCTGATCGGCTTCATCTGGGCGGCAGCCCAGCCAGCCGGCATGGCGCGGCCCGGCCTGCTGTCGACCCTGCTGGGCGTCACCATGGGCGTGACCGCCGCCTACGTGCCGATCAGCTGGCGCATCGCCGCCGACACGCTGCCGCGCATCAACGATGTCAGCACCGACACCACCCACCCGCCGGACTTCACGGCGTTGCGGGTGCAGCCCGGCGGCGGCAACGGGGGCAGCTATCCGGGAGAGGCCACCGCCGCGGCGCAGCACGCCGGCTATCCGGACATCCGGCCGTTGCACCTCAAGGAGGCGCCGGCCGAGGTCTTTGCGCGCATCGAGCGGGTGGCGCGCGAACTGGGCTGGCAGATTGCCGCCAGCGAGCCGGCGCAAGGCCGACTCGAGGCGGTGGCCACGTCGATCTGGTTCGGCTTCCAGGATGACGTCGTGGTCCGCCTGACGACGGTCGGTGACGGCTGTCGCGTCGACATCCGCTCCAAGTCGCGTGCCGGCATCAGCGACCTGGGCGCCAATGCCGCTCGCATCCGCCTGTTCTTCGCCCGCCTGCAGAAGGACCGGGACAAGGACAGGCACAAGGCGGGCTGATCCGCCGGGCAGCTTGGCCGGGCGGTGCCGCCCGGCCGGCCGCTCGCGATCGTCGCCGTCAGCGCCGCCAGCCGACGCGCTGCGCGTCATGCCGCTCGCGGTAGATGGCGCGGCTCTGGTGGTCCAGCATGCCGTTCAGCCGGGCGCGTTCGGCCGGCGTGACGGTGCCGTCCGACCGGGCGCGCGCCTCGGCGGCGCGGATACGGGACTCGCCGGCCTCGAGGCGGCGGAACTCGCCCGGGGTCAGCGACCCGTCGCGGGCACCGGCGAACAGGCGGCCCTGCTGCTGACGCTCGCGGGCGTCGATGCCGGGCAACCGGCCGCCGCCGGCATAGGTCCCCTGGCCGTCATGGCGCTGGCGATAGATGGCGGCGCTCTGGCGATCGAGCATGCCGGTCAGATGCGCCCGCTCGGCTGGTGTCACGACGCCGTCGGACTTGGCGCGCGCCTCGGCCGCCTCGATGCGCCCGTCGCGCCGCGCCAGCCGCTGGTATTCGTAGGGCGTCAGCGAGCCGTCCTGGGCGCCGCGATAGAGGCGCTGGTCCTGGCGCGCCTCGCGCGCATCGATGCGCGGCGTGGACGTACCGCCGCTGTTGGTGCTCTGGGCGACGGCCGACGACGCCAGGCCGGCGGCCAGCAATGCGCCCGACAACGCGGCGAGCGACAGACGCGAGGCGATGGTCATGCAAGATCCTCGGTGGCGATCGGCGGCGGCATTGCACCGCCTTGTGCTGGCTTACGGCAACACCGAAGGCCGCATCCCCGACCCGCCGCCGAAATTTTTCACGGCACCTTGAAGGCGTCGTCGACCGGCACGCGATAGCCGGTGGCGAGGCGGTTGGTCTCGTTGGCCAGCCCGACCACCGCCATCAGCTCGCCGAACATCTCCTCGGTCATGCCGCGGCGGCGCGCCTGGGCGCCGTGCGAGGCGATGCAGTACTCGCAGTTGTTGGTCACCGACACCGCCACATAGATCAGCTCCTTGGTCAGGGCATCGAGCGCGCCGGGCACCATCACGGTCTTCATGTTGCTCCACATGCGGCGCATCTGCGCCGGATGCCGCGCCATCGCCTTCCAGAAATTGTTGACCTGCCGCGGGTCGATGCCGCGCGCCGCGGCGATCTCCTCGAACACCGCCCGGGCCGCCGGCTCCGCGTCGTCGTACTCGATCAGGAACGTGTCGGACATCGCCTGCCTCTCGCCGTGGAACATGGGACGCGGCGAGCATGCGGCGGATGGCGGCGCGGCTCAATGCGGCGCGGCCCCGCAAGGGACGGCAGGCACGTGATCCCGGTCGCGTTCAGGCGATCGCCTCGACCGGCCGCCACGGCCAGACATGCCGCGGATGATCGGGATCGAGGAAGCCCAGCCCGTGGGCACGGCGCAGCACCCGCACGCCGGCGGCGCGCTGGCGCGCCGCAAGCTCGCGATGCAACGCCTTCATCCGCGTCCAGTGCACCTTCGGCCGGAAGTGGTGCTCGGCGTGATAGCCGTTGTTCATCCACAGCAGGTTATAGAGCCAGCCGTAGCAGCTCACGCCCCAGGCCAGCGGTTCGTCGGGGTTGGCGCCGAGATGCTCGTAGTAGCCGTTGAGCGCCGACAGCATGTGCCCCAGTGACCAGAACGGCAGCATGAACAGCACGAAGCGCCAGTCGTGCCAGGCCAGCAGCGCCACATACACGGCGACGGCGGCGAACTCGATGCGCACCCACCACAGCTCGCGCCGCTGCCGGCCGCCGAGCGCGGCGGCATTGTGCAGCGGACTGTCGCGATAGTTTGACAGGATCACGTACGACAGCATCGCCTCCGGCCGTCCGTCGCGGCCGAAGCGGTAGATCGAGAACGGATCGACCGTCGTGCCGTCCGCCGCGCGGCGATCGGAATTGCCGCTGTGGTGCCGCAGGTGCGTCAGGTGATGCTCGGTCTGCGAAAACCCGCAGGCGATCGACAGCAGGATGTTGAAGGCCCGGTTGAGCGGCGCCCAGCGGAAGTACGGGTTGTGCACCTGGTTGTGGGCGATGCTGTTGACGTTCCAAGAGATGCTGACGGCGTAGAGCAGCGCCGGCGCCAGCATCGCCCACCACGGCAGCCGCTCGAAGGCAGCAGCAAGCCCGACAACAAAGGCGACGTGCGCCACGGCCAGCACCACCGGGATCGCGTCCCACGGCGAATGCGCCAGCAGCAATCCTGCCGGCCGCCTAGGCACGGCCGAGCGGCGCGCGGTGCCGTCCGAAGATGTGGGCGGCGAACTTGTGCCAGACATGCGGCGGATGACCTCGGTCAAGGAAGCCGAGCCCATGACAGGTGCCGATCACCCTGACGCCGGCCGCCTTCTGTTGCGCCGCGATCTGCCGGTGCAGCTCCTTCATCCGCGTCCAGTGCTGTCGCGGCCGGTAGTGATGTTCGGCGTGATAGCCGTTGTTGAACCACAGCCAGTTGTAGAAGCGGTTGTAGCTGCTGACGCCCCAGGCAATCGGAACGTCGGGGTTGCCGCCGAAATGCTCGTACCAGCCGTTGAGCGACGAGAGGCTGTGGCCGAGATAGTAGAATGGCACCAGGCACAGCACGGCGCGCCAGTCGTAGACCGCCAGCAGGGCGTAGAACACCACGACCGCCGCCATCTCGGCACGCGACCACACTGCGTCGAGCCGGCGCCGGCCGGTCATCGCGCTGAAATCCTTGGTCGGCGCATCGCGGAAGTAGCTGAGGAAGGTGTAGGCCCAGACGTTCTCCGGCTCGCCGTCATCGCCGCGCCGGTAGATCGACAGCGGATCGACGGTCTCGCCGTCCGGCCCCGGCCGGTCGGAATTGCCGGCGTGGTGGCGCAGGTGGACGTAGTGATACTCGGTCTGCGTGAAGCCAAGCGTCAGGGACAGCAGCATGCTGAAGGCGCGGTTGAGCGGCTCCCACGAGAAGTACGGATTGTGAATATGGTTGTGCGCGATGCCGTTGATGTTCCACGAGATCGAGACGGCGTACAGCGCCGCCAGCGGCACGAAGCCCCACCACGGCAGCGCCGCGAATGCCAGCACCAGCCCGACGACGAAGGCAAAATGCGCGATGCACGCCAGCACGGGCACGATGTCCCATGGCGAATAGGCGAACAGCGGCGGCGGACCGCGCCGGGTGGCTGATGTTGTCTGATCCATGACTGACGGCCCGGTCGCGACGATGCGCGGCACCGGCGGACTCGATTGCACCTGCGGGCTGATGCGGTCCTGACCGCGCCGACATTTTCGCAATAGCCAGCGGCGACATGCCGGATGGGCCGCAAGGCTGGCTCGCAAAAACGTGAGACGCCGGCCACACGGATGCCGCGCATGCTTGGCCCCAATCCTGCTCTTCCGATGGAGCACGCACGGCGATCGCAAGTCGCCGACGTGCCGAGACATGACGGAGGGGTCATGCGTCGTCGCTCGTTCCTACACCTCGCCGCCGGCCTGCCGCTTGCCGCTGCCAGCGTCGCACACGCGCAGCAACCCTCTCGCGCCTTCGTGCTGATCCACGGCGCCTGGCACGGCGCCTGGTGCTGGACGCGCGTGGAGCCACTGCTCCAGGCGCAGGGCCATCGCGTCGAGGTGCCGACTTTGGCCGGCGTCGGCGAGCGCGTCGCGGAACTCAGCGAGGCGATCACGCTCGACACTCACATCGACGACGTCGTCGACCTGCTCTACACGCGGGACCTTTCGGACGTCGTGCTGGTCGGGCATTCCTATGCCGGCGCCGTCATCCTCGGCGTCGCCGACCGCGTGCCCGAGCGCCTGCGGCGCCTGGTGTTCCTTGACGCCGTGATCCTGGAGAGCGGCCAGCGCCTGGGCCTGCCGGCCGGGCGCGATCCGCGCTGGCCGGCGGCCGTGCCGCCGCCGCCGGCCTCGGTGTTCGGCATTCCCGACCCCGCCGATCTGGCGTGGGTGCAGCGCCATCTCACGCCGCACCCGGCCGGCACCTTCGAGCCGCCGCTGATCCTGCAGAACCCGCTCGCCAACGGCGTCCCCTCGACTTACATCGCCTGCAACAAGCCGGCTGCGATGGCGCACGCCCAGGCGCAGCGGCTGGTGCAAGTCAATCCGCAGTCGCGGATTGTCGCCCTGGCCACCGGCCACGATGCGATGGTGACCGCGCCCGGCCCGCTGGCCGACATGCTGGCGCAAATCGCCGCCTAGCGCGCGGCGGCAGCGCCCGCATTGTCGCGCGGGGAGGTTTGCCGACCTTGCCCCGTATAGCGAGGGCGAGCGGGCTGCCGTCCGCGAAAGGAACCGACGTGCCTTCCATCCTCGGCATTGTCATCGGGCTGGCGATCGTGGCCGCGCTCATGATGCCGCTCGAGCGCCTGTGGCCCAGCGTGCGCGGCCAACGCGTGTTGCGACGCGGCTGGAAGGTTGACCTCGTCTACTGGCTGTTCACGCCGCTGGTGACGCGCGCCGTGACCCGCTTCGCCGTCGGCGCCCTGCTGGTGCTGGCCGCGGCGATCCTCGCCAACGGCACGACGGCGCAGCGCCTGATGAGCGGCCACGGTCCGATCGGCCGCCAGCCGACATGGCTGCAGGCCATCGAGCTGCTGCTGCTCATGGATTTCGTCGGCTACTGGACGCACCGCTGGTTTCATGGCGGCTGGCGCTGGCGTTTCCACGCCGTGCACCACAGCTCGGTCGAGCTCGACTGGCTGTCCTCGGTGCGTCTGCATCCGGTCAACGACCTGCTCACCCGCATTGCGCAGGTCGCCGTCGCGGTGGGCCTGGGATTCGCGCCGCTGGTCCTGGCCGGCGCCGCGCCGCTGCTGACGCTGTGGGCGATCTTCATCCACGCCAATGTCGGCTGGGATCTCGGGCCGCTGCGCGCCATCATCGCCTCGCCCCGCTTCCATCGCTGGCACCACACCTCGGCCAGCGAAGGCCGCGATCGCAATTTTGCCGGCCTGTTTCCGGTGTGGGACATCCTGTTCGGTACCTACTACGTGCCGCCGCACGCGCCGACGCGCTTCGGCGTCGACGAGCCGGTGCCGGCCGGCCTGCTCGGCCAGCTGGCATGGCCGTTCAGTCGGCCGCGTGCCTCGACAAGGGCATCGGCATCACCCGATGGAGCCCGGACCGCATGACTTTCGTGGTATCGAAATCGTCGCCGTGGGGATCACGGTGCAGGGTGCCCGGGATCGCGACGCACTGATGCGGTCGTCCGGCCGATGAACGGCCGTTGCCCGGCGCAGAGCGAGGTCCGAGGAACTGCGGCGGGACGGAGCGCCGGGAGGGACAGCCATGAAGCCTCACGTGATCTGCCACATGGTCTCGAGCGTCGACGGGCGAATCCTGCCCAGTCGCTGGCGACCGAAGGGCGCGCGCGCCTCCAGCCCCTTCGAGCGCTTGCACGAGCAGCTCGAAGGTGATGCCTGGCTGGTCGGTCGCGTGACCGGCCAGGAGTTCGCCAAAAGCGACGCCTACCCGGCGCACACCAGTCAGGTCTGGCCGCGCTCGCCCTGGATTGCGAAGCGCGACGCAGGCGCCTATGGGGTGGTTCTCGATGCGCGCGGCAAGATCGCGTGGGGTCGCGCTGACATCGGTGGCGATCCGATCATCGTTGTGCTGACCCAACAAGTTTCGGACGCTCACCTGCAGGGACTTCGCGGCGATGGCGTGTCGTACATCTTCGCCGGCACGCACGAGCTCGACCTTGGACTGGCACTGGACATCCTGAACCGCGAGCTGGGCATCCAGCGCTTGCTGCTTGAGGGCGGCGGTGGCGCCAACGGTTCTTTCCTCCGCGCAGGCCTTGTCGACGAACTGAGCCTGGCGATCCTCCCGGCCGTCGACGGCGCCAACGGCGCGCCGAGCGTCTTCGACTCGACCGACGCCGAGGCCGGCATGCCGGCTCCCGTCGCTTCCATGACATTGAAAAGCAGTCAGGTGCTGGACGATGGCGCGGTCTGGCTCCGCTATCAGATCGACAACGGCTAGACACACCGCAAGACACGCAAGCGGCTCCCGGCCGATCGATCGCCGGCCGAAAGCGGCTGGCTGTCACAGCGATGATACGCGCCGATGTGCGCTCTGCGCCCGCCCGCCGAGTTCGCGCGCTAGCTCCGGTGGCGCAGCGCGTCGACCCGCAGGGCGAACGCCGCCGAGGACTGGCGCCGGCTCGGATAGTACAGGTGGTAGCCCGAAAATGACGGGCACCAGTCCTCGAGCACGCGCCTGAGACGGCCTCTTGCGATGTGGGGACGCGCCAGATCCTCCAGCACATAGGCCACACCCAGTCCGCCAAGCGCTGCATTGAGCATCTGAGCGGGTGTGTTGAACACAAGCTGACCTTCGACGCGCACGTTCAGCACCCGACCGTCCTTCTCGAACTCCCAGGCGTACAAGCCGCCGCGGGTCGCCAGACGCAAATTGATGCAGTTGTGAGCGATCAGGTCCTGCGGCCGCTTCGGCCGCGGGCGGGTCCTGAAATATGACGGCGCCCCCACGACCGCCATGCGCAAGTCCGGCCCGATCCGCACGGCGATCATGTCCTTTGCGACCTGCTCGCCGATCCGCGCGCCGGCGTCGTAGCCCTGCGCCACGATATCGGTCAGGCCATGATCGACGGTAATCTCGACCTTGATATCGGGATACGCCCGCAAGATCCCGGCAAGCTTCGGCAGCAGAATCGTATCGGCCACGTAGTCGGTGGCATTGATCCGAACGGTGCCGGCGGGCTTCTTGCGAAGCTCGCCCAACGAGGCAAGCTCGGCGTCGATCTCCTCCAGCCGCGGGCCCACGCTGCGCATCAGGCGTTCGCCCGCTTCCGTCGGCGCGACACTGCGCGTCGTGCGGCTCAGCAGCCGCACGCCCAGCCTGGCTTCGAGTTGACGTATGGTGTGGCTGAGCGCGGATTGGGAAACGCCCAGCTTCGCGGCGGCTTTCGTGAAACTCCGCTCCCGCCCGACCGCAAGGAAGGCCATCAGGTCGTCCAGATTTCCGCGGTGCATTTATCGAATCCGCTCATAAGTTCATGCCGATTATGGCGGCTGCTCGCGACAGCCGCGCGCCTTAATTTGGGGCCCTGCGAGAGGCGGCGGCATGGGCGGTTCTGCGTCACTGCGAAGGATGACGCCATGACGAGTTTCGACGCCAATACCCTGCGCGCGTTGGGCGACGTGCAGGAGGTTTCGATCCGGACGCAGCGGCACCCGCGATCCGCCGTGGTGATTTGGGTCGTGGTGGCCGAGGGCGATGTCTTCGTCCGCTCGTTCCGCGGCACCAACGGCCGCTGGTACAGGGACCTTGCGGCGGGCGGCCCGGCCACGCTCGAGTTCGGCGGCCGGCAGCTGGCCGTGCAGGCCATGCCGGCAAACGACAAGGACGCCGCGCTGCGCGCCAGCCGCGCATACCTGACGAAGTACGGCGCCAGTTCTTATGCGCAGGCGACGGTGCGGCCGGATCTGCTGGCGACCACGTTACGGCTCGAGCCGCGGTAGGAGAGCGATCATGGAGATCAGACGCAACGGTTCGCAGCCTGCCGGCAAGGGCCCGGCGGACTGGTTCACCGGCACGGTCCGCATCGACCCGCTGTTCCAGGCGCGCGACCCCGCGCGTACCAATGGTGCCAGCGTCACGTTCGAGCCGGGTGCGCGCACGGCCTGGCATTCGCATCCGCTGGGCCAGACGCTGATCGTGACCGCAGGCTGCGGCTGGGTGCAGTGCTGGGGCGGCCCCGTCGAGGAAATCAAGCCGGGCGATGTCATCTGGACCGCGCCAAACGAAAAGCATTGGCACGGCGCCAAGGCGACCACGTCCATGACCCATATCGCCATCCAGGAGGCGCTGAACGGCCGTGTCGTCGACTGGATGGAAAAGGTCGGCGACGACCAGTACCCCAGTTTCTGATCGACGACGAAAAGACCCTGCTTCGAGAGAGGCGGGGTGCACAGTTGCCGCCGCAGCGTCCGCGCCACCCGTCCTGAGTGGTACCGCGACGGCGCAGACATTGCCCCGCAGGATACGCGGCTGATGGTGCGTCCGCTGCGACGCAACGGCGCCGCGACATCGGGTCCCGCGCTGTACGCCGGCCGGCATCCTATGTAACGGGCGTCCGCAACGCACAACCACGCGCCGGGGTGACGGCATGGCCGATCTCTTCGATGCGCTGATGCTGGCGCGCCTGCAGTTCGCCTTCGTCATCGCCTTCCACATCGTCTTCCCGGCCCTGTCGATCGGGCTGGCAAGCTATCTGGCGGTGCTGGAAGGCCTGTGGTTGTGGACCGGCCGCGAGGTCTACCTCGGCGTCTTCCGCTACTGGCTGAAGATCTTCGCGCTCGTCTTCGGCATGGGCGTCGTCTCGGGCGTGGTGATGAGCTACCAGTTCGGCACCAACTGGGGCGTGTTCGCCGACCGCACCGGTCCCGTGCTGGGCCCGCTGATGGGCTACGAGGTGCTGACCGCGTTCTTCCTCGAGGCCGGCTTTCTCGGCGTGATGCTGTTCGGCCTGAACCGTGTCGGCCGCGGCCTGCACTTCTTCGCCACCCTGATGGTGGCGACCGGCACGCTGATCTCGGCCTTCTGGATTCTCTCGGCCAACAGCTGGATGCAGACGCCGGCCGGCTACACCATCGGCGCCAACGGCCAGTACCTGCCGGCCGACTGGTGGCAGATCATCTTCAATCCGTCGTTCCCCTATCGCCTCGTGCACATGGTGCTGGCCGCCTACCTGACGACGGCGCTGGTGGTCGGCGCGGTCGGCGCCTGGCACCTGCTGCGCGATCGCCTCAACGCGCCGGCACGCGTGATGTTCTCGATGGCGATGTGGATGGCGACGCTGGTTGCGCCGCTGCAGATCGCGGCCGGCGACCTGCATGGGCTCAACACGCTTGAGCACCAGCCGGCCAAGATCGCCGCCATGGAAGGTCACTTCGAGACGCAGCTCGGCGCACCGCTGCTGCTGTTCGGCCTGCCCGACATGACGGCGGAGACGACGCGCTACGCCCTCGAGGTGCCGCGGCTGGGCAGCCTGATCCTGACGCACGACTGGGACGGCGAGATCAAGGGTCTCAAGGCATGGCCGCCGTCCGACCGGCCCAATGCGCTGATCCTGTTCTGGTCGTTCCGCGTCATGGTCGGCATCGGCCTGCTGATGGTCGGACTGGGATTGTGGAGCCTGTGGCAGCGCTGGCGCGGCGAATTGTATGCCGCGCGGTGGCTGCATCGCGCCGCCATCGCCATGGGACCGTCCGGCTTCGTCGCGGTGCTGGCCGGATGGCTCACCACCGAGGTCGGTCGCCAGCCCTACGTCGTCTATGGCCTGCTGCGCACGGCCGATGCCGCCTCGCCGATCGCGGCACCCGCCGTCGCGACGTCGCTGGCGGCGTTCGGCATCGTCTACATCGCGGTG